>NZ_CP070356.1:3240000-3555348 GCF_016919445.1 Pseudomonas sp. PDNC002 | reverse complement strand
GAGGTTCGCGTGGATTTCCCGCGCCACGGCGATGGCCTTTTCGCCCCAGGTCGGCGCGCCGATGGCGGCGAGGTTGTCGTAGCAGGCCTGCGCCAGCGCGTGGTTGGCCAGCCCGCCACGGGATTTGCAGACCCAGGTCTTCTTCCACTGGCAGCCGGTGGCCATGGCCGCGGCGGCGGCGTTGTTGTCCATCACCGTGGAGATGGTCTCGGCCTGTTCGATGGAGTCGCAGCGCAGCAGGTACTGGATCTGCGAGATGTGCGGCGGCAGGTTGTCGGCGGTGGCCTGGCCGGCGGTGAGGATGGCCTCGTTGAAGCTCCATAGCCCGGTGAACGGCAGTGTCGAGCGGCGCAGGCTTTCGTTCAGCGTGTAGAAGTGCACCAGCGCATCGTTGGCGCCCGGCGCGCGGGCCGCGAGGTGGTTCTGCGGGATCGGGCTGTAGCGGTCGGCGGCGATCCAGTTCTGCGGGTCTTCGCAGGTGAAGGTGTAGATGTACGAGTAGGCGATGCCGCAGTGCGTGTCCCAGGTGGTGGTGTTGTTCAGCGGCAGCATGTAGGTGGGGTGGAAGCTGACGGCGGCGTCGAGGTCGTCGTAGTAGCCCTTGGCGGCGTGCACCGGCTTGGAAGCGCGCAGCTTTTCCGCCGGCTCGCCGAAGAACCTGATGGTGCCCTGGATGCCGAATTCCAGCATCGCCGCCTTGGCCGCGAGCACGCCGCCCAGGGCGCTGATGCCCAGCGCGGAGTGCGGGTCGGTATGGCCCGGCGCGTACTTCGACAGGCCCTCGCGCGGCATCGGCTTGGTCGCCGCTGCCTGGCAGTTGCCGGGCACCGCGTCGTATTCGGCATAGGTGGCGAGGATCGGCCCTTCGCCGTTGCTGAAGGTGGCGACGAAGGCGGTGGGCATGCCGCCACTGCCCTCTTCCACCGTGAAGCCTTCGCGGCGCAGCAATTCCACGTACCAGGCACAGGACTTGTACTCGCGGAAGGCCGGCTCGGCGAAATGCCAGATCACCTGGTGCCAGTCGGACAATTGCTGGCGGTGCTCGTCGATCCACTGCTGGACGTAGGCCTTGAATTTCGACATGGCGGCTTCCTCATCGTTGCCTGTTGTTGTTGTCGTGTGGCCTAGTATTGGTGAAGCGAAATTTGCAACAAGCTCAGGATTTCGCCACCCCATGTCGGGATAGTTTCACCAATAGAGTTTCACCAATCGAGAGTTGGACCGCCCATGCACTTTCCTTCGATGACCGCCCTTCGGGCGCTGGATGCCGTGGCCCGGCTGGGCAGCGTGTCCGCCGCCGCCGAGGAGCTGAACCTCACCCGCAGCGCGGTCAGCCACCGCATCGCCACGCTGGAGGAACGCCTGGGCTTCGCCCTGACCGAACGCACCGGGCGCGGCATCCGCCTGACCTATCGGGGCGAGAGGTATGCGCGCGACGTGCAGCGCATCCTCGCGGAGGTGCAACTGGCCGGCAGCAGCTTCGACGAGCAGCAGGTCAGCGGGCCGCTGTGCGTGAGTTGCAACCCCGGTTTCGCCACCTACTGGCTGTGCCAGCACCTGGGGGATTTCCTCGCGCAGTACCCGCAGGTGCAATTGCACGTCGTGACGCCGCGCGTGCCGCAGGACACCAGCGCCAGCGATGCCGACCTGTTCATCGCCTATGGCAGCGGCGACTGGCCGAACCAGACGGTGGAGCAACTGGTCGCCCTGCACTTCTTCCCGGTGTGCAGCCCGCGCCTGATCCACTCGCGCGGCGGCCTCACGCAGCCGGCGGACCTGGCCCACTACACGCTGCTGCACATGAACGATTTCGCTGATTGGCGCCTGTGGCTGGGCGCCGTGGGCGCGAGCGCCATCGACCACCGCTCCGGCGTGCTGTTCGCCGACGCGCCCTGCACCATCGCCGCCTGCATTGCCGACCAGGGCGTGGCCATCGGCGACAACCTGCTCAGTGGCGACGCCCTGGCGCGTGGCCTGCTGGTGCGCCCGTTCGACATCACCATCCAGTCCAGCCGGGGCTATTTCCTGGTGACCGACCCGGTGAAGGCCGAGCGCCCGGTGGTCAAGGCCTTCAGCCAATGGCTCAAGGCCCGTGTCGCCGCCACCACGCAGAGCGCCAGCGACCTCAGCCGGCCGCCGCTGGCGATTCCCGAAGAGGCGCGCTGAGCGTCAGGCGATGCGGCGCAGCCCTTTGCGCGCCTTGCCGGAGCGGGTGTAGCGGAACAGGTCCTTGGGATCGTTGTCCTCGTCCTCGCTCCACGGCACCAGGTCGATGCGCTCGCCGAGGTCCAGGCGGCTGGCCTGTTCGTTCACGTAGCGCAGTGCCGAGTAGTCTTCGAGAGCGAAGCCCACCGAGTCGAAGATGGTCACCTGCTCGGCATTGTCACGCCCGCCGACCTGGCCGGCCAGCACCCGCCACAGATCGGTTACCGGGAAGTCCGCCGGCATCTGCTGGATCTCGCCCTCGACGCGCGATTGCGGCTCGTACTCGACGAACACCTTGCCAGCGCGCAGGACGTCGGCGTGCAGCTCGGTCTTGCCCGGGCAGTCGCCGCCCACGCCGTTGATGTGCATGCCCGGCTCGATCATCTCCGGGGTAAGGATGGTTGCGTAGGCTTTGTCCGCCGTCACCGTGGTGACGATGTCGGCACCGCGTACCGCCTCGGCAGTGGAGCCGGCGCGGATGATCTTCAGGCTGGGGAATTCCGAGAGGTTGCGGATCAGTTTTTCAGTGGCCTGCGGATCGATGTCATAGACGGCGATTTCCTCGATGCCCAGGTGGTGATGGAAAGCCAGCGCCTGGAATTCGCTCTGCGCGCCGTTGCCGATCAGCGCCATGCGTCGCGAGTTCGGACGCGCCAGCGCACGGGCAGCCATCAGCGACGTAGCGCAGGTGCGCAGCGCGGTGGCCACTGTGAGTTCGGAGAGCAGCACCGGATAGCCCGTCTCGACATCGGCCAGCACGCCGAAGGCCATGACGGTGAACAGCCCGCGCTGGGTGTTCTGCGGGTGGCCGTTGACGTACTTGAAGGCATAGCGGGCGGTGTCGGACACCGGCATCAGTTCGATGACGCCGATCTCGGAGTGGTTGGCGACGCGGGCGGATTTGTCGAAGGACTCCCAGCGCACGAAGTCCTGGGCGATGGTGTCGGCGAGTTCGCCGATGAAGCGGGCGACACCGATCTGCTGGACCAGTTGAGACATCGTGGGGACGTCGACGAAGCGGGTCATGGTGGGACCTCCGATTGTTGTGATTGACGTCTTCTGATTGGACTGCAGCCCGCCTCCGCCGTGTCTCGAACAGCGGGCACAACAAGGTTGCAGAGGCCCTGGAACAGGTCTGCACGTCAGAGAGGGGCAAGACGATTTTCCCACTCGCCGAGGGGAAAACCCGGCTGTTATACGGGCCTGCGCCGGCCGATCCGGCTGTATTGGCGAGCGGCGACAGCCGATTCGGCTGTGCGTTTAGCAGCCTTCGACAGGCCGATATTGCAGGCGGGAAACCTAAGGAACTGGCGCCGCCGGAGGGGGCGCCGGAGGGCTAGCTGGCGGATTCCTTGATGGTCGTCAGCTCGGGATGGGCGACAAGCTTGTCGATATGCAGGCTCTCGTCGTTCAGCCAGGTTTCGGTCAGCGCGCGGTAGTGCTCCATGTCCCGGCAGCGCATGCGCACGCTGTAGTCGAAGGTCCCGCTGATCAGCTGGCAGTGCAGCACTTCCGGGCAAGCGATGACGCGGGCCTCGAAGGCCTTCTGCGCGCTGCGGCCGCTCTGGTTCGACAGTGCGACCAGTACCAGCAGCGAGAGCCCGGCGGAAATCTTCTGCTCGTCGATGACGGCGCCGTAGCCACGGATGATGCCGTGTCGCTCCAGCTTGCGGACGCGCTCCTGGCAGGGGCGCGGGGTGAGGTGCACGAGGGCGGACAGTTTGCCGTAGGTGATGCGACCCTGGTGACGGAGGATGCGGATGATCTCCTCGTCGATGCGGTCCAGGGTGAAGGGGCTGTCCTGATCTTTCCTGCTCATGATGCTTCGCAATGATTCGTCAGTCGTGCCGGCTTCCCTGCCCCGGCGAAAGCAGTCGGCGGGGACACTGCCCGCCACCGACCCGGATCTTTATGGGGCACGCCCCGCCTTCTGTCAAAGCGCGCCGTACCGTCTGCGACAGCACGGCGCACCCGGTCAGATTTCCCGCGCCAGCTCGCTGCCGTTGCCGCGCCGGCTGAGCACCGCGAGGTACACCAGGCCGATGGCGATCCAGCCCGCGCCCAGTTCCTGCGCCTCGCGGCTCATGCTGAACAGCACGTAGGCGATGATCACCAGGCCCACCAGCGGGAACACCAGGTGGCGCAGCACCCGGCCGCTCTTCTGTCGGATGAAGTAGTGGTTGATCACCGCGATGTGCAGCAGGCAGAAACCGGTCAGCGCGCCGAAGTTGACCAGCGAGGTGAGCACGTCCGGCGAGTCGAGGAAGTAGATGCCGATGCCCAGCGATAGCACGCCCACCAGGTACAGGCTGATGTGCGGGGTCTGGTACTTCGGATGCACCTTGGCCAGCACGCGCGGCAGCTTGCCGTCGCGGGCCATGGAGTACAGCAGGCGCGAGACGGCGGCCTGAGAGGTGATCGACACCGTCACGCCCCAGGCCAGCGCAGTGGCCACTGCGGTCAGCGTGGACAGCCAGCTGCCGCCAGCTGCTTCGGCGATCTCGTAGAAGGCGGTGTCCGCCGACTTGAAGGTCATGCCGGCAGCGAGGTCGGTGGCCAGCCAGGTCTGCACGATGAAGATGGCGCCCATGACGAACAGCGCGATCAGCGAGGCGCGGCCGATCTGCTTGGCCGGGTCGCCCTTGACCTCTTCGGCGAGGGTGGAAATCGCGTCGAAACCGAGGAACGACAGTACCGCGATGGATACCGCCTTCATCACCAGGCCGAGGTTGAAATGCTCCGGTTGCAGCAGCGGCTCCAGGGTCAGCCGGCCATTGCCCATGCCACCCTGCAGCGCCTGGTAGCCAACGACCAGGAAGATCGCCAGGACCACCAGTTCGGCGATCAGGAACAGCAGGTTGAAGCGCGCCGCCAGGGTGATGCCGCGCAGGTTGATGAGCGTGGCGGACACCAGGAAGATCAGCATGAACGCAAGCTTGGGAATCGCCGGGAACAGGTGGTTCAGCGCCAGCGCGCTGAACACGTAGAGCAGCGGCGGGATCAGCAGGTAGTCCAGCAGCAGGACCCAGCCGGCGATGAAGCCGACGTTGGGGTGGATGCCGCGCTGGGCGTAGGAGTACACGGAGCCGGCGATGGGAAACGCGCGGGACATCGCGCCATAGCTCAGCGCGGTGAAGAGCATCGCCACCATGCCCACCAGGTAGGCCATCGGCACCATGCCGTGGGCGTCCGCGTGGACCCAGCCGTACACGCCGAAGGGCGCGATCGGGATCATGAAGATCATCCCGTAGATCACCAGGTCGCCGAGCGTCAGGCTGCGGCGGAGTTGTTGCTTGTATCCGAACTGTTCGATAGCCACGGGGCACTTCCTCTGGGAACGGCAGCTGTAAGGGTTCGGCGCTCATGCGCTGAATTGTTGTTGTTTTCAGAACCTGCCCGGCCGCTGCAGCACGCTCACCATCAAATGGCCGGTCGGGCTTGGGTCCTCAGAGCCTGCTTACGACCTCGCGAGCTAGAGCCGTAGTAGGCGAAAAGCGCCCGAAGAGCGGAGTTCACGAGCCGTAAATGAGCATCTGAGGGCGCTTTTCAACGCCCTACGGCCGACGCGCAGCAGGTCGTAAACAGGCTCTCAGAGCCAGGGAGCCAGGCGTACAGCCCAGGCTTCCACCCCTTGCGGGGTCCGCAGTCCGTCATTGCGGATTTCGATCAGCACGGCGTCCACGCCGCGTTCGTCGCCATGTACCGGGACGGTCATGTCCTCCAACGGATCGATCACATAGGGCTGGTTGGCGCCGATCTCTTCGCCGCTCTCCCGCAGCCCCGCCACCATGCGCTGGGCATAGGCTTCGGCCTTGGCGTAGAGCACCCCGGCGACCCACGGGCGAGGCTCGCCGCGATAGCTCGGGGTGAAGCTGTGCACGCCCACCAGACGAGTCGGCCGGCCAGCGACCAGGCGCTCGTCGAGCAGCGCGGTCAGTTGTTGGTGGAACGGCTCGAACAGGCGCGCCACCCTCTCCTGCCGGGCCGCTGCGCTCAGGTTGCAGTTGCCGGGAATCGGGTAGATCTCGCTGTGCTCGGGAATCGCATCCGGAGCGGACAGCGGCCGGTTGAGGTCGATCAACAGGCGCGAGTAGTTGGCCACCAGCAGCGTGGCGTCCAGGCGCGCCGACAGCTCGCGGGCCAGCTCCAGCGCGCCGATGTCCCAGGCGATGTGCTCGGCGGCCGCCGCGTCGTCCAGGCCCAGTTGCGCCAGCTCCTCGGGGATGTAGCGGCTGGCGTGTTCGCAGACCAGCAGCACCGGGCTCTTGCCCTGCGGGTTGACGATCTCGAACGGCGGGCGCCGGTAGAGGCCGGATTCAGTAGAACTTTGCATAGGATTCACAGAGTTGTTCTTCGCTGAGTTCGCGGGTCAGGGCCAGTTCCTGGCGCTTCATGGCGACGTAGGTCTGCAGCAGGGCCGGCGGCAGCTGGGCGCACAGTTCGCTATCGGCCAGCAGCAGGCGCTGGGCCTCCTCCAGCGAACCGGGCAGGGACTTGATGCCCAGTTCCTCGCGCTGGGCATCGCTGAGGCTATGCGGGTCGACATCGGTGACCGCCGACAGCGGCAGCTCCTGCTGCATGCCCAGTCGCCCGGCGATCAGCACCGCGGCCATGGCCAGGTGCGGGCTGGCGGTGGCGTCCATGGGGCGGAATTCCAGGTTGAACTGGCGGGCCTTGGGCTTGCCGCCGATCTCCACCACCGGGCAGATGCGCAGCGCCGCTTCGCGGTTGCGCAGGCCGAGGCAGGCGTAGGCGGCACTCCAGTGGTGCGGTTTCAGCCGCAGGTAGGACACCGCCGTCGGCGCGGTCAACGCGCACAGTGCCGGCAGGTGGCGCAATACGCCGGCGGCCCAGTGCTCGGCGAGCTTGGACAGGTTGGTCGGCGCGGCCTCGTCGTAGAACACCGGAGTGCCATCCAGGCGTTGCAGGCTCAGGTGCAGGTGTACGCCGTTGGTCACGGCGCCGGGCGCCAGCAGCGGCGTGAAGCTGCTGCGCCAGCCGAACTGGCGGGCGATCTCACGGGTGACTTCGCGGACGTTCACCGCGCGGTCCGCAGCAGCAACGCCCTGGGTCGGCCGGCAGGTGACTTCGTACTGGTTGCGGCCGTACTCGGGCAGGAACATTTCCGGCTCGGCGCCGATCTGCTCCAGCGCGCTCATCAGCCAACCGCCGAAGTTTCCGGTCTGCCGCTGCGCCTGCAGGGAGAAGGCGGCAGCATGCTCATCGGGCAGGCCGAGCAGGTTGAATTCGTGTTCGAAGGCGGCGGTGACCTGCAGGTCCAGCTCGCGGTAACGGGCGATTTCTTCGCGCAACAGGGTGCGAGGGCAGACCGGCCAGGGCGCGCCGGTGGTGGTCACCAGGTCGCCGTGCAGGTAATCCAGCGGCGCGGCCTGGGAATCGGGGCCGTTTTCCAGGCGCACCCGGCTGCTCGGGTCGGGCAGCAGGCGCAGGTCGCCATGGCTGCCCCAGGGGTTGTCGTCGGCAATGATGTCCTGCGGCGTCAGCGCGCTGTTGGCGGGCACCCAGCCGCAGCCGGTGGCCAGTTGCTCGGCGACTTCCGACTCGGGAAGCGAGCGGCCGCGGGTGATGCCGCAGAGGTCGGTGGTGACGAAGCTGGTCAGGCGCATCGGAGCGGGATTGTTATTGTTCTGACTCATGGCGTTCTCCCGGCCTCAGGCCAGCGCGGCGATGCGGGCCAGCACGCTGTCGATGTCGGCGATCCAGCAGTAACCCTTGATCGCTTCCAGGCAGGCCTGGTGGCGTTCGGCGGTGTGGGTGGCGCAGGCGTCTTCCACCAGGGTGACGAGGTAGCCACGGTCGGCGGCGTCGCGCACGGCCATGTCCACGCACTGGTCGGTGACCACGCCGCAGATGATCAGGTGGCGGGTGTTGAGGTTGCGCAGCACGTAGTCGATGGCGGTGGAGTTGAAGACGCCCGAGGACGTTTTAGGCAGGACGATCTCGTTTTCCCGCGGCGCCAGGGCATCGATGACCTGGGCGTCCGGGCTACCCTTGGGCAGGTGCATGTCGGAGAGCTTGTGGTCCAGCGAACGATCACGGCCATCGGCGGTGAGGCTTTCGATAATAGTGTGCAGCACTTCCCCGCCCACCTCGCGCATGGCCGCCAGCAGGCGCTGCTGGTTGGGTATCACGCTCGCCTCGACGCGCTCGTAGAAGTAGCGGTGCGTCTGCGGGTCGACATGGGCATCGCGGCCGGGAATGACCCAGGCGTTCTGCATGTCGACGAACAGGATGGCGGTCTGGCCGGGGGTGAACGGCAGGTCACGGGGCGAGTGGTGGGGCAAGCTGAACACGGTCATTCCTCAAGGATGTGGCTGCCGAAGGCAGCTCTCAGGTGGTCGATGCCTTCCAGGCGTTCGTCGAGCTGGCCGTCCATGCGCGCTACCAGGCTGGCGATCAGCGCTTCGACCTGGGCCATGGTCGGCACCAGGGTGTCGAAGGGCGACGGGGATTCCACCGGGGCGCTGATGATCAGGTCGGCGAACTCGCGCAGCGGCGAGTCGTAGATATCGGTGAACAGCACCACGCGTGCGCCACGGGCCTTGGCCGCGCGGGTCACGCCCAGCGCCTGGGCCTGGTAGCGGCGGTAGTCGAACACCACCACCAGCGTCTGGCGGTCGATGTCGCCCAACTGGTCGGGCAGCGCGGCGCCATCGTCCAGCAGCAGGCAGCCGCTGCGCAGCATGCGCAGGTGCGCCACCAGGTAGCCGGCGACGAAGCGGCTGAAGCGCCCGCCGTGGCAGAGGACGCGCAGCTTGGGATCGAGCAGCCAGTCACCGAGCAGGCGCACGTCGTCGGCCTGGGTGAGGGCCAGGGTGCGCTGGATGCCTTCGCTGGCGTCACTCAGATAATTGGACCAGACGTCGTCGCGGCTCATGCCTTCGCGGCGCCCGGCGAGCAGGGTGCGCGGCGAACGCAGGCGGTCATCCACCTCGGCCATCAGCGCGTTCTGGAAGTCGCTGTAGCCGCTGAAGCCGAGCTTCTTCACCAGCCGCAGGATGCTCGGATCGCTGACGCCGGCCTGGCGCGCGAGGCGCGACATCGGCCCGAGGCCGCTGCGCGGGTAGTCGTCGAGCAAGGCGCGCAGGACTTTGCGCTCGGCCTTGGTGAGCTCGACTTCAGGGGTGTTCAGGCGATCTTTGAGTGTGAGCATGCGTGCGCCTCTTGTTGTGACAACATTTGTATAATGTGCTTCAGAAACTTTCAATACGTATTTTTTGTAGCATTCACTACAAACCTCAAGCACCCCGCATCGACCTCCCGATGCAGAGCCCCGCATGGCATTTTTCGCAAAGGGAACCGGGGCGTTCGCGAGCGCGTCGAACGCCTTCAACGCCGCCAGGAATCAACCTTGATGAACGAGCTGGAAAAGGCCGCCGCCGGCCTGCTCTACGACGCCAACCACGACCCGCAGGTGCTGCGCCAACGCGCCGAGGCCAAGGCGAAACTCTTCGAGTTCAACCACAGCCATCCGGACGACCGGGAACGACGCGAAGCGATCCTCAGGGGACTGTTCGCGCGGCTTGGCGACGGTTTCGTGATCGAAGGTCCGCTGCATTGCGACTATGGCTTCAACATCGAAATCGGCGAACGTTTCTACGCCAACGTCAACCTGGTGATCCTCGATGGCGCGAAGGTACGCATCGGTAACGACGTGTTCATCGCCCCCAACGTCGGCATCTACACCGCCGGCCATCCGCTGGACGCCGAGCGACGCAACCAGGGGCTGGAGTACGCCCACCCGGTCAGCATCGGCGACAACGTCTGGATCGGTGCGGGGGTGAATATCCTTCCGGGTGTGAGCATCGGCGCGAACAGTGTGATCGGCGCCGGTGCCGTGGTAGTGCGCGACATCCCCGCAGGCGTGCTGGCGGCCGGCAACCCGGCGCGGGTCATCCGGCCGATCAGCGAGGCCGACCGCCAGCGTTACCGCTGAGTATCACGCCGGGTGCCGAAGGCGCTGCCTCAGGCGCCGCTGTCGAGCCGCTCGACCCAGCGTTCCGCCGCATCGTGGGACGCTTCGACCGCGGCCTCGTCGGAGTCCCAGGGGCCGATCACGACGTCCAGCGGCGACACACTGGCCGGTACTCCGGCGAGGGAAAGTACCACCTCGGCCACTTTGCCGGGACAGATGTAACGCGGCGACATCAGCACGGAAATCCCTGCGGAAGTTTTGTATTCACTGGGCGCCATGAACGCCGGCGCGGCTGTCTGCTGCATTGCGGAAATCCCCTCGGCCAGTGCCTGGCCTGATCGTCTCTGAACGGCTCCGGGCTGGCGCGGAATGCGCACTCCCCTGATTGCTGACCTGGCGCGGCGAGCGTGGGTTCCGACTACCACTGCCCCGGAGGCGGGCAACGGACAAACGGCCGTTTCAAGACGCCGCCGTTGGCGCGGGAGCATGCTCGGGCAAAGGCCTACCCAGCAGGGCGCCGACCAGCATGGCAAACAGCAGGGCCGCGATCCCGGCTGCCAACAACACGGCTTCGAAGCCGCCGATGAAGGCCTGACGCAGCACCGGCGCCAGGGCATCGCGCAGCCCCGGATCGAGCACCGACAGGGCCGCGGCGATATCGCCAGCGGCGGCACGGGTGGCCATCTCCGACGCCTTGTCCAGTTGCGCGGGCGCCAGGGTCGCGAGGCTATCGCGCAGCAACTGGCTGCTACGGGCGGACAGCACGCCACCGAGAATGCCGATGGCCAGCACGATGGCGGCGAAGCGCGTGGTGGTGCTCAGGCCCGAGGCCATGCCGGTGCGGTCGCGGGGGACGCAGGCCATGATGTTCTTCTGCGTATCGCCGTTGAGCAGCCCCGCCCCGGCGCCCAGCACCAGGCTGGCCAGGGCGAAGGCCGGGTAGCCGCCCTGCCCGGCCGCCAGCGCACAGAGCAGGTTGCCCGCGCCGACCAGCACCAGCCCGAGAGCGAATACCTGCGCCGAACTGAAACGGCCGCTCAGACGCATACCCAGGCGCGGGGTCAGCAACATGGCCACGGCGAAAGGCAGCATCCCAGCACCGGCCGCGACGGCCGAGAGTTGCAGGCCGTTCTGCAGGTACAGCGGCAGCAGCGTCATCATCACCTGGGCGCAGGCGGCGTAGGCGAACATGCCGAGCAAGGCGCCGATGAAGCGACCGCTGCGCATCAGCCGCAGATCGATCATCGGCCGCGTCTGGCTGCGTTCCACCAGCACGAACAGTCCCAGCAACAGAGCGCTGAGCAGCAGGCGCGCCAGGGTCGGTGGGCTGTCCCAACCGACGCGATTGGCGTCGATCAACGCCCAGATCAGGTAACCCAGGCCACCGGCGAAGGTAAGGCTACCCAGCGGGTCGAGGCGCGCGGCGGCGCTGTCGCGGGACTCCTCGATGCTGCGCAGCGCCATGCTCCCGAGCAGCGCCACCAGCGGCAGGTTCAGGTAGAAGATCCAGCGCCAGCCGAGCGTGGCGGAGATCACCCCGCCCAGCAGCGGCGCGAAGGTGATGGTGGCGCCCATGCACGCGCCCCAGAAGGCCCAGGCGCGCAGGCGCTCTTCGGGCTCGTGGAAACGGTGGCCGATGGCGGCCAGCGCCGACGTCAGCAGCAGGGCCGCGCCGACGCCCTTGGCGGCGCGGGCGATATCGAGGAACAACAGACTCGGCGCCGCCCCGCAGGCCAGCGAGGCCGCGCCGAACAGCACCAGCCCGAGCAGCAGCATGCGCCGCCGGCCGAAGCGATCGGCCAGGCTGCCAGCGGGTAGCAGGCAGGCGGCGAAGGCCAGCAGGTAGGCGCTGACCACCCACTCGATGTCGGCGAAGGAGCCGGACAGGTCGCGGGCGATGCTCGGCAGCGAGACGGCGACGATATTGGTGTCGAGGATGATCAGCGCGCACACCGCCGAGGCGGTCAGCAGGGTGAAGCGTGCGGAGGGACGGTCGGGCATGGCTCGGTCGGACATGGCAAGGCTTCCAGCAGTGACCCACGCACCAGGTTTTGCCCTGGCCGCGCCGGCCTTGTAGTGTTGCCTCCACGGTAACGCCCACGCGCGCCGGGCTTGTTAGCCACGGCGACCTCCGTCATTAGCCTGCGACTAACGAACATGGAAATCCGTCATTTCCGCTACTTCCTCAGCGTCGCCCGCCACGGCCATTTCACCCGCGCGGCGGAGCAGCTGGGCATCGCCCCGCCAACGCTCAGCCGGCAGATCCAGGACATGGAGAAGGAGCTGGGCGTGCTGCTGTTCCAGCGCAGCCAGCGCGAGGTGCGTCTGACCGCGGCAGGCGAGGCCCTGCTCGCCGAAGCCGAGCTCGCCGTGCGCCAGTTCGATGCCGCACAACTCGGCGCCCAGCGTGCCGGGCGCGGCGAGACCGGGCGCCTGCGCCTGGGTTACGTCGCTTCGGCCGCCTATTCCGGCGTGCTGCAGCAGCACGTCGCCAATTTCACCCAGGCCTTGCCGGTGGTGGAGCTGGACGCCCGCGAAGTCCCCATGGCGCAGTTGCCGGCTCAAGTCCGCGACGGCGTACTCGACCTCGCTTATGTGCGCTCGCCCATGAACCTGCCGGAGGAGCTGGACGCCATTGCGCTGCAGGAAGAAGGCTTCGTCCTCGCCCTGCCCGCCGCCTCGCGCCTCAACGAACTGGCGGAGATTCGCGCGGTACGCCTGGCCGATGAAACCTTCATTCTCCCGGAGCAGATATCCGGCACGCTGGAGGTCGCCAGCGCCGGCGGCTTCTCCCCCCGCCTCGGCCAGCAACCGGGCAGCCTGGTAGCGGTGATCGCGCTGGTCTCGCTCGGCCGCGGCATCGCCATCGTCCCAGCGTCGGTGGTGCGCCGGGTACAACTGCCGCAGGTGAACTATCGCCCTATCGCCGACTGCGCGCCGCGCTCCTGGTTGTCGCTGCTGCACCGGCGCTTCGAGAAATCACCGGTGGTGCGGCGCTACCTCGAACAGGTGCGCGCCCAGCATCGGGATCAATCCGCCGACCACACCGCCAGCTCGTAGCCATCCGGATCGATGAAATGGAAGCGCCGGCCGCCGGGGAACGCGAAGGTGGCGCGGCTGATCGTGGCGCCAAGCGCTGCCAGCCGGGCCTGGACCTGCTCCAGGTTCTCGGCATAGAGGATCACCAGCGGGCCGCCGGGGCGGACCGGCTCACCGGTGGTGAAGCCGCCGCTGAGGCGGCCATCGCTGAACTCCGTGTAGGTCGGGCCGTAGTCGGTGAAGGTCCAGCCGAAGGCGCTGCCATAAAAGGCCTTGCTGCGTTCGATATCGCCGACGTTGAACTCGATGTTGTCGATCTGCCGATCGTTTCCGCGAATACCCATGGTTGCCTCCTGGCGGGTCGTGTCGGCGTGATCCTAAACCATCCTGCGCCATCCACGACCCGAGGCGACGCCTAGTCGCACGCCTCCAGGTCGGCAAGCACCTTGTGCAGGCGCTCCAGGGTAGCCGCCGAACACGCCTGCATCGGCTCGCGCAGCTCGTTGGCGATCAATCCCTGCACTGCCAGCGCGCCTTTCACCGCCGCCGGATTCGGTTCGGCGAAGGCCGCCTGCATCCACGGCAGCAGACGCTGGAAGGTACGTCGCGCCGCGTTGACGTCATTGGCCTCCATTTCCCGCTGCATCCGCACGTAGAGATCGGCGCGCACATGGGCCGAGGCGGAGATCGCCCCGGCGCCGCCCAGGCAGAGGTTGGCGAAAATCTGCAGGTCCTCGCCGGTGAGCACTTCGACGGTGCCATCGGCGATCAGCGCCAGGGTGGTTTCCACATCGCCGCCGCAATCCTTGATCGCCGCGATGTTCGGGTGACGGACGATGCGCCGCAGGGTCTCGCGCTCGATGCGCACGCCGGTGCGGTAGGGAATGTCGTAGAGCACCAGCGGCACGCTGGACGCATCCGCCACCGTCTGGAAGAACGCTTCCAGGCCTTGCTGCGAAGGACGGATGTAGTACGGCGCGGGCACCAGCACACCGGCCAGCGGGCGACGCTGGACATCCTGCTGGAAGGCCAGCAGCTCGCGCAGGTTGTTGCCGGCCAGGCCCATGATCACCTGCCGTGGCGGCACCCATTGGAGCACGGCGTCGAGCACCGCGAGCTGCTCGTCATGGCTCAATGCAGCCGCCTCGCCGGTGGTGCCGCAGACCACGAATCCGGCGACGCCATCTTCCAGCAGCTTGCTCACCAGGCCTTGCAGCGCGGCGAAATCGATTTCCCCGGAACGGAAGGGAGTGGCCAGCGCCACCCAGATACCGCGAAAACTGGACATGCAAAAAACTCCTTGTGGCTGACCGTCGGGTCGCCGTCAGGGAGGGTGCGGGATTCAAGCGGGGGGAGGTTTCGACCTTGCGCCTTGTGTCCTGTCAGCCCATCTGACGGGACAGCGCCCCGGTCAAATGAGCGACTGTTTCTTGGATTTCTTGGCAACGGCCACGCACACGCAAGCCCGGGCAAGAAGGCCCGAAGCGGAAAGCGCGTGGTCGTGGATGGAGAACATGGAAGTTCCGATGCAGGAAAAGTCCGACAGATACTGCTGAAGGAGCGTGGGAGCTGTCAACTCCCCGCTCCGCTCAGCCTGTCGGTCAGTCCTTGCCGCAGCGGCTTTCGTCGTGCTGCAGGCTGGCCTGGCTTACCTGGCTGCCCGGCGGCACGCTGCGGGTCAGCCAGACGTTGCCGCCAATGGTCGAGCCCTTGCCGATGGTCACGCGACCGAGAATGGTGGCGCCGGCATAGATCACCACTTCGTCCTCGACGATCGGGTGGCGCGGTTCGCCCTTGTGCAGTTGGCCGGTCTCGTCGGCGGTGAAGCGCTTGGCACCCAGGGTCACCGCCTGGTAGATGCGCACCTGCTTGCCGATGATCGCGGTTTCGCCGATGACCACGCCGGTGCCGTGGTCGATGAAGAAGCTGCTGCCGATCTGTGCGCCGGGGTGAATGTCGATGCCGGTGGCGGAATGCGCCAGCTCCGAAATCATCCGCGCCAACAGTGGGAGGCCGGCGTTGTAGAGATGGTGCGCGAGGCGGTGGTGAATGATCGCCACGACGCCCGGATAGCACAGCAGCACTTCGTCGACGCTGCGTGCCGCGGGGTCGCCCTGGAAGGCCGCGAGTACGTCGGCATCGAGCAACTTGCGCATTTGCGGAAGCGCGCGGGCGAAGTCGCGAATCAGCACCACGGCGTGCTCATCGATCCGCCCGTCCACCACATCGCCGCGTTGCCGAGCGCTGTAGCGCAGCTCCAGACGCGCCTGCACCAGCAGCGCATTCAGGGCGGCGTCCAGGGTGTGGCCGACGAAGAAGTCCTCGCTCTCTTCGCGCAGGTCGTTGGGACCCAGGCGCATGGGGAACAGCGCGCTGGCCAGTCGCTCCACCACTTCCTCGATGGACTGACGCGACGGCAGCTCGCGGCCACCCTGTTCCGGATGACGGCCGGTGCGGCTACGCCACTCGTTGCGGGCACCGCGCAGGTCCTCGACGATCTGCGCCAGTTGCCAGTTCACCGGGACATTTTCGTTCAGTCGGTTGGCGTCGTTCATGGCTTGCTGTGTTCCTTTGAATTCGGGAAAAACAATCACGGTTGCCTATCCTGATCGGTCGCACAGCACAGGACAAATCGCCGGAAGGCATAACCTAATGCCTTTTTCGCATGTAGCGCACTGTTGCTGCAGCAACATCGAATCAACAGCACTGCTGGACCAGCAACACTTCCTCGCCTTTCCCTGCAGGCGCACGCGGCGTGCATCGCTGGCACAGCGATTGCTGACCGCCAGGACCCGCCGCGCAGCCGCCCTCCTCCCTCCCTTGCGGAAACGACGCCGGCCGCCGGGCCCGAATTCCAATGAGAACTTGCCACGCGTGCACCGACGGGGCACCGCCCCAATTTCGACGATGGCAATGAGGACACCCCATGAGTCTGGATATTTTCTGGTTCCTGCCGACTTCCGGCGACACCCGCTACCTGGGCCACTCCAGCAGCGGCCGCCCGGCGACCAACGAGTACATGCGGCAGATCGCCGTGGCCGCCGACCAGCTCGGCTACGACGGCCTGCTGATTCCCACTGGCAGCAGTTGCCTCGATCCGTGGGTCACCGCCGCCAGCCTGGTGCCGGTGACCCAGCGCATCAAGCTGCTGGTGGCGCTGCGTACGTCACTGGGCAACCCCACCGCCTCGGCGCGCCAGGCCGCGTCCCTGGACCAGGCCAGCGGCGGCCGCCTGCTGCTCAACGTCGTTCCCGGCGGCGACAGCACCGAACTGGAAGCCGATGGCGTATTCCTCAGCCACGACCAGCGCTACGCGGCATCCGATGAATTCCTCAGCATCTGGCGCCGCCTGCTGTCCGGCGAAACGGTGGACTTCGACGGCGAACACCTGAAGGTGAACGGCGCACAGAATTTCTTCCCGCCCGTCCAGAAGCCCTATCCGCCGCTGTACTTCGGCGGTTCCTCGCCGGCCGCCCACGAGCTGGCGGCCAAGCACGTCGACGCCTACCTGACCTGGGGCGAGCCACCGGCGGCGGTCGCCGAGAAGATCGCCGACGTGCGCGAACGCGCCGCCCGCCAGGGCCGCACCGTGCGCTTCGGTGTGCGCCTGCATGTGATCGTCCGCGAGACGAATGAAAAGGCCTGGGCCGCCGCGGACGAACTCATCAGCCACCTCGACGACGCCACCATCGCCGCCGCGCAGACCAACTACGCGAAGATGGATTCCGTCGGCCAGCAACGCATGGCCGCGCTGCATGGCGGTGACCGCAACAAACTGGAAGTCGCGCCTAACCTCTGGGCCGGGGTCGGCCTGGTGCGCGGCGGCGCCGGTACCGCGCTGGTGGGCGATGCGGAAACCGTCGCCGCCCGCCTGCTGGAATACGCCGCGTTGGGCGTGGACAGCTTCGTGCTCTCCGGCTATCCGCACCTGGAAGAGGCCTATCGCTTCGCCGAACTGGTGTTTCCGCTGCTGCCCGGCAAGGGCCGCGTGACCGTGGACGGCGTGCTCACCGGTGGCGCCTTCGACGTTCGCGCCGGGCGCGAGAAGGAACACGCTGCCTGAGGCGTATCCGCCCCGCCGCGCACCGGCGGGGCTTCCCCTGCGATGCCATATGCCGGCGACGCCGCTGCGATACGGGTTGCGTTCGCCCATCGCTATGTAGAACTCTATATGCCGAAAGTTCGACCCGATGAGCCACTTCGCAGAGAGTGCCCAATGAATACTGCCGTGTACGCCAAGGAAGCCGTCGGCGCGAGTTACGCGCTGGAATCGATGCAGTACGCCCAGGCCCGAACCTGGGAAGCCGTGGACGCGATCGCCGCCGCGATCCGCCCTGGAATGAGCGAGCTGGAAGCCGTCGCCATTGGCAAGCAGGTACTGACCGACCTGGGGATGGAACGTATCTGGCACCCGTTGCTGATCCGCTTCGGCGCCAATACCCTGAAGACTTTCAAGCAACGCTCGGACGGCAATCCGCTGCTGGGCGAGCACGACATCTTCTTCATCGACATGGGCGTAGTCTGGCGCGGTCATGAAGGCGACGCCGGCGCCACCTTCGTGATGGGTGACGACCCTGAAATGACGGCCTGCGCGGCGGCGGCGAAGTCCCTGTTCGAGCGTGTCGAAGCCCGCTGGCGCAGCACCGGCTGCAGCGGCGTCGAGCTGTACGATTTCGCCCGGGCGGAAGCCGAAGCGATGGGCTGGGTACTCAATCTCGACATCAAGGGCCACCGGGTCAGCGACTTCCCCCACGCCATCTACCGCGCGGGCGATCTGGGCGACTACGCCGAACACCCCAATGGTGGGCTGTGGATCCTGGAGATCCAGATCGCCCACCCGAGCAAAGCCTACGGCGCCTTCTATGAAGACCTGCTGGCCTGACCGGGAGCCAAGCCACGATGAGCGACACCGTACTGCTGTTCTCCTACGGCACCCTGCAGGACAAGGCCGTGCAGCTGGCCAGCTTCGGCCGCGAGTTGCAGGGTCATGCCGATGCCCTGGTGGGCTTTCGAGAGGACTGGGTGGAAATCACCGATCCCGCCGTACTGGCCACCAGCGGCAAGACCCACCATCCCATCGTTCAACCCAGCGGGGTGGATAGCGATCGGGTTGCCGGCACCGTCTTCCAGATCACCGCGGACGAACTGCTGGCAGCGGACGCCTATGAAGTCGCCGATTACCACCGTGTCAGCGTGCGCCTGCAATCCGGATTGCAGGCGTGGGTCTACATCAAGGCCTGACCAATCGTCGTAGTAGCAATTACATAGCGTTTCTTGATGCTCTGGTCAGGTTTTCCACCTAACCGAGGTACAGGAATGAAAGTCAGTGCACGTAACGTCTTCAACGGGAAAGTCCGCGAGTTGCGCCCCGGCGCGGTGAACAGCGAGGTCGTGCTGGAACTCGCCGGCGGTGAAACCCTGGTCGCGGTCGTCACCATGGAAAGCGTCGACAGCTTGAAGCTGGCGGTCGGTGTCGAGGCCGTCGCGCTGGTCAAGGCGCCCTGGGTGATGCTGATGACCGATGCCGGCGGCATTCGCCTGTCCGCGCGCAACTGCCTGACCGGCAAGGTCGTCAGTGTGGCGGACGGCGCGGTCAACGCGGAAGTGGTGATCGAGTTGGCCGGTGGCACCAAGGTCTACTCGATCGTGACCCGCGACGCCGTCCACGAGCTGGGCCTGGTACCCGGTGCGCAAGCCACCGCCGTGATCAAGGCATCCCACGTCATCCTCGGCGTCCCGGCCTGAACTGCCTTCCGGGGCATCGTCTGATGCTCCATCGCCCTGGCCGTTCCCCCTCGACATGCCAGGGCGCGACACCTGCCCGCGCTGTACCGCAGCGACGAAACAGAAAGTCATCAAAAGCGATTTGGCGTGGCTTTCAATCAACCGTTACGCTGACCGGAATGCAGCCGGAAAGGCTGCCGGAAGCCAGCGTGAAATCAGTGTAACTGCTTGTTATATTTAACATTTTATTCACATTTGGCTTCCTAACTTGGCGCCCTCGATCGGTCCGGGTAAGCCTCATGTGGAAGCTCTGGTTGTCCCTCATTGCGCTAGGCAGCGCCCCTCTCGTCCACGCGGACACACAATGTACCCGCGCCGACAAATCCACCTGGAAGCAGGAATCCGCGTTCCGCTCGGCAATGAAGCAGCAGGGCTATCGCATCACCAAGTTCCGCGTCACGCCCGGCAATTGCTATGAGATCTACGGCTTCAATCCACTGAGCCACCGCGTCGAGCTGTATTTCCACCCCGTCACCTTCGCCCTGGTGAAGGCCGAGCCGGTCGTTCGGCGGTGAGGTGCGTTCCATGATCTCGCCCATCCGATCCGTCGTTGCCCTGCTTGTCGTCGCCATCTTCGGCTTCGCCTGGTACCAGTCGCCATCCTTCGAAGTCAGCGACTTCGCGCCGGGCGCGGTGTCGCCTGCGCCAGGCGCGGCACCCGCCAGCCTGACGCGGCGTTTCGCGTCCTCCGACATGCGCGACTTCGTACATTCCGCATCACTCGCCACATTGCCCAACGGCGCGCTGATGGCCACCTGGTTCGCTGGCAGCCGCGAGGGCGCCGCCGACGTGCAGATTCGCGCGGCCACGTTCGATCCGATCAGTCGGCAGTGGTCCGATGAGCGCGTCCTGGCTACCCGCCTGGGCACCGAACAGGCCGTACGCAAGAACATCCGCAAGCTCGGCAATCCGGTCGTCGCGCTGTCGCCGGACAACCGCCTGTGGCTGTTCTACGTCTCCGTCTCGGTAGGCGGCTGGGCCGGCAGCGCGATCAATGCGATGTACTCCGATGACCTGGGCAAGCACTGGAGCACCCCGCGCCAGTTGGTGACCACGCCCTTCCTCAACCTCAGCACGCTGGTGCGCGGCGCACCGGTATTCCATCGCGACGGCTCCATCGGCCTGCCGGTCTACCACGAGTTCATGGGCAAGTTCGCCGAGTACCTCTACCTGGGCCCGGAGGGCGACGTGCGCGACAAATTCCGCATCAGCAAGGGCAAACACTCACTGCAACCCACCGTGGTCGCGCAGGATGGCCGGCGGGCCGTCGCCCTCCTCCGCTACGCCGGTGAGCGACACCACCGCGTACTGGCCAGCCACACCCTGGATGCCGGGCAGAGCTGGAGCGCACCGGTGCCGGTGGAACCCAGCAATCCCAACTCTTCCCTCGCCGCCGTGGGCCGTGCCAACGGCAACCTGCTGGTGGCGATGAACGACCTGGAAGACGGCCGTTTCCGCCTGACGCTCTACGAGACCGACGCCCAGCTACGCGACTGGCGGCTGATCGAGCAGCTCGACGAATCCCCCGACCCCTGGGGCGATCCGGTGGCGCCGGAGGTGTTCCGCGCGCTGATCGGCAAGGCCTGGCAAAACGTCGACGCGCAACAGCCGGGCAGCCTCGAGCAGACCTTCCTGGCCAGCGTCAGCCAACGCATGTGCGAATCCGGCCAATGCCGCTTCGAGTACGAGTATCCCTACTTCGCCCGCGACGCCGCTGGCGCATATCACCTCGTCTATTCGTGGAACGACACGTTCATCAAGCACGTCAGCTTCAGCGATGCCTGGGTGGAGGAAAAACGATGATGCTCGCACTCTGGCAAGCGCACCTCGGGCTCGCCCTGTTCCTCTTCCTGATGGCCGCGCCCTTCGGCACGACGCGCCGCTGGCAGGCGCTGAAACTCGCCGTGGCGACCGGCCTGACGTTCCTGCCGGTGGATGGCATGCCCCTGGCCGTTGCGGTACGCAGCTTCACCCATGAAGTGTCCATCAGCCTGCTGGTCCTTTTGGCATGTTTTACCCTGGCGCGCTTCGGCGTCCTGCGGATTCGCCCTGCGCAGCAACGCGACGTGTTGCTGGTCCTCGCGCTGATGGCCCTGGTGCTTTACCCGGCCTCGCTGGGGCTGAGCTACCTGGATCCGTATCGCTGGGGCTACGAGCCTGGTTGGCTGCTGCTGGCCATGGCCGTCCTGACGTTCGGCTTCCTGCTGACCGGCAACGGTCCTGGCGCGGCGATGCTGCTGCTCGCCACCCTGGCCTACGCGCTGCGCGGCGACGGAATCGGCAACTACTGGAACTACCTGATCGATCCGCTGCTGTCGCTCTACGCCTGGGCCTGGTGCCTGAAATGGGCCGGCCTGGCCGCCTTCCGCCGAGCCCGGACCGCTCTTCAACAGCGGCGCCATGCGCGCCGCCCGCACCCCGCGGACTTCGCCGAGACCGATCGATGAGTTGGATTCGCTCCCGCCGCCTGCGCTACCTCGCAGGGGTCGTCGCCATGCTCTTCACCCTCTTCGCACTGCTGCGCGGTGTGTTCCTGCTGGGCTATTCCGGCCTGCCGTGGTCAGCCATCGGCGACCACGACGACGTCGTCCGCACACTGGGCATCGGCCTGCGCTTCGATCTGCGCCTGGCGCTGCTGGTTGCCCTGCCACTGGCACTGGTGGCGTGGCTACCGCGGCTGAACCTGCTGCGCAGTCGTGTCGTGCTGTGGCTCGCGCGCACCTACCTGGCGCTCGCCGTGGGCCTGTTGCTGCTGATCTACATCGTCGATTTCGGCCACTACGCGTACCTGGGCGTACGCCTCAACGCGACCGTGTTGCGCTTCGTCGAGGACGCGCAGATTTCCACTGCAATGGTCTGGCAGACCTACCCGGTGGCGTGGATCGCCCTCGGCTGGCTGGCCACGCTCGCGCTGGCCGTCGCCTGTTTCCGCTGGCTGGAGCGCGTCACCCTGAAGCGCCCGGCCGCTGCAATCCCGCGCTGGTCCGTCGCCACCGGCTCCGCGTTCGTCACCGTGCTGGTATTCCTCGGCCTGCTCGGCCGCGTCGACAACCTCAACCTGGAGAACCCGGTGCCACTGCGCTGGAGCGACGCCTTCTACAGCGGCGACGCGCAGGTCGCGGCACTGGGGCTCAACCCGGTGGTATTCCTCTACGACACCTTGCGCATCGACCCGGTGGCGTACGACGAGGACCAGGCGCGCCGGCACTATCCACTGATGGCGAACTACCTCGGCATCCGCGACGGCGATGGCCAGGCGCTCGACTACCGCCGCCAGCAGGCCGCGCAGCCTTCGGCGGTGGCGGCGGGGAAGCGGCCGAACGTGGTCTTCGTCATGCTCGAATCGCTGGGCACCAGCGCCGTCGGCGCCTACGGCAATCCGCTCGGCCCGACGCCCAACCTCGACCGTATCGCCCGCGAAGGCTGGTTCTTCAGGCATTTCTACGTGCCGGTGACCGGCACCGCGAAAACCGTCTGGGCGAGCGTCACCGGCGTGCCCGACGTCACCCGCGAGCAGACCGCCACGCGCAACCCGCTGATCTCCCGGCAGCACAGCCTGATCAATGCCCTGGACGGCTACGAGAAGTTCTACATGATCGGCGGCAACGCCGGTTGGGCGAACATCAACGCGCTGATCCAGCGCAGCATCGATGACGTACAACTCTTCGAGGAGCGCCACTGGAAATCGCCGCTGGTGGATGTCTGGGGCATCTCCGACCTGAACTTCTTCAAGGAAAGCTCCGGCATCCTCGGCGCCGTGCCCAAAGCCCAGCCGTTCTTCGCCTACCTGCAGACTTCCGGCAACCACCGGCCCTTCACCATTCCGGCGGACAACGACGGCTTCCAGCCCCTCGACCTGCCGCTGGAAGAGGTACAGCGCGCCGGCTCGCGCAGCCTGGCGCAGTTCAACGCGGTACGCCTGCTGGACTTCAACATCGGCAAGCTGCTGGAAATGGCCGAACGCGATGGCTACCTGGACAACACCATCTTCGTGTTCTTTGGCGACCACAACACCCGTATCAGCCAGATTCCGCACATGGCGCCCGGCTTCGAGCAGCTCGGACTGGAAAGCAACAACGTGCCGCTGATGATCTACGCGCCCGGTTTCCTGCAGCCGCGCGTATTCGACGAAGCCGTGGGCCTGGCGGATCTGCTGCCCACCGTGCTCGGCCTGCTCGGCAAGCCCTACGACAACGGCGGCATGGGCCGCGACCTGCTGCAGCCGGCTCCCGAAGGCGAGCGCGTGGTGCCGCTGGTCTTGCGCGAGGGCACCTTCCCGGTCATCGGCGGCGTTACCCGGCGCTTTCTGCTGCAGATGCAGCACGACGGCAGTTCGCCGACGCTGCACGACATCTATTCGCCGACGCCGAAGGAGAACGTCGCGGCGCAGCACCCGGAAGAGTTCGAACGCCTTGCCACGCTGACCCGCGCCATGCACGAGACCTCGCGGGCGATGCTGTACCGCAACGTGCGGGAATGAGGGATGAGCCCTCGAGTGAGAAATGAAAAGGGCCGCATTGCGCGGCCCTTCTCATGACTGCCCCGGGTCGCCACGAGGAGCTCATGGGCGCCGGTCGCGCACACCGCCATCGGCGCTCCTGAAAGCCCGCGCGAGGAACCCACCGATCAGCGGGGCGAGCTCACTCGACGGCATGGCCGGGCAACGGCCCGACGAGGTGGCGAGCGGTACAACCGCTCGTGCAGAAAACGTCAAAGTTTCCTGCGACGCTGCCGAGAAGATTGATTCCGACCGCCTCGCCGGCTCTGCGAAACGAGCACGCGGGCGCTTACAATCATCGCTTCCCACCGAAATTGCAGTACGGTTCCTCTATGGCGCTCGATCCACCCACCATGCTGACCATCACGGTCGCCCTCGCCGCGGCTGCCGCGCTGTACCTGGCGGTCGAATGGCGCAGCGTCCGCGAACGCTCGCTGCTCTACTGGAGCGCGGGTTTCGCCACCATCACCGTGGGTTCGACCCTCGCCCTGTTGCGCATGAGCGGCCACCTGCTGGTCGGCATCTGGTTCGCCAATGGCCTGCTGGTGCTGGCCCACACCTTTTTCCTGCTGGGCGTCGCGCGCTTCACCGAGGCCCGCCTGTCACGGCGCTGGTGGCTGATCGCGGTCGTCTGGAGCGCGCTCCTGCTGCTACCGGACGGGCCGCAATGGTCGAAGCTCATGCTGATGGCCAACTCGCTGCTGGTCGCCCTGCTCTCGCTGCGCGCCAGCTACCTGCTGCGCCCGCACGGCAAGTCACTGAGCGTGGGCGCCGTGCAGTTGCGCTACGTCCTGCTGGTGCATGGCGCCTTCTATCTGGCCAAGGCGATGACAGCCGTGGCGCCCGGCGCGCTGATCGACCTGGCGGCCTTCCGCGGCGAGATCATCCAGATTTCGCTGGTAGAGGGTGCGATGGCAGTCATGCTGATCGCCCTGTCGATGACCGGCAGCGAACGCTACCGCCGCGAGAAGCGCATCGCCCGGCTCGCCGCGCGGGATCCGCTGACCGCCCTGTACAACCGCCGCGCACTGGAAGTGCGTGCGCCACGCCTGCTGGAAGACGTATCGCTTACTCGACCGGGCGCGCTGCTGCTGATCGACATCGACAACTTCAAGCTGATCAACGACCTCTTCGGCCACGTTGCCGGGGATCGCCTGCTGGTGACACTGAGCGAAATGATCCGCTCGGCGCTCCCCGAGGGTGCGCTGGCGGCGCGGCTGGGCGGCGACGAGTTCGTCATCCTGCTCAGCGACGTGCGCCAGGAGCGGGTCGAAGCGCTGGGGGCGACCTTGCGCGACCAGTTCCACCAGAGCACTTCGCAGACGTTCAACACCCCCGCTCCGGTGACCCTGAGCATCGGCGCCAATCTGTTCGACCAGCCGCCCGCCAGCCTGGCCGCGCTGATCGAACAGGGCGACGCGGCGCTCTATGACTCCAAGCGTGGCGGCCGCGACAGCATTCGCCTGGTAGACCGCACCCAATCCGTTGGCGAGCAAGCGCTTTCCCGCTGAATGCTCGCCCGGCAAGCGGCGTACTCATTCGTTTACTTCGTATCCATCCGCCGCCGCCCCGCGCGGCGGCGGCCCAATGGCATCCCCGGCACAGACGCCACACAACACCGGCAGCGGGCATCGAACGAACCATACATCAGCCCTGACTGATGTCAGTTCAATCAAATATGAATTTTTCCTGATGATGCCAGCCCCTACTCTGGGCTCGCGCTGCACCGATAGCGCCAGCCACTCAGTCGTCCCCAGAGACGCGGGTTCTCGATAACAACTCCAACTGCCCCGAGGATCTCCCATGTGCCTTCGCCCCGTTTTGCCTGGCCGTGAATCCCCTGTTACCTGCATTTTCCGGAGGTCGGCATGACTGACCTTCGCCACACCGCCGAAGGCGACGAAGGCCTGCTGGCCAGCCACGGCTACCGCCAGGAGCTCGACCGCGGCCTGAACCTGTGGTCGTCGTTCTCCGTCGGCTTCGCCACCATTTCCCCGGTCGTCGGTATCTACTCGGTGATGTCCCTGGGCGCCATGAGCGTCGGCCCTTCCTGGGTGTGGGTCGTGCCGCTGTGCCTGCTGCTGCAGCTGACGGTGGCCCTGGTGTACGCCGAGCTGTCCTCGCAGTTCCCGCTGGCCGGCGGCTGCTACCAGTGGGTGCGCCGGCTGATCGGCGATCGCTCCGCCTGGTTCACCGGCTTCCTCTACCTCGCCTCCGCCCTCGCCTCGCTGACGACAGTGGCCTACCTGGGCGGCTTCTGGCTCGGCCTGCTGGTGACCGGCCAGCCGCCATCGGCCAACGCCCAGGTGCTCTGCGGCGGCGCGCTGCTGGCGCTGGGCCTGGCGGTCAACCTGCTGGGCATCAACCCGCTGAAGTATTTCGTCAACGCCGGGATTTTCGCCGAGGCCATCGCGTCCATCGGTATCGGCGTGCTGTTGCTGCTGTTCTTCCGCAACCATTCCTTCGAGATGCTGTTCAGCAGCCTCGGCGCGCTGGAAGCATCCGGCGGTTCGTACTGGACCGGCTTCCTCACCGCCATGGCCGTTGGCGGCTGGGCCTTCCTCGGCTTCGACGCCTGCTCGCAGATTTCCGAGGAAACCACCGACGCCCGAGTCTCCACGCCCCGCGCGATCCTGCGTTCGATGCTGGTGGTGGGCCTGACGGTGATGCTCACCGCCTTCGCCGTGACCCTGTCCTTCAAGGACCCGGCGGCGGTGGTCAGCGGGCAGATCATCGACCCGGTGACCCCGGCCGTCGTGGACGCCTTCGGTGCCTGGGCGGAACGTCCCTTCGTGGCCATCGTGCTGGTCGCCTTCATCGCCTGCGTAGTGTCGGTGCAGACCTACATCGGCCGCGCCATCTTCGGCATGGCCCGCGACGCCATCCTGCCGGGCTCGGCCCTGCTGCGCCGGGTGGACAAGCGCAAGGTGCCGATGGCCGCGATGGTCTGCAGCACCCTGCTGGCAAGCCTCGGCCTGGCCCTCGGGCTGAACGCCACGGCGGTCGGCACGCTGATCGCCTTCGGCAGCGGCGGCTTCTTCTTCGTCTTCCTGATCGTCGCCGCCAGCGCGCTCTATGCCCGCCTGACCGGCCGCTGGGACCCGGACAAGGGCGCGCTGAAGCTGGGCCGCAAGGGCCTGCTGGTGAACGTCATCGCCGTGGTCTGGCTGGTATTCGAAGCAATCAACGTGGCCTGGCCGCGGGAAATGCTCGCCCCGCCCGGCGCGCCCTGGTTCCAGGTCTGGGCCGTGGTGGTGGTGTTCTCCGCCCTCGCCCTGTTCGGCCTGGCCTACCTGTTCATCGCCAAGCCGCACCGCCGCATCGCCACCAGCCTCAGTTTCGCCGGCCGCGCCGTCGGCTGAGCGCTCACCTGAACGCCTGGCGCCGGGCCTGTCCGGCGCCCTGTTTCCCACATCCTCCCGCCGCTGGCTTTGCACGAGCCGGCACGGGCAGGCCATGCCTGAAATCCGGAGCTTGTCATGTCCACCCTGAACTACTGGAACTACCCCACCGACATCCTCTGCGGCGTCGGCGCCCTCGACCAGTTGGCCGAACGCTGCCGCCTCGCCGGGATGCGCAAGCCGCTGCTGGTCACCGATCCCGGCATGCTCGAACTGCCACCGCTGCACGAAGTGCGCCGTCGCCTGGAAGCGGCCGGCATCGACCATGCGCTGTTCCACGGCATCTCCAGCAATCCCGCGCTGGAGGAAGTCACCGCCGGCGCCCAGGTGCTGGCCGAAGGCGGCCACGATTCGCTGATCGCCCTGGGTGGCGGCAGCGCCCTCGACGCCGCCAAGGGCATCGCCCTGCTCAGCCGCGACGCGAACGGCCTGCACAATTTCGAATGGTCGCAACTGATCGAGCGCTACCCGACCCTCGGTGACCACCCTGCCCTCGGCCTGCCCGCGTTGATCGCCATTCCCACCACCGCCGGCACCGGCTCCGAGCTGGGCCGCGAAGCGGTGCTGACCGATACCGCGCGCGGCATCAAGATCGTCGTCGGTCATCGCGAACTGCTCGCCCGCTCGGTGATCCTCGACCCGGCACTGACCGTCGGCCTGCCGAAGTCCCTCACCGCCGCCACCGGCATGGACGCGCTGACTCATCACCTGGAGTCGCTGTTCTCGCCGCTCTATCACCCAATGTCGGCCGGTGTGGCCATCGAAGGCGTGCGCCTGGTGAAGGAGCACCTGCAGCGCGCCGTGCACAACGGTACCGACCTCGCGGCGCGCGAGGGCATGCTGGTCGCCTCGGCCAGCGCGGCGGTGGCGTTCCAGAAGGGCCTCGGCGGCGTGCATGCGCTGGCGCATCCACTGGGCGCCAAGCACCACAAGCACCACGGCCTGCTGAACGCGGTGCTGCTGCCGTACGTGCTGGTCGCCAACCGCACGGCCATCGAAGCCGACGCGACGCGCCTGGCACGCTACCTGGAATTGCCGGAGGCGAGCTTCGACGGACTGCTCGCCTGGGTGCTCGAGCTGCGCGCAGCAGTCGGCATCCCCCACACGCTGAAGGAACTCGGCCTGACCGGCGAGGACGCCCAGTGGGTAGGCGAACAGGCGGTGGCGGACATCTCCTCCTCCGAAACCAACGCCCTGCCCCTGCAGGCGGATGACTATTCGCGCATTTACCTCGATGCGCTGGGCGGACGGCTCGGCTAGACCGACAGTCCGTGCACGCTCAGCAGGTCTTCGATGAATGCGCGGGCGGCCTCGCTACGGGGCCGTCCGGCATGGGTGATCATGCTGTGCGTCACCTCGTAGCACAGCGTCTGCGGTAGCAGCGGTTTCATCTTGCCGCGCTCGACCCAGATGTTCGCGTAGTGGGTCGGCAGGTAGCCCAAGTGCGTGCCGGCCAGCACGGCATGCGCCACCGCCTCCATGTGATGCGCGGTGGCGCTGCTGCGCTCGGGGCGGAACGGCAGCGCCTGGTCCTGCGGCAGGAAGCCGTGCATCACCCAATTGCACTCGGCGATCTGCGCCGCACTCGGCTCGCAGGTGGCGAACAGTGGATGGCGCGCGCCGCAGAACACGCCGATCTCTTCGGCGTAGAGCGGCAGGTAATCCAATGTCGGGCGCGAGCGACTGAAATAGGACACCGCCAGATCGAGCTGACCGTCGATCACCGCCAGTTCCAGCTCGGTGGGGGAATTGACGAAGAGATTCAGTTGCACGTCCTGCTCGCGGCCATGGAACGCTGCCAGGGTCTCGTCGAAACGCGCCTGCGGCAGTGTCGTCACGTTGTCCGCCAGGCCCAGGTAGAGCTCGCCCACCAGCTTGCCCGACAGCGCCTGTGCCTGGTCGCGGAACAGCCCGATGGCATCGAACATCGCCTCCGACGCCTCGAGAATCCGTTGGCCCTTCGCCGTCAGGCGGAACCCACCCTTGCCGCGCTCGCACAACCGATAGCCCAGGCGCTTCTCCAGGCTGCCGATGTGCATGCTGATGTTCGACTGGCTCATGTTCAGCTCGGCCTGCGCGGCCGTGAAGCCGCCACACTTCACCACGGAGGCGAAGATACGCAGCAGGCGCAGGTCGAGGTCGGTGAAATTCCGGAGCATGGGCAGAGTCCGTCGCTGGGCGGGCGGCTAGTCTACTGCACGGGGCGAAGGCAGTCCCGCCGGGGCACTTCGATGGGATCCCCCATACGCTGCAGTGTCCTTCGTCAGACAATCCCACTGCCAACCGGATCAGCAGGGAAGCCATGCTGCTCGAAGGTTCCTGCCACTGCGGCGCCGTGCACCTCAGCATCTACCACGCGAAGATCCGCGAGGAAGGCCAGCGCACAGTGGCATCAGCGCCTTGGCCTGGAGCGGTAACCGGGGCGCGCTGCCGCGCCCCGGCATGACTCAGAAGGCGATGTTCAGCCCCAGTCGCGCCGCATTGTCGCGGCTACCGTCGCCGGTCTGGCCGGAATAGCCCAGCTCGACGCTGGCCTGCGGCGCCAGTTGCAGGCTGACGCCGACACGCCCCACCGCAGTGTCGCGTGCCAGCGGAACACCCGTGACACTGAAGCTGCCGTAGTCGCCGAGGGTCATCCGGCTCTCGTCCTCCGGCACATCCAGCGCGTGCTGCCAGGCCAGGCTGGTGGACAGCGCCAGCGGGCGATCGAACAACGTGCCGAGCGGTGCCTTGGCACGCAGGCCCAGGCTGGTGTAGTCGACCCGATCGGTTTCGCTGCCACCGTGCAGCGCGGCTTCGCCACCATGCTCGTTGAAGCTGTCGCTGTGTACCTCGACATGGGCGATGCCCGCGAAAGGTTCCAGCTCCAGCTCGGCGAGCCGCAGGCGGTAGCCCAGCTCACCAAACACCTGCGTGGTATCGGCGTCGTAGCTGGCCTTGAGCTTCTGCTGCTGGCTGCCCACCGTCACATCGCGACGAGTGTCCAGATCGTTCCAGGTGCGGGCCACGCCCAGGCGCAGGCCAAGGGCATCCCACTGGCCGCCCAGGTAGGCCGCAAGGGTGGTGCTGGAGACGTCGGCCGAGGAATTCCGCGCATCGACGTCCAGGTCAGCCGTGCCGTAGCCTGTGGCCAGGCCCAGGCGCCAGGTGTCGTTCAGCGCCAGGTCCGCGCCAACCAGCATGCCCTGGCTGTTGCGGTCCAGGCTGGCGGCACCCTGGGTGCCGTCGCTGTCGCTGGCCCCGCCGTAGCCCTTGATCCAGACCTCCAGAGCGTTGCCGGCGCCGTCCTGGCGCGCCTCATACAGGCGGTCGGTGAGCGCCTCGCGCACCTGACGACTGTCGTCGAACAGCGCCGTCCGCGCGCTGGCATGCATCTCGCCGGACAGGCTGTCATAGGCACGCCGCGCCTGCTCGGCACTGAGCCCGGACATCTCGCTCCAGAGCGCCTTGCCAACAGCGGGGTCGATGACCCCGGCGACCGCCCGCTGGTTGCCCGTCTGAGCCACGGAAACGAAGGTGGTGTCGTTGCGCTCCATCACCAGGGTGACGCCAGTGGCCGAGTACTGCAGCGATGCATCGAGGAATGGCAGGTTGCTGGTGAGGTTGGCGAAAGTGCCCTGCAACGCGGCAGCCTGGATGATGGCGTAGCTGGAGCTGGGCTTCCAGGTACCGGACTCGGCCAGGACGCTGAGGTTCGCACCGTTCAGAGTGACTGTGCCGGTGGAAACCAGGCGGTCGGCGCTGCCGTCCGGAGCGTTCTCGATCTCCAGGGTCGAGCCGGCGCCCAAGGTTACGTCGCCATCCACGGTCAGCGTGCCGATGGAGTTGCCCGGCGCCAATTTCGCACCATTGGCGAGGGTGACGTTGCCGTCGATGACGCCATGGCCACCAAGGGTAGCGTTACCGGCGACGTCCACATTGCTGGTCAAGCGCGCAGTGGAGCCCGCGCTACCGCCGACGACCAGACGCCCATCCTCCACCTGGGTGCCGCCAGCGACGCTGGAGTCGCTCTCCAGCACCAGGGCACCGGCTCCGCGCTTGACCAGGCTGCCGCTGCCGGACATGGCGTTGGCGAAGCTGGCGTTGCTGGCCTGGTCCAGGATCAGCCGTGCATTGTTGGTGATGGCGCCGCTGCCGAAGCTCTCCGCCGTGCCGCTGAGCGTCCCCGCGCTGATCAGTGTGCCGCCGCTGTAGCTGTTGCTGCCCAGGGTCAGGTTGCCGGCACCGGTCTTGGTCAACGAGCCGCTGCCGGATATCGCGTTGGCGAGCGTGGCATCGCTGGCCTCATCGACTACCAGCGTCGCGTTGTCGACGATCGCTCCGCTGCCGAAGCTGCCGGCCGAACCACTGAGCGTCCCTGCGCTGATCAGCGTGCCACCGGTGTAGCTGTTGTTGCCGCCCAGCACCAGGGTGCCGTCGCCGAGCTTGGTCAGTGCGCCGCCGCCGGCAAGCACCTGGCCGAGGGTGAAGGTATTGCTGGCATCAGCGATGTCCAGGCCACCACCGGCGCCCCCAAACACGACGTTGCGCGCCGTGCTCTGGAAACCGTTGCCGGTGACGCGCAGGGTGCCACCCTCGAAGTCGAGATTGGCGGAGGATGCGCCGAGGTTGGCGTCGCTGGAAACCGACAATGTACCCAGGCTCAGGCGCGTGCTCTGCGTGTAAGCGTTAACGCCGCTGAGCACCAGGGTGCCCAGCCCGGTCTTGTCGATACCGGCGCCGGTCAGCGAATTGTCGACAGAAGCTGTCCAGGCGCTCGACACCTGGCTGCCGTCGCCGACCCGCACTTCGCCCAGGGCGCCCGGAGTGGCGCCGGTCAGCGCCAGGTTATCGCCGACCAGGTGATAGCCGTCGCTGGCGAACTGAATGCCCTGCGCCGCGATGGCGCCACTGCTGTTATCGACGGTCACCGTACCGGCCGCACCGCCGAAGATGGAAAACGCGTCGTTGGGATTGCGCCACGCGGTGGTGCTGCCCGTGGCGTCGGTCCAGTTCGCACCGGCCTGCGACCAGACGCCGGTGCCGCCGCCCATCTGCGATGCGCTGGCAAGGCCATCGGCGTTCCAGAAGTTGAGCGAGAGGCTGGCCGGATTGATCAGGTTGATCTGCCTGGCGCCAGTCAGGATCTGCAGGGTCGGCCCCGGCGGTGGAAGGAGACCGCCGCCGTTACTCATGGTCAGTGTGCCGCCCCAGTCGAACAGCCGGTAGATGCCCGGGCCATAGCCGCCCGCATTGGTCAGGTTCAACTGGGCACCCTGCAGATTCAGGTCACCGGTCACCGAGACGCTGTGGCTGGCCCCCGGCGTGGAGGTTCCACCCGAGGCACCCAGGCTGAAGTCCGCCTGGCTGCCCTGGCGCATGGTCAGGTCGCCGTCGATGGTGAACACCCCGACTGGGGCACCCGAAGCAAGATGACCGCCCGAGGCCACATCGACGTTGCCAGCCACGGTGCCGAAGCCACCCAGCGAAGCGCCGCTGGAAACGGAGATCGGACCTTCGACGCGCGCCGATGCATGACTGCTGTCACCGACCAGCAAGCTGCCGCCCGTAACCTGGGTGTCGCCGGTGTAGGTGTTGATGCCATTGAGGGTCAGGGTGCCGCTGCCCACCTTGTTCAACTGCCCGCCCGCACCGCTGATGACACCCGCGTAATTGCCTGATGCCAGGGACAGGGTACTGGCCCCCAGTGCCACCTCGCTGCCAGTGCCGCCAACCAACGACCCCAGGGATTGGCCAGGCTGCGACGACAGGTTCAGCGTGGCGCTGGTATTCACTGTGGCCATCAGGTTCGGGTTGCTGATCGTATTGAGAGCCAGCGTCCCGCCATTGACGGTGACACCGCCGGCCAGGTAGTTGCCGTAGAGCGTCAGGTCGCCCGCACCCTGCTTCACCAACTGCCCCGACCCGGAGATATCACCCAGATAAGTCGTGGAAAGGTTGCTATCGACGGTCAGTACGTTCGCGCCCAGCAAGATAGAGCCGCCAACACCACTCAGCGCTGCCACCGTCTGAGGGCCGGCCTGGCCCAGGTCCAGTACGGTGCCGCTGCTCAGGCTAAGGGCCCCACTCGACAGTCCGCCAGGGCGCACTACCAATGTACCGGCGGCAACTCTGGTGGCACCGCTGCTGGTATTGTTGCCACTGAGTGTCAAGGTGCCGGTGCCGGACTTGACCAACGCTCCCGTGCCGGACATTGCGCCGGAATAGGTGCCATTGGAAGACTGGTTGAAGGTCACGGTGCCGCTGTTGACGAGGTTGCCTCTGATGCTGTCCGTGTTGCCGACCAGGGTCGAGCTGGCGCCGACCTGGATATTGCCGGAAAGGCCGGCGTTCACCCCACTCAGGGAGACCACCGGAGCCGTGATATTCAGGCCACCCGTACCGCCGATACTGCCGCTGAGGGTGTAGTTGTTGGTCCCCGCCAGCGTCAGCCCGCCCAGGCCCAGAATGAACGGGTTGCTCATCGTCACGTCGCCCAGAGAACTGATCAGCGTGCCGCCCTTGGCCTGGATGTCACCCTGACCCAACTCGGTGCCGGTCGCCAGGATCACTGCGCCGCCGTTGAGCTCCACCGACGCCCCTGGCACCAGCGCGCGGCCGGTCAGGGTCCAGGTGCCGCTGTTGACCTGCAGATCCTGGAAATTCAGATAGGTGTCGCCCGAAGCCGAACCCGAACCCGCTGTTCCGGACCCGGTCCCGGCCGAAGGCAGGACGTTCTGCAGCACCAGGGTATTGTTGTAGCCACCCGCCTCGACCGTGCCGGCCTTGGCGAAGCTCAAGCCGTTCATGCCATCGACGGGGATGGTATCCGTCGTGCTGCCTCCGGCAGTGATAGACGAGCCTGTCACGGCGGTGAAGGTATTGCGGCCGTCGGCGCCCAGGTAAACGCTGCCGCGGATTTCTCCGGCGTTGGCGAAGCGGTTACCGACGCCAAGTATCCCGGGGGACTGCAGTGCGACGCGGCCGGAGATGGTCGCACCCTGGTCGTTGACGAAATCCACTGCGCTACCGCCGACGATGGCAATAGCCGCCATATCCCCGTCCGCCTGCGCCACGCCATCAATCGAACGGGCCATGATCATTCCCGTATTGATCACCTGGGTAGTACCACCGCTGCCATTCTGCACGAGCATTGCCAGGCCGCTCAGGGTGTTCGTCGAGGCGCTCTCCTGGCCCCGTGCTCCAGCAATGACTCCAGAGTTGCTGATGGTGACAATACTTCCGTTGGCGTTACCCACGACCACTCCCGTCGACTGGATGGCGATGGGCCCCAGCGCGCTCGGATCGATAATGCCGTAGTTCCTCAACGTCACATTATTGCCCGTCAACTGCAGCGCGGTGCCGCCGCTGCCTAACAGGACGCCCAGCGAGCCTCCCGCCGCCACGGTGACATCAAGGTTGTCCGCAGCGTTGCCGTAATGGGGCAACAGCGGATTGGCCGCGCCACTACAGCTGACCATGATCGGGGAGCTCTGCGTGCAACCTGCCTGCACCGCCGTGCTCAACCCGGAAAGCGCGAAGAGCGCCGCCCCACAGGCGGCAATACGGCTCGCCACCCCGCCCACTGACGAACGCCCACCGCGCGATTGCGTTGCCAGCTCCGACGCCGCCTGCCAGGCGCCCAGCCGACGGTTCCATACCAGCCGATAGATGTGATTCAAGACCTGCTCCTCAAGGTAAACGGCGCTCCGGGTTCTGTGACCCGGTGGCCAACACGGAACGGACAGCCGTGACCTTCACCGCCGCGATGGCGGCGTAGGAGTCGAGATGCGGAAAAGCACACAGGAGAACGCATCGCACCCTCCCTGGTGTGGCGCATCGCAGGATCACGCTTGTCGTCCTTGTTATGGGTGATGGCCGATGCACCACGCGGCCCGGAACCGGTGCTCGAACGGCAAGGCTTGGCCCCGCCGCGCGTGCGACAACCTGGCGCAGTGGTGATCGTTTGGCCGCGAGGGTAGCAGACTGCCACTAACTTGTAGGAAAAAACTTGCACCATCGTTCAGGAAAACTGCTTCAGCCCTCACGCCCGCCAGAACGGTTTGGCGATCTCCAGTGCCACCTGGCGCCGCGTCAGGCCGATGTCCGCGATCAGGTGCGGATTGGCCCTGGCCATGACGGCGAGCTGGCGACGCACCCGGGCTCGCGCTTGCCAGAGGGCAGGCAGCTCCAACAAGGCGCGCAGGCTGACCGGCCAGGGCGAAGCTTCCGACAGCAGCACGCGGGGAGTATCGTTCATGGCAACCTCCGTTCGACTCGTACCCCATGGGGCCGAGCATGGCGGTCGCCCGCTGTGCCGTCCTCAAGCGGCGCCAAACACTTCCAAAAACTTGCAAAGGGGGTGTCATGCAGCAATCGCGTCTGGCTTTCGGCCCCTTCGTGCTCGATGGCCCCGCCGGCCTTCTGAAGCGTGACGATCGGCCCGTCGCCATCGGTTTTCGCGCATTGAACCTGCTGCAGACATTGCTGGAGCGGCCGGGCGAGATTCGCAGCAAGGCCGAGCTGATGGACGCTACCTGGCCCGGCCTGGTGGTCGAGGAAGGCAACCTCACGGTGCAGATCGCCCAACTGCGCAAGGTGCTCGGCGAGGCGCCGGATGGCAGCCCATGGATCACCACCGTGCCCCGTGTCGGCTACCGTTTCAGCGGCGCCGTGCAGCACCTGGCCGATGCTCCGCGCACGCCCCCAGCCCTGCCCGAAGAACCCTCGATAGCCGTGCTGCCCTTCGTCAACCTCAGCGACGACCCGCAGCAGGCCATCTTCGCCGACGGCCTGAGCGAAGACCTCACCACCGAGCTGTCCCGCGTCGGCGGGCTGTTCGTCATCGCCCGCACCTCAGCCTTCGCCTACAAGGGCAAGGCCATGGACGTGCGCGAGATCGCCCGCGAGCTGGGCGTGCGCTACCTGCTCGAAGGCAGCGCGCGACGAGCCGACGCGCGGGTGCGCATCAACGCCCAGCTGGTGGACGCCAGCACCGGCGAGCATGTCTGGGCCGAGCGCTTCGAGGGCCGCGTGGAAGACCTCTTCGACCTGCAGGACCAGGTCACCGGGCAGATCGTCCAGGCGCTGCTCGGCCACCTGCGCACACCGCTGCCGCGCAACCGGCCGAGAAACCTGGAAGCCTATGAGCTGTGCGTGCGCGCCCGTCAATTGATGGACGATTCGCCACTGGCCGCGCAGGAAGCGCACCTGATGCTGAGCCGCGCCATAGCCCTCGATCCGCAGTACGTCGAGGCGCGGCGCTGGCTGGCGATGAACCACTGGATGGGCTGGATACACAGCGGCGGCCCGACCCCGCTCGAACGCGAAACCGCCCTGGCACAGGCGCGCGAGGCGGTGGCCATCGACCCCAACGATGCCGGCTGCCGCTGGAGCCTGGCCTACCTGCTGACCTACGAGCGCCAGTACGCGGAAGCCGACGCGCAGTTCCAGCACGCAATCAGGCTGGACCCGAACGATGCCGACGCCTGGACCGCGCTGTCCGACGTCACGGTGCTGGCCGGGCGTGTCGACGAAGGCCTGGAGCACATCCGCCGGGCCTTTCGCCTCAACCCCTTCCCCGCCGGCTGGTACTACCTGACCCTCGGCCAGGCGCAGTACGCCGCGTGCGATTACCAGGGCGCCATCCAGACCCTGCGCCGCGACGAAACCTACCGCAGCAGCTCGCGGCGCTTCCTCGCCGCCAGCCTCGCGCAACTCGGCCGGCTGGACGAGGCCCGCGCGGAAACCGAACTCTTCCTGGTGGGCAATCCGAACTTCACCATCCGCCATTGGGTGGAGACTGAACCCTTGCGTGACGCGGCAGTGCGCAAGCACTTCGTCGAAGGCTTCCGCAAGGCGGGCCTACCCGACTGAGCACTGCGCCGACTGCCCGCAAGGCAGCCGGCGCGACTCGACTCAGGTCGGCAGTAGCCCGGCCTTGGCCGCCATGGTCAGCGCGAGGTCCTCGATCATGTCCTCCTGGCCTCCCACGGTGCCACGCCGTCCCAGCTCCACCAACAGGTCACGGGCGGAGATCGCGTAACGCGCCTCGGCACGCTTGGCGAACAGCAGGAAAGAGCTGTATACGCCGGCGTAACCCAGGGTCAGCGCGTCGCGGTCGAGGCGGATCGGCTGGTCCATCATCGGCACCACGCGGTCCTCGGCGACATCCATGATGCCGTACAGGTCCACGCCACAATCCACGCCCATGCGCTTGAGCACCGCGACGAAGACTTCCAGCGGCGTGTTGCCGGCACCCGCGCCCAGGCCTGCGACCGAGCCGTCGATACGCGCAGCGCCCGCCTCGATGGCGGCCAGGGAGTTGGCGATGGCCATGCCCAGGTTGTGGTGACCATGGAAGCCGACCTCGGTCTGCGGCTTCAGCTCGGCGCGCAGCAGGCCGATCTTCTCGCTGACCTCGGCGGGCAGCATGTAGCCGGCCGAATCGGTGCAGTAGATGCAGTTGGCGCCGAAGCTCTCCATCAGCCGCGCCTGTTCCAGCAGCTGCTCGGCATTGACCATGTGGGCCATCATCAGGAAGCCCACGGTATCCAGCCCCATCTCGCGGGACATGCCGATGTGCTGCTCGGAGACGTCCGCCTCGGTGCAATGGGTCGCCACGCGGATGGTGGACACGCCGCAGCCGTGGGCCATCTTCAGGTGCTCGACGGTGCCGATGCCCGGCAGCAGCAGCGCCGAGACCTTGGCCTGCTTGAGCTTGGGAATCACCGCCTCGAAGTATTCGCGGTCGGTGTGGGCCGGGAAGCCGTAGTTCACCGAGGCGCCGCCCAGGCCATCGCCATGGGTGATCTCGATCAGCGGCACGCCGGCTTCGTCCAGGCCCGTGGCTACGGAAACCATCTGCTCCAGGCTGATCTGGTGGCGCTTGGCGTGCATGCCATCACGCAGGCTCATGTCGTGCAGGCGGACCTTCTTACCTTGCAGGTTCATGGTGATTCTCCTCAGCGGGCCGGCAGTTGCAGGGCGCCCTGGTGGGCTTGTTCGGCGAACATCTCGGCGGTGCGCAGGCCGGCGGCGGTCATGATGTCGAGGTTGCCGGCGGACTTGGGCAGGTAGTCGCCCAGGCCTTCCACCTCCAGGTACACCGAGACGCGGTTGCCCTCGAACACCGGGCCGTTGATCAGCTTGTAGCCCGGCACGTAGCGCTGCACCTCGCGGATCATCTCGTGTACCGAGCTGCGGATTGCCGCCTGGTCCGGCGTGCCGGCGGTCAGGCAATGGATGGTGTCGCGCATCATCAGCGGCGGCTCGGCGGGGTTGATGACGATGATCGCCTTGCCCTGTTTCGCCCCGCCGACCTGTTCGATCGCGCCGGAGGTGGTGCGGGTGAATTCGTCGATGTTCTTGCGCGTGCCCGGCCCCACTGAACGGGACGAAACGGTGGCGACGATCTCGGCATAGTCCACCGGCTGCACCCGCGATACCGCCGCCACCATGGGAATCGTGGCCTGGCCGCCGCAGGTGACCATATTGACGTTCATCGCCAGGTTGCCGGCGTGCTCGGCGAGGTTCACCGGCGGCACGCAGAACGGGCCGATGGCGGCCGGGGTCAGGTCGACCATGATCACGCCCAGCGCATTGAGCTTGCGGCTGTTCTCGGCATGCACGTAGGCGGAGGTGGCATCGAAGGCGATGCGGATGTCGTCGTCCAGCACGTGCGGCAGCAGGCCGTCGACGCCCTCGGAGGTGGTCTTCAGGCCGAACTCGCGGGCACGCGCCAGGCCATCCGAAGACGGGTCGACGCCGACCATCCACACCGGTTCGATCCACTCGGATCGGCGCATCTTCATCAGCAGGTCGGTGCCGATGTTGCCGGGGCCGATGATCGCGGCCCGTAGTTTCTTGCTCATGGATGACTCCTATGCACGGAAGGACACCTGGGCGCCGCCCAGGCCGTCGATGTCCAGTTCGAAGCGGTCACCGGCGCGCGCCGGTTCCAGCGGCACCAGCGAGCCGGAGAGGATGATTTCCCCGGCCTTGAAGGGGATGCCGAAGGCGCCCAGGGTGTTGGCCAGCCAGGCGACGGCGGTGAGCGGGTTGCCCTGCACCGCCGAGCCCAGGCCCTCGCTGATCTGCATGCCGTTCTTGCGCACACGCATGCGCAGGTTGGGCAAGTCGAGCTCGCGCGGGTCGCGCTCCACCTCACCGAGGACGAACACGCCGCAGGAGGCGTTGTCGGCCACGGTGTCCTGGATGCGGATCTTCCAGTCGTGGATGCGCGAATCGACGATCTCGAAGCAGGCCATCACGCATTCGGTGGCTGCCAGCACATCGGCCTCGGTGACGCCTGGGCCCTTGAGGTCGCGCTTGAGACGGAAGGCGATCTCGCCCTCGGCGCGCGGCTGGATCAGGCGGTTTTCGGACAGCGAGATGTCGGCGCCATTGGCGAACCACATCTTGCGGGTGATGAATCCGAAGTCCGGCTGGTGCACGTCGAGCATGCGCTGCACGGCCTCGGAGGTGACGCCGATCTTCTTGCCCACCAGTTCGTCGCCGTCGGCCAGTCGCCGTTGCAGCATGTGCTGGGAGATGCGGTAGGCGTCCTCGATGCCGATGTCGGCCCAGCGCTCGGTCAGTGGCGCCAGGGTGCGTCCCTCGACCAGGGCGGCATAGAGCTCGTCGGCGTGCTGCCGCTGGAGAACCTCGCTCATGCCGCGTCCTCCTGGAGGAAGTCCAGCACTTCGCGGTTGAACAGCGCGCGGTGCTCGACCATCACCCAGTGCCCGCACTCGCTGAGCAGCACGAAGCGGATATTGCGGCAGGCCTCCATCAGCGTCTGCGCGCCGCTGGCCGGGCAGAACTTGTCGTTCATGCCCCAGAAACCGAGGATCGGGCAGCTCAGCTCGGCCAATTGCGCCGACAGGTTCGGCACCTGCATGCGGGTCAGCACGCAGCGCGGCTGCTGCTTCACCACGGCAACGCGCTCGTTCACCGTTTCATCGCTGATCTGCGCGGCATCGAAGAGCTGCAGCGAGAGCAGGCGACGCATGCCGGCGGCATCGTTCAGTTCGCCATTGGCAAAGGCCGCACCCATCTTCTGGATGCCTTCCATCTGCAGGTAGTACTGCTCCTTCTCCATCAGGCCGCCGGGCGCCATCAGCACCAAGCGGGCGATGCGCTGCGGCTGCAGCAAGGCCATGCGGATGGCGATGGCACCGCCCAGGGAGTTGCCCACCAGGGTGCAGCGCGGGATGTCCAGCGCGTCGAGCAGGCCGAACAGGGCATCGACGAAGAAATCCAGGGTGTAGTCGGTTTCCGGCTTGTCGCTGGCGCCGTAGCCCGGCAGGTCCGGCACCAGCACGCGATGGCCGGCCACGACGAATTCCGGGTAGTTCTGCTTGAAGTTGCTGTGGCCGCTGGCGCCGGGCCCGCTGCCGTGGATGAACAGCACGGCGTCGCCGTTGCCGCTGTCCAGGTAATGCAGTCGGAGTCCGTCGTTGAGGGTGACGAAGTGTCCTTGCGGCAAGGCAGCCATGGCGTCGCTCCAGGGGGAATGTGCCGGGATTATTTCGGCGCCTCGGCCTGGGCCACATCGTCCGAGAGGACTACGGGGGATCTCGTGGGCAAGAACCACTCTGCGCTCTGATGCCTGCCGGGAAGCCCGTGCGTGCGATTCCCCCTCACCCCAGGGCCGTACGATGTTGCCGGGAGGTTCGGTGTTCCGCCTGATGCCATGTCAGTCCCCTCTCCCTCCGGGAGAGGGCTGGGGTGAGGGGCCGAAGGCCAGCCACGCGCCAGCGCTCGACCCTGGCGTAGGGCGTACAACCGTTCGCGGTTGCACGCCGATACACCTCGCCTACCGCCAACACCATGCTCGAACGCAGGCGCCGCCCTAGTCCCTTCGGACGTGGGCGCGCGAGGCCGCCGCGCCTAGGCTGCAAGCCTTCCCCACAGAGGAACGGACATGACGAGAGCTTTGGATTTCAGCGGCCAGGTGGTGCTGGTCACCGGCGGCGGCAAGGGTGCGGGCCGGGGCATCAGCCAATGCTTCCTGGAACAGGGCGCCGAGGTGGTGATCTGCGGTCGCGAGGCCCCCGAACAGCTACCGAATCACGACGGACGCGAAGCCTGGTTCATCCCCTGCGATGTGCGCGACTTCGATCAGTTGCAGGCCCTGATGGCGGCCATCGATGAACGCCATGGCCGCCTGGATGTGCTGGTCAACAATGCCGGCGGCGCACCTTACGCCGATGCCGCCGACGCTTCGCCCCGCTTCTCCGAGGCCATCGTCCGGCTCAACCTGCTGGCGCCGCTGAACCTCTGCCAACTGGCCAACCAGCGCATGCAGCAGCAAGCCAGCGGCGGCAGCATCATCAACATCTGCAGCGTCAGCGCCACCCGCCCTTCTCCCGGCACCGCCGCCTATGGCGCGGCCAAGGCCGGGCTGCTCAACCTGGGCCGCTCGCTGGCGGTGGAATGGGCGCCGAAGGTGCGGGTCAATGCGGTGATCGGCGGGTTGATCCGCACCGAGCAGAGCCACCTGCATTACGGTGACGAAGCCGGCCTGCAACGCGTGGCCAGCACCGTACCGCTGGGACGCCTGGCCGAGCCGGGGGATATCGGCGATGCCTGCCTGTATCTTGCTTCACCGCTGGCGGCCTATGTCAGCGGCGCCGAGATTGCCCTGCACGGCGGCGGCGAGCGCCCCGCCTTCCTCGAAGCGGCCCAGGGATGACGCCATGCTCAGTGCCCGACACGAACTGATTCTCGACCTGCCCCACGACGCCGCCTGGACGCGCCTGCGCGACCTGAGCCTGGCGCCGCACTATGTGCCCGGCCTGACCGGCTGCGACTTCCACCCCGGCCCGCGCGAAGGCCTCGGCGCCAGCCGGCGGGTGCATATGAAGCGCGGCTTCCTCGATGAAAGCGTGGTCGAATGGAACGAAGGCCGGGGCCTGGTGCTGCGCCTGCACCGCGCCGAGCTGGGACCGCCCTTCCCGTTCCGCGAGGCCAGCTTCCGCTACGCGCTGCTCCCCGAGGGAGACGCGCGCACCCGACTGGTCCTGAGCCTGGACGGCGACCTGAGCGGCGGGCGTCTGGGTGAATGGCTGCTGGCCGGCGCACTGCGGCGGACCGTGGCGAAGATCGCGCTGAACCTGAAAGCCTTCTACGAAACCGGCAAGACCCAGAACGCGGATTACGCGTCTGCTCCGTGAGATGAGCTGTGCGTAGGAGCAACAGCCTTTCCCGGGAAGCCCGTGCCGATGCTTTCCCCTCACCCCAGCCCTCTCCCCAGGGAGAGGGAGCTGATCGTGCCGGTTGACGCTGGAGTGTCATCCTGCACCGTACGGCCCCTCTCCCTCTGAGCGGGGCGCGCAGCCAGGGTTAGGGTGAGGGCTGACCGTAGCATGGACCGATCAGGCAGGAGCGGACGCCGTCCGCGATCGACTCCCATCGCGCCGGATGCCATCGCGGACAGAGTCCGCTCCTACGGGTTACAGCCCAGCCCAGACGCTGCCCCTACTCCGGCCGCTGCTCCAGGTTGAGATCCCCCCAATACGCTTTCATGCTGCGAATAAGGCCGTGCTCGTCGAACTCCATCACGTCGATCACATGCAGGCTGCACGGCGCGCCGTTCCAGTTCAGGTCGACGCGGAAAGGCATGGCGCCGCAACCGTTGCCGGTGACCCGCACCGGCCCGGTGAGCTGGGCGCTGGCTTCGGCGCGGCCGAGACCGTCGCGGTAGAAGCGAGCGATGGCCTCGATCCCCACCTGAGGCTCGGCGCCCACCGGGTCCTCGACCACCGCGTCGTCGGCATAGAGCGCAAGGATGCCGTCGATATCGCCGGCATCCACCAGTTCCACGTAACGCGCCATGCGCCGGCGGATCAGCTGGGCGTCCATCAGGCCACCTCGAACAGCGCGGCCGCGCCCATGCCGCCGCCGATGCACATGCTCACCACCACATAACGCACCCCGCGACGACGCCCTTCCAGCAGCGCGTGGCCAGCCATGCGCGCGCCGGACATGCCAAACGGATGGCCGATGGCAATGGCGCCACCGTTGACGTTCAGGCGCTCATCGGGAATGCCCAGCTTGTCCTGGCAGAACAGCACCTGGCAGGCGAAGGCTTCGTTGAGCTCCCACAGGCCGATGTCGTCCATCTTCAGGCCGTGGCGCTGGAGCAGTTTCGGGATCGCGAAGACCGGCCCGATACCCATCTCGTCGGCATTGCAGCCGGCCACCGCCAGGCCCCGGTAGATGCCCAGCGGTTGCAGCCCGCGGCGCTCTGCCTCGCGCGCTTCCATCAGCAGCGATGCCGAGGCGCCGTCGGAGAGTTGGGATGCGTTGCCGGCGGTGATGAACCGCCCCGCTTCGCTCCACTGGCCGCCCTGCCACACCGGTTCCAGGGCGGCGAGGCTGGCAAGCGTGGTGTCGACACGGTTGCATTCGTCACGGTCGATCAGCACGGTTTCGTGACGGCTTTCGCCACTGGCCTTGTCCACCACCAGGCGCTGCGCGTTCAGGGGCAGGATTTCGTCGGCGAACAGGCCATCGCGCTGCGCTGCCGCCGTGCGCTGCTGGCTGCGCAGTGAATACGCATCCTGGGCTTCGCGGCTGATGCCGTAGCGTGCGGCGACGATCTCGGCGGTCTCGATCATCGGGATGTAGGCCGCCGGGTCGTGGGCAAGCACGGCCTGCGACTGGTTGCGGTAGGCGTTCTTGTGCTTGTTCTGCACCAGGGAAATGGACTCCAGGCCGCCGGCCACGGCGATGTCCAGCTCGTTGCAGACGATGGACTTGGCGGCGATGGCGATGCTCATCAGGCCCGATGCGCACTGGCGCTCCACGGCCATGCCGGCCACGCTCGACGGCAAGCCGCCGGCGATGGCGCAGAGGCGGCCGAGGTTGTAGGCCTGGGTGCCCTGCTGCGCGGCGGCGCCGATGATGACGTCCTCCACCTCGCCCGGCTCGGCACCGGCGCGGCGCACCACTTCGGCCACCACTGCGCCACCCATGGCAGGCGCCTCGGTGTCGTTGAAGACGCCACGGAAGGCCTTCCCGATGGCGGTGCGGGCGGTGGAGACGATGACGGCTTCTCTCATTGCGAATCCTCAGGTTTTTGTAAGGGAACCCTGGGCGCGGGCGGCGGCTTTCGTAGGGCGAATAACGCGCCAGCGTTATCCGCCACACCGCAGCCGGCGGATAACCTGTTCCAGGTTATTCGCCCTACGCACGACGAAGAGCTCGTTAAGCGGGGCAGTAACGGCTGATGGTGTCCACCACGCAGCCGGGGCGCTGTTCGCCCTCGATCTCGACGCTGACGCGCACCGTGGCCTGTACCGCGCCCTTCAGCGCCTCGGCGGCAACCAGCTCGGCGCGGCCACGCACGCGGGCGCCGGCCTTGACCACGCTGGGGAAGCGCACGCGGTCGCAGCCGTAGTTGACTCCCATGGCGATACCGCGCACCTCGACGATCTGCGGCAGGAACAGGTTGACCAGCGACAGCGTCAGGTAGCCGTGGGCGATGCAGGTGCCATAGGGACCGCTGGCCGCGCGCACGGGGTCGACATGGATCCACTGGTGGTCGCCGGTGGCCTGCGCGAACTGGTCGATGCGCGACTGGTCGACGGTGAGCCAGTCACTCTCGCCAAGCACTTCGCCGATACAGGCCAGGAGCTCTTCCGGATGCTCGAAGACACGCGCCATGTCAGGCCCTCTGGCTGGAGACCGACAGCACTTCGCCGGTCATGTAGGAGCTGTAGTCGCTGGCCAGGAACATCATCACGTTGGCGATTTCCCAGACCTCGGCGGCGCGGCCGAACGCCTCGGTGGAAGCCAGTTTCTCCAGCAGTTCCTGGGGGGCGGATTTGCGCAGGAAATCGTGCAGGGCGATGCTCGGGCTCACGGCGTTGATGCGCACGCCGTGCTCCGCCGCCTCCAGCGCGGCACAACGGGTCAGCGCCATCACCCCGGCCTTGGCCGCGGCGTAGTGACTCTGCTCTTTCTGCGCGCGCCAGCCGAGCACCGAGGCGTTGTTGACGATGGCGCCGGCGCGGCGCTCCATCATGTACGGCAGCATGGCGCGGGTCATGCGCATGGTGCCGGTGAGGGTGACGTCGAGGACGCGGTGCCACTCCTCGTCGGTCATTTCCACCAGCGTGCGCGAGCCGCCCAGTCCTGCGTTGTTGATCAGCACGTCGACACCGCCCAGGCGTTCCTCGGCGGCCGCCACCAGGGCGCGCACCTGCTCCTCGCTGGTGACATTGCAGACCTGCCCGTACACCGCCTGCAGCCCGCAGGCCTGGCGGATGCGCTCCACCGCCTCGTTCAGCCGGCCTTCATGGATGTCGCTGATCATCAGCGCGCGGCAGCCTTCCTCGGCGGCGCGCAGGGCGGCGGAAAAGCCGATGCCGGCGCCGGCGGCCGCGGTGATCAGCACCGACTTGCCGCGCAGCAGGCCGCGGCCGGATACGTATTCGGGTTTGAGCATGAGTGCGATCTCCTAGCGAGGCACCTTGGGTTCTCTGGGCAGGCCGAGCGCACGCTCGGCGATGAGGTTGCGCTGGATCTCGTTGCTGCCGCCGTAGATGGTGTCGGAGCGGCTGAACAGGGACAGGCCCTGCAAACGGCTGAGCTGGTACGGCGAGCCGTCGAGGATTTCCGCCTCGGCGCCGAGCACGTCCATGGCCAGCTTGCCCAACCGCGCGTGCCACTCGGACCAGCACAGCTTGTAGATCAGCGCCTCGGGCCGCAGGCCGCCGTCCTGTGTGCCGGAGAGCATGCGTAGCGAGTTGTAGCGCAGCACCTTGAGCCCGCCCCAAGCCTCGGCCAGGCGCTGACGCAGCAGCGGGTCGCGGGCGGCGCCATTGGCGCGGGCAATACGGATGATCTCGTCCAGCTCGTTGTGGAACTGCATCTGCTGGCCGAGGGTGGAGACACCACGCTCGAAGCCCAGCAATGCCATGGCGATCTTCCAGCCATCCCCCGGCGCGCCCAGCAGGTTCTCGGCGGCGGTCTCGGCGTCATCGAAGAACACCTCGTTGAATTCCGACGTGCCGGTGAGCTGCTCGATCGGCCGCACGCTGATGCCCGGCTGATTCATCGGCACCAACAGGAAGCAAAGGCCGTGATGGCCGACGCTACCCGCCTCGCTGCGGGCGATGACGAAGCACCAGTCGGATTCGTGGGCCAGCGAGGTCCAGACCTTCTGCCCGTTGATCCGCCACACGCCACGCTCGGCGTCGAAAGTGGCGCGAGTCTTGACCGCCGCAAGGTCGGAGCCGGCGCCCGGCTCGGAATAGCCCTGGCACCAGAACTCCCGGCCGCTGACGATGCCCGGCAGCAGCCGGCGTTTCTGCTCGTCATTGCCGAAGGCGGCGATGGTCGGCCCGGCCAGCCCTTCGCCGATGTGGCCCATGCGACCGGGGCCGCCGGCGCGGGCGTATTCCTCGTGGAAGATCACCTGCTGGTTGATCGACAGGCCGCGCCCGCCGTGCTCCCTGGCCCAGCCCACGCAGGTCCAGCCACCCTCGGCGAGCTTGCGCTCCCAGGCCTTGCGTTCCACCGGGAAGCTGTGCTCGTCACCGGGGCCACCGCGGAAGCGCAGCGGCTCGAACTCGCCGCGCAGGTTGTCCGCCAGCCACTGGGCGAATTCGCCGCGAAAGGCTTCGTCGGCGGCGTCGAATCCGATCTTCATGGGCGTTCCTCCAGGATCGCTGCAGCGATGCGCTCGCGGTGCCAGGCGGGTTTGCCAAACAGGCTCTCGCCGGCGCGGGCGCGCTTGAAGTACAGGTGCGGGTCGTACTCCCAGGTGAAGCCGACCCCGCCATGCAGCTGGATCGACTCGGCGGCGCAGTGGAAGAAGGCTTCCGAAGCTTGGGACTTGGCCACGGCAGCGGCCAGCGGCAGCTCGGCGGCGAGGGCCGAATCGCCCTCAGCGTCCAGCGTGTCCTGGGCCACGCACGCGGCGTAGTAGAGCGCAGAGCGTGCGCATTCGACCTTCACCATCATGTCCGCCATGCGGTGCTTGAGCGCCTGGAAACTGCCCACCGGGCGGCCGAACTGCTGGCGTTCACGGGTGTAGGCGACGGTGAGGTCGAGCGCCTGCTGGGCGCCGCCGACCTGCTCGGCGGCCAGGGCGATAGCGGCCAGTTGCAGGACGGTTTGCAGTTTCGGCCAGGCGCTGCCGGCTACGCCGAGCAATGCGTCGGCGGGGAGATAGAGATTGTCCAATTCGATTTCGGCGAGCGGGCGGGTCTGGTCCAGCGTTGGCAAGGCACGACGCTGCAAGCCGGTGCTGATCGCAGGAACGGCGAACAGGCAGATGCCCTCTTCACCCCGGCTGCCGGCCAGCCGCGCGGGGATCAGCAGCAGGTCGGCACTGTGGCCATCTAGCACCGGGCGCAGGCGGCCATCCAGCACGAAACCCTCGCCCTCCTTGCGCGCCTGGATCTGAACCGCGCCGACGTCCGGCGCACCTTCGGCGCCCAGCGTCAGGGTTGCGCTCAGGCTGCCCTCGGCCAATGCCGGCAACCATCGCGCCTGTTGCGCCTCGTCACCCAGCAGGCGCAGGGCGCAGATGGCGATGGCACTGGCGAGGAACGGCAGCGACGCCAGGCGACGGCCCAACTGCTCCTGGACGATCGCCAGCTCGACGAAGCCCAGCCCCAGGCCGCCGTGGGCCTCGGGCACCAGCAACGCCTGCCAGCCGAGTTCATCGCGAATCCGCTGCCAGAGCATGGCGTCGTGCCCGCCCGCGGCCATGGCCACGCGCACGGCGCTGGTAGGTGAAGCATCGGCGAGAAAGCTCTCCGCGCTGTCGCGGATCATCAGCTGCTCGTCGGTGAAGGCGAATTCCATGGAAAGCGGCCCTGTGGTGTCGGATGGGCGCAGTCTGGCGGGAGATGCTCGGGCGGGAATCGTCCGAATGGACGTGGGGGAAGACGAGAGGAAGACTGCTCGCGATTCGCACCATGTGCGTGAATCGCAGGCATGGGCTAGGGAGCCCCGCCTTGCCTGGAAACTCAAGAGCCCCTCACCCTAGCCCTCTCCCGCAAGCGGGAGAGGGGACCGTTCGGTGCAGGAAGAATTCATGGCGTCAGCCGACACGATCCTCCCCCTCTCCCGCAAGCCGGAGAGAGGACCGTTCGGTGCAGGAAGAATTCATGGCGTCAGCCGACACGATCCTCCCCCTCTCCCGCAAGCGGGAGAGGGGACCGTTCGGTGCGGGAAGAATTCATGGCGTCAGCCGACACGATCCTCCCCCTCTCCCGCAAGCCGGAGAGAGGACCGTTCGGTGCAGGAAGAATTCATGGCGTCAGCCGGCACGATCTTCCCCCTCTCCCGCAAGCGGGAGAGGGGGCCGTTCGGTGCGGGAAGAATTCATGGCGTCAGCCGACACGATCTTCCCCCTCTCCCGCAAGCCGGAGAGAAGACCGTTCGGTGCAGGAAGAATTCATGGCGTTAGCCGGCACGATCTGCCCCCTCTCCCGCAAGCGGGAGAGGGGCCGTTCGGTGCAGGAAGAATTCATGGCGTCAGCCGGCACGATCTGCCTCCTCTCCCGCAAACGGGAGAGGAGCCGTTCGGTGCAGGAAGAATTCATGGCGTCAGCCGGCACGATCTTCCCCCTCTCCCGCAAGCGGGAGAGGGGCCGTTCGGTGCAGGAAGAATTCATGGCGTCAGCCGGCACGATCTGCCCCCTCTCCCTCAGGAGCGGGGCGCGCAGCCAGGGTTGGGGTGAGGGGGAAGTACACACACGGATTTACCTGGAAGAAGACAGTTGCGCCCTCAGAGCGTGGCGGATCATCAGGTGCCATACACCTTCTGGGCGGGCACGGCGCGCTCGATCAGTTCGCTGACCACCCCGCCGATTTCCCGCGGTAACCAGCGCTCGCCCTTGTCGCGTTCCGGCCCCCGGCGCCAGCCATCGCCGAGGGACAGCTTGCCGCCCTCCACTTCGAACAGGCGACCAGTAACGTGCTGTGACTCCTCGCTGACCAGCCAGGCCACCAGCGGCGCGACGTTCTCCGGTGCGAAGTGGTCGAAGCCCTCTTCCGGCTTCTTCATCACGCTAGCGAACACCTGCTCGGTCATGCCTGTTCGTGCGGCCGGAGCCAGGGCGTTGGCGGTGATGCCGTAGCGCGTCAGTTCGGCGGCCTGCACCAGCGTAAGGGAAGCAATGCCGCCCTTGGCCGCCGAGTAGTTGGACTGGCCGATGGAACCCTGCAACCCGGCACCGGAGCTGGTATTGATGATCCGCGCGCGCACCGTCGCGCCGGCCTTGGCCTGGTCGCGCCAGTGCTGCACGGCGTGGCTGGCGATGCAGAAGTGACCCTTGAGGTGCACGTTCATCACCGCGTCCCAGTCGGCCTCGGTGAGGCTGGCGAACATGCGGTCGCGGCAGATGCCGGCATTGTTGACCACCGCATGCAGGTCACCGAAGGCGGCGATGGCGGCGCGGACGATCTCGCCGGCCTCGTGGTAGTCGGTGATGTCGTGGCAGTCGCCGATGGCCTGGCCGCCCTGGTCACGGATCAGCGCGACAACGCCGGTCACGGCTTCGCGGTTGATGTCGTTGACCACCACTTTCGCGCCCTCGGCCGCCAGGGCCAGGGCGTAGGCGCGGCCAAGGCCACCGCCTGCGCCGGTGATGATGACGACGCGGTCTTTGCAGATGGACATGGGGATCTCCAAGGGGTTGCGCTAGTACGCGCAGAGCAAATCTTCGGGGCGTAGCGAGCGACGGCCAGGCAAGGCGGAATGCGGGGCGGGAAGCGGAGTTGGCTGCAGCCAATGAGCATTCACGACCCGCATTCCAACGCCGCATGGCCTAGCGCAGCAGCCCCATCACAGTCTCTCGATGATGGTCACGTTGGCCTGCCCGCCGCCTTCACACATGGTCTGCAGGCCGTAGCGGCCGCCAGTGCGCTCCAGCTCATGCAGCAGCGTGGTCATCAGCCGCGCGCCGGTGGCGCCCAGCGGGTGGCCGAGGGCGATGGCGCCGCCATTGACGTTGGTGCGCTCGTGGGGGTAGCCGGTTTCCTGCAGCCAGGCCATGACCACCGAGGCGAAGGCTTCGTTGATCTCCACCCGGTCGATATCGTCCAGGCGCATGCCGGCCTTCTTCAGGGCGTATTCAGTGGCCGGGATGGGCGCGGTGAGCATCCACACCGGGTTGTCCGCGCGCACGCTGAGGTGGTGGATGCGCGCACGCGGCGTCAGGTTGTAGCGTTTGAGCGCACGCTCCGAGACGATCAGCAGCGCGCTGGCGGCGTCGCAGGTCTGGCTGGAAACACCTGCCGTGACGCGGTCGCAACCGAACAGGATTTCCAGTTCGGCCATCTTCGCCAAACTGGTCTGCCTCGGCGTCTCGTCATGTTGAACACCGGCCAGCGGGACGATCTCGCGGGCGAAGCGCCCCGCCTCGATGGCGCGCAAGGCGCGGCGATGGGACTCCAGCGAATAGGCTTCCAGCGCCTCCCGGCTGATATGCCACTTCTCCGCAATCATCTGAGCCGAAAGGAACTGGCTCGGCGGCGTGGCGCCATAGCGCCTGACCCAGCCTTCCGAGCCGCTGAAGGGATCGCTGAAGCCCAGCGGCTCGGCGGCGGTCATGGCCGAAGAAATCGGAATCTGCGTCATGGTCTGCACGCCGCCGGCGATCACCACGTCCTGGGTGCCGCTCATCACCGCCTGCGCGGCGAAGTGCACGGCCTGCTGCGAGGAGCCGCACTGGCGGTCCACCGTGGTGCCGGGCACGCCCTGGTCCAGGCCGGCGGCCAGCCAGCAGGTGCGGGCGATGTCGCCGGCCAGTGGGCCGATGGTATCGACGCAGCCGAAGATGACGTCGTCGTAGTCCGCGTCGGGGATGCCGTTGCGCTGCACCAGCTCGCGCAGCACGTGGGCGCCCAGGTCGGCGGCATGGATCTGCGCCAGGCCGCCCTTGCGCTTGCCGGTGGGCGTGCGCAGGGCGTCGACTATGTAGGCTTCTGCCATTTCGATCTCCTCAGACCGCGAAGGTATGACCGGCGCCGGCGCTGATCGCCCCGCCGAACAGTGCCTGGCACAACCGCGCCTTGTGCAGGCTGCGGTCGCCCCAGACCTTGTCCAGGGCCCAGGCGCGCTTCATGTAGAGCTGCAGGTCGACTTCCCAGGTGTAGCCCATGGCGCCGTGCACCTGGATGGCATTCTTCGCCGCCAACTGCGCGGCTTCCGAGCACGCCAGGCGTGCCTGGGAAACGTGCAGTGCGGCCTGCGGGTGACTCTCGGCGAGGGACTGCGCAGCGCGGTACAGCGGCGCCTTGGCGAACTCGATGAGCACCGCCACATCGGCCATCAGGTGCTTGACCGCCTGGAAGCTGCCGATGGGTTTGCCGAACTGCTTGCGCTCGAAGCTGTAGTCCACCGCCAGGTCGACCATGCGCCGGGCCAGACCCAGCTGCTGCGCGGCACACGCCAACGCCCCGCGCTCGAAGGCCGCCGCCCACAAGCTGCGGGCCTGTTCGCCAGTGGCCACGCGAGTCTCGGCGCTGGGCGTCCAGGCGACGCTGAACAGGCGGCGTGCCGGGTCGAGCGCCAGACTGCGGGTCAGCTGCACGGCCTCGCGTGGGACGGCGTGGATTTCGTCGTGGTGACCGAGCAACAACAGATCGGCGACGTGGGCGTCGGCTACCAGCAAGTTGTCCGGATGGCCGACCGCAAGCCGCGCCTGGCCGGCGGCGACACGCCCTAGCCAATCGGCCTTCAGCGCCTCGTGCTCGTCACCGAGCGCGGCCAGCAACGGCGCGCCCACCAGCACGCTGTCGAGCAGTGGTTCGGCCAGCGCGGCATAGCCGCATTCCTGCGCCGGCAGCACCCAGTCGGTCTCGTCCAGGCCCAGGCCACCATAGGCTTCGGGCAGGTTCAGGGCGGTCAGGCCGAGTTCGGCGAGTTGCGCCCAGAGTTCGTCGCTGCGCCCGGTCTCGCTGCCCCAGAGTTCGCGCTGGCGCTCCGGGGTCACCTGGTTGGTGAGGAAGGCGCGCACGCTGTCGTGGAAGCTCAGCTGGTCGTCGTTGAAAGTGAAGTCCATGTCCCGGCTCCTCAGGCGCGCGGCATGCCGAGCATGCGTTCGGCGATGATGTTGCGCTGGATTTCGTTGGTGCCGGCGTAGATCGGGCCGGCCAGGGAGAACAGGAAACCGTCCAGCCAGCGCCCGACCTCACCGGCCAGCGGCTCGCCGGGCAGCAGTTCGGCGCGGGCGCCGAGGATGCTCAGCGCGGTGTCGTGCATGCGCTGGTCCAGCTCCGACCAGAAGATCTTGTTGGTCGAGGATTCCGGGCCGATGCGGCCGCCCTGCTGCAGGCGCGAGGCGGTCATGTAGGTACTCAGGGTGTAGGCCTCGGCGTCGAGCCAGGCACGCATCACCGCCTCGCCGATGGCCGGGTCGCGGTCGGCCGCCTCACGGTTGTCCAGGTACAGCTGCAGCAGGCGCCGCGCGGTTTCCTGGAAGCGCGCCGGGGAGCGCAGCATCAGCCCGCGCTCGAAGCCGGCGGTGGACATCGCCACGTGCCAGCCCTGCCCTTCGCCGCCGAGTACGTTCTCCACCGGCACCTTGACGTCATCGAAGAAGATTTCCGCGAAGCCCGGCAGGCCATCGAGCTGGGCGATCGGGCGCACGGTGATGCCGGGCGAATCCAGCGGTACCAGGATGAAGGTCAGCCCGTGGTGGCGGCTGGAGGCCGGGTCGGTGCGGAACATGCCGAACAGCCAGTCGGCCCACACCGCGCGGGTCGACCAGGTCTTCTGGCCGTTGATCACGTAGTGGTCGCCCACGCGCTCGGCCCGCGAACGGATCGCCGCCATGTCGGAGCCCGCGCCCGGCTCGGACCAGCCCTGGGCCCAGACGTCCTGCCCGCGCGCCATGCGCGGCAGGAAGCGGGCCTTCTGCTCGTCGGTGCCGAATTCCATCAGCGTCGGGCCGAGCAGGAAGATGCCGTTCTGGTTGACCCGGCCGGGAGCGCCGGCGCGGTAATACTCTTCCTCGAAAATCAGCCACTGGATCAGGTCGCAACCGCGGCCGCCGTACTCCTGCGGCCAGGTCACCATGCCCCAGTGGCCGTCGTGCAGGCGCGCTTCCCACTCGCGGTGCAGGCGGAAGCCTTCCTCGGTGTCGTACGAGGGCAAGGGGTTCTTCGGCACGTTGGCCGCCAGCCAGGCGCGCGCTTCCTCGCGGAAGGCCTGTTGTTCGTTGTTGTAGTTCAGGTCCATGGGCTGCTGCCTGTGATCAGTTGAATTGCGCTTCGCGCTTCTCGACGAAGGAGTCGCGCGCTTCCTGGGAGTCCAGCGAGCGGTAGGCCTCGAGGGTGAAGCCCTGCTCCCAGCGGTACTTGTCTTCGAGGTTGCCGTCCTCGATGCCGGTCAGCGCCTCCTTGGCCAGGGCGATCATCGCCGGGCTCTTGGCGGCGATCCTGCGGGCCACGTCCAGCGCCGCGTCGCGCAGCTGCTCGCGCGGCACCACGCGCTCCACCGCGCCCAGGCGATAGGCCTCGAAGGCATCGATGGGCTCGCCGGTGAAGTACATGTGGCGCACCTTCTGCACCGGGAACAGGCGCTGCAGGTGCGCGCCGCCGCCCATGGCGCCGCGGTCCACCTCGGGCACGCCGAAAGTCGCGCACTCGCTGGCGACCACGATGTCCGCCGCGCCGCACAGGCCGATGCCGCCGCCCAGGACGAAGCCGTGCACGGCGGCGATCACCGGCTTGGGATTGCGGTGCACGGCCTTGAAGCTGTCGTAGTTGCCCTTGTTCACCGCGACGATCAGGTTGCCGTCGGCGGCCAGTTCCTTGATGTCGACGCCGGCGCAGAAGCCCCGGCCCTCGGCGCGGATGACGATGACTCGCACCACGTCTTCGCGGCCCAGGCGTTCCAGCTCGGCGGCGATGGCGGCCCAGCCGGCGCAGTCGAAGGCGTTCACCGGCGGCCGGTCGAACACCAGCTCGGCGATGTGCTCGTGGATCTCAACGCGAAACGGCGGCATGGCGGTTCTCCTGTGACGGCTGCGGTTCTACCCGGCGGGCCAGCTCGGCGAGGCGGACTTCGGCCTGGGTGACGATGTTCTGGATGATCTCGGCGCACGGCAGGCGGCAACCGAGCAGCGCGGCGACCTGCCCGGCCGGCAGCACGCCATCTTCGGGTTGGCCATCGACCATGGCCTTCTGAATGACCATGGGCGCGTTGGCCGCCAGCAACGCCTGGGAAAGCGTCAGCTCGCCGCGATGGCGCAGGGACTGGAGCATCTGCGCCAGGCTGATGCCGGAGTGGCGGCGGTAGGCCAGCGCGCACTGCACGGCCAGGCCCAGGCGGCGCCAGGGGCCGGCAGCCTCCAGGGCGTCGAGCAGTTCGTTGCGGATCATCCGTTGCGGCAGGCCGTCCAGCGCGCGGCTGACGATCACCTTCGCCGGGTCCTTCACGCCCAGGTAGCGCGCCAGGGTGGCGTCCGGCACCGGGCTTTCGCGGCTCATCAGGAAGCGCGTACCCATGGCCACGCCCTCGGCGCCCAGGGCCAGCGCAGCCACCAGGCCGGCGCCGTCATGGAAGCCGCCTGCCGCGACGACCGGCACCTGCACCGCTTCGCGCACCTGCGCCAGCAGCAGCGAGGTCGGCACGGCGCCGGTGTGGCCGCCGCCCTCGCCGCCCTGCACGGTGACGATGTCGGCGCCCATCTCCACGGCCTTCTGCGCGTGCTTGAGCGCACCGACGGTGGGCATGCAGATCACCCCGGCGTCCTTCAGCCGGGCGATCATCTGCTTGCCCGGCGAGCGGCTGTAGCTCACTGCTTTCACCCCATGGCGCAGCACCAGTTCGACGATCTCGCCGGCGTTGGGCTGGTACATATGGAAGTTCACGCCGAACGGCGCCGCCGTCAGCGAGCGGGTTTCCAGAATCGCCGCTTCCATCCGCTGCGGCTCGATGGTCGCCCCAGCGAGGAAGCCGAAGCCGCCGGCATTGCCGGTGGCCGCCACCAGGTGCGGATCGGCCACCCAGCCCATGGCGGTCTGGATGATCGGGTAGCGGCAACCGAGCAGCTGGGTGACGCGGGTGCTCAAGTCCGCACTCATCGGCCGCCCTCCACCGGCTCGCGCTGCGAGCTGGCCATGGCGCGGGCGTCGTAGCCGCCCAGGCGGTCGCCGCTGACCAGCTCGTTGTGGGCGTGGGCGAAGTGGTGCAGGCCGAACACCATGTCCATGGTCGCGCGCTTGCCCATCAGGTCCTCGGCGTTGTTCACCGCCTGCTTGGCCAGCTGCAGCCCGAGGCGCGGCATCTCGGCGACGCGCCGGGCCATGTCCAGGGTCACATCCAGCAGCACGTCACGCGGCACCACCTTGTTGACCATGCCCAATTGCCAGGCGCGCTCGGCGCCCAGGCGCTCGCCGAGGAAGAGGAACTCCTTGGCGATGCGCGGATTGAGCTCGTGCACGTGGGCGAAGTACTCGACGCCGGGGATGCCCATGCGCACCACCGGGTCGCGGAAGTAGGCATCGTCGCTGGCGACGATCAGGTCGCAGACCCACGCCAGCATCAACCCGCCGGCGATGCAGGCGCCCTGCACCATGGCCACGGTCGGCTTGGGCATCTCGCGCCAGCGCCGGCACATGCCCAGGTAGACCTCCTGCTCGCGGGCATAGAGGAACTCGCCGCCGGGCTTGTTCACGTGGTCGTACCACAGGCTGGCGCGGTCGAAGCTCTGGTTGACGTCGCGCCCCGGCGTGCCGATGTCGTGGCCGGCGGAGAAGTGCTTGCCCTCGCCGCGCAGGACGATGACCTTGACCGCATCGTCGTCGCAGGCCCGGCGAAAGGCCGCGTCCAGCGCGTAGGTCATCTTCGAGTTCTGCGCGTTGTGGAACTCGGGGCGGTTCATGCTGACCAGGGCCACCGGTCCCTGGACTTCGTAGAGGACGACCTCTTCGCTCATGACCGCACTCCTTCGGCGCTGCGCACGGCCGGCGGGTTGTCCTTGAGCTGGCGGCTGCGCAGATTGTGCGGGTCCAGGCGCTGGAGGATGTCCAGCTGCGCCGCCGTGGGCAGCGAGGTGGTCGCGATCTGCGCAGGCAGCGCCAGGTCGAAGCCGGTGTTGTCCAGCACCTGCGCCAGCTCCACGCCCGGATGCAGCGAGCGCACGCGCATCTGGCGCTGCGGGCCGCCGAAGTCGAGCACGCAGAGGTCGGTGACGATCAGGCGGATGTCGATGTCGTCCAGCGACCAGCCACGGGCCAGGCGCGCCGGGTTGTAGCCGACCGAAGCAACCATGTCGACCTCGCCTTCGACGAACACCCGGCGACTGTGCGCCGGCACGAAGAAGGAGTTGGCGTGGCTGATGGAGTTGCCGGGGAAGCCGCGCACGCCGAGCATCTGTGCCTTGGGTCTGGCGTAGTCGCCGATGCAGGAGATGTTCGCCTGGCCGAAGCGGTCGATCTGGGTCGGCCCGACCAGCGCATGGCGGCGGCCGCCCCAGACGTTGTCGAAGATGCGCGAGAAACCCATCCAGCTGTCGAACTTCGGCGCGTAGCCGTTGCGCGCGCCCAGCGGCACCGGTTCGGCGACCATGAAGGCCTCGGAATCGGTCATCAGCAGGTCCGGGTTGCTGCTCAGCATGGCCAGGGAAGCGGCCAGGCGCGGGACCACGCCGATGCCGGTGGCGAGCACTTCGCCGTCGTCGCGCCAGCACTCGCTGGCGGCGCAGATCAGCAGCTCGGCGAGGCTGCAGGAAGCGGTTGCGTCAGTCATGGTCAGAACACCGGTAGGGGCAGCTTGCGGAGTGCGTCGAGCCCGCCAACCTTGTCCAGGTAGGCGGCTTCGCCGTCGCGGATGAATTCGTCGTAGTAGCGCTGCCAGCCACCCTCTTCCTGGGCCGAGGCGTTGTAGCGCTGGAAGTGCGGCACGTCGAAGCCGTACCGCGGTGCGCAGGAACTGGGGTGCGCGCCGCCGGGGATGTGCACCACGCCATCGGTGAGGTTGCGTTCCCAGAACACCTGGCGCGCCGCCTGCGGGTTGGCGTGGAAGTGCGCGGAATCCACCAGCTCGTCGCAGCTGACGAAGGTCTGCTTCGCGGCACGCACGAACAAGTCGTCCATGTAGTGGTCCGGCCCTTCGATCTGGCAGACGCCACGGGCATCGGCGCGGTCGACATGGACCAGCGCCGCGTCCAGCTCCAGCGCCGGCATGGCGACCCAGTCGCGGCCGTCGGCGTAGGGCGAGGCAACCAGCCTGATCTGCGGGTTGTGCCTGAGCACATCGGTGCCCAGGCCCACGGCGGTGGGCAGGAACGGCACGTTCATCGCCGCTGCGCGCAGGCCCAGCAGCAGCATGCCTTCGTCGATCTCCATCACCTCCAGCTCGCCGGCCTGGCGGGCCTTGCGGAAGTAGGGTTCGAGCGGAATGAAATCCAGCGAGACGAAGGCGAATACCAGCTTCCTGACCTTGCCGGCGGCGCAGAGCATGCCGACGTCGGCGCCGCCATAGGCGACGACGGTGAGGTCCTTGAGCCCGGAACGGAGGATTTCGCGAACCAGCGCCATGGGCTTGCGGCGCGGGCCCCAGCCGCCGATGCCGATGGTCATGCCGTCGCGCAGCCGGGCGACCGCCTCGGTGGCCGTCATGCATTTGTCCATGTTGCGCTCCTTACTGGCGGCCGACGCTGAAGTCGTGGCCCCAATGGCTGACCACGGTGCTTTCGAATGGCGTGTGCGCCGCCCAGTCCACTTCCAGCCCGCCATGGCCGTACTCGATGTCGAAGCCGCCGGGGCTCTGCATGTAGAACGACACCATCTGGTCGTTGGTGTGCTTGCCCAGGGTCGCCGAGAGCTTCACGCCGCTGGCGTGCATGCGATCCAGCGCGCGGCCGACGTCGTCGAGGGCGGCGGTTTCCAGCATCAGGTGCACGCAGCCGCTGGGGATCGGGCACTCGAAGATCGCCAGGGAGTGGTGGCGGGCGTTGTTGCAGTGGAGGAAGTGGATACGCTTCTCCGGCTCCTGCGGGTCGGGGGTGAAACGCACCTTCATCAGGTCGGAGAGGCCGAAGCCCATCACCTGCTCGTAGAAGTCGCGGCAGCGTTCGAAGGCCGGCGCCGGCAGCACCACGTGGCCCATGCCCATGGCGCCGGTGACGAAGCCGCTGACACCCGCCGGCGAGACGAACGGGCGGAAGTCCTGGCATGGTCCCCAGAAGAGTTCGTGGCGATTGCCATCCGGATCGCGGAACAGCGCCAGTTCCTGAACCTTGCGCAGCGCGCAGTCGGCGGCGCTGCCACGGGCTACCTCGACATCGGCCTGAGCCAGCTCGGCGATGGCCTGCTCGAAGGCGGCCTTGCCGGCCACTTCCCAGCCGCTGGCGCCGTAGCCGTCGCGCTCGTCACGCAGCACCAGCAGGCGGTAGTGGCGCTCGTCCATCTTCAGGTACAGCGCGCCCTCGGGAGCGGCGGCGTCCACCATCATGCCCAGCACGTCGCTGGCATAGCTGCGCCAGCGCTCCAGGTCGCTGGCCAGGACGGTCACGTAGCCCAGTCCGCGGATATCCATGGTGTTCTCCTCATCATCATCGCCGATGCGTCGTGCGGATCGGCTGGTGATGAGGATTCAAACAGCGCGGGCGGTGGCCAACATCGTCCAATGGGACTAGCGCAAAAGGGCCGCGGGAAGCAGGTTTGAATGGAGGTCGGCGAGTTGTGCCACCTGCCGGTGAACGCGGTCAATGGTCGACCGGAATTGACCATGAATCCATATACAGTCTAAATTTGGACCACTGCGTTTCAGAATGCGCACGCAATCGAGGTACACCCCATGCGAATCGAGACCATCAGTTTCCTGAAGAAACACGCCGCGGATCTGGACCTGTCGGAGCCCATGGTCGTCACCCAGAATGGCCTGCCCAAGCTGGTGGTGGAGTCCTACGAGGAGTCCGTCAGACGGGAGAAGGCGCTCGCGCTGGTCAAGCTGCTCGCCATCAGTTCGCGGCAGCACGCCGAGGGAAAATCCAACACCGTAGACGACTTGCGCAGCCGGCTGGCCAAGAGGCGCTCCAGCGAGCAGTAAGGGAATCCCATGAGTCAGCGCCGACCTGTCCTCACCACGCCGATCGCCGACAGCCTGATCATGGACCGGGAAGATTTCCTGGCTGCGAGGGCTGGGAAAGAAAAGGCCGCGCAGCACATCGATGCGCTCCTGGATGAGTTGGTGCAAGCGCTATCGAACGCACCGCTGGGCTATCCGATCTCCCGTGAAGTAGCCGAGCACACCGGCCTGACAGAATTCCGCGAGTACGTTACACAGGACGGCTATCGAGTGTTCTACCAGGTGTTGAACGACGCCGTGGTGGTCCACCTGGTGATCCATGAGCGGCAGGACGCGCGCAAGGTACTGGTCGACTACTGCACCTACCTCGCACACGATCCGTTCCTGAACAACTAGCGTCCGTCTGATTCCAGGAAAGCCCCGCCCAAGCGGGGCTTTTGCATTCAGGAGCTCGCAGCCAGCTCCCGCAACGCTGCCTTGGTCACCTTGCCGGCGGCATTGAGCGGCAGTGCATCGAGCAGCATGGCCCGGCGCGGCGCCTTGTAGTTGGCCATGCGCTCGCGGCACCAGGCGAGGAAGGCGTCCAGGTCGATCGCCTGGCCGGAGGCCGGCAACAGGAACGCCATGGCCACCTCCCCCAGGCGCTCGTCGGGGATGCCGATCACCGCGGCCTGGGCCACGCCGGGGTAGCCGAGGATGGTCTGCTCGACCTCCGCCGGGTACACGTTGAAGCCGCCGTTGATGAACATGTCCTTGAGCCGGTCGGTGATGCGCAGGTAGCCACGCTCATCGAGCACGCCGACGTCGCCGGTATGCAGCCAGCCGTCACGGTCGATGGCCTCGGCGGTCGCTTCGGGATTGTTGAAGTAGCCGCGCATCAGGTTGTAGCCACGCACCACCACTTCGCCCGGCTCGCCGCTGGCCACGCTGCGGCCCTGGCTATCCACGCAGCGAACCTCGACATTGGGGAAGGCCCGGCCACTGGTGGTGGCAATGGTCTCGGCATCGTCGCCGGGGCGGCAGATGGTGACGAAGCCGCAGGTTTCGGTGAGGCCGTAGGCCGTGACGATGGTCTCGAAGCCCAGCTCGCCGCGCATGCGCCGGACCATCTCCACCGGCACCGAGGCGGCGCCGGTAACGGCCACACGCAGCGAGGACAGGTCGAACTCGCCCCGACGCGGATGGGCCAGTAGCGATTGGTACAGCGTCGGCGGGCCGGGCAGCACCGTCACCCGTTCGGCGGCCACGCGCTGCAGCAACAGGGGAACATCGAACACCGCTTGCGGCAGGATGCAGCAGCCGCGCATCAGCGCCGCCAGCCAGCCGGCCTTGTAGCCGAAACTGTGGAAGAACGGATTGACGATCAGGTAGCGGTCGCCTTCACGCAGGCCGACCATTTCGCTCCAGTCGCGCACCAGCTGCAGGTTCTGCCCGTGGGCGGTCATCACGCCCTTGGGCTTGCCGGTGGTGCCGGAGGTGAACAGCAGGTCGCACAGATCGTCGGCGTGAATCTCTGCCTGCCGCCGTTCCAGGGCGCTGTCGTCGACGTTATTGGCCAGCGCCAGGAAGGTCGGCCAATCCAGCGCGCGCTCCCGAGAACCACGCAGGATCACGCGCTGGCGCAGCGCCGGTAACTCCTCGTCGTCCAGCAACGCCGGGAAGTCGATGCCGAGGAACTCGCTCATCACGAACAACAGGCTGGCGCCGCTTTCGCGCAGCACCAGGGCCGCCTCGGCGCCCTTCATCCGGGTATTGAGCGGCACCAGCACGGCGCCGACGCTTTGCAGCGCCGTCGCCGCGACTATCCATTCCCAGAAATTCGGCGCCCACACCGCGACCCGTTCGCCATGGCCGACACCCAGTGCCAGAAGCGCCCGCGCGGCGCGGCGGCGTGCATCATCGAGCTGGCGATAGCTCAGGCGGACGTCGCCATCCTCGATGGCCGGCAGGTCACCATAGGTGGACGCCGTGGCGGCAAGCAGCTGGGGAATGGTCAGGGCGGACGACGGGCAGTTCATGGCGGGCAGCTCAGGACGAACAGGAATCGAGAGTGGGCCGGCACCGTGCCGGCCCGCTGGCAAGGCCGGGCTCAGGCCTGGGGCGGCGCGAAGCGGCGGCCCGCGGAGAAGCCGCCGTCGACGGCAATCATCTGGCCGCTGACGAAGGACGCGTCGTCGGAAGCCAGGAACAGGGCCACCTTGGCCACCTCTTCCGGCTGCCCGGCGCGACACAGCATGTGCTGCGAGGCGAAGAAGGCGTGGAAAGCTTCCTGCTCGCGGACCATTTGCGTCATCGGGGTTTCGATCAGCCCCGGGCAGAGGCCATTGACCCGCACGTTGGCATGGCCGTAGTCGATGGCCATGGAGCGGGTCAGCTGGTTGATGCCGCCCTTGGCCACGTTGTAGGCGGTGTTGCCGTCGCAGCCCTGCAAGCCGAAGATCGAGCCGATGTTGATGATCGAGCCGCCGCGCTGCTCGACCATCTGCGCTACCGCATGCTTGCTGGTGTACATGGTGCCGGTGAGGTTGATGTCCAGCACGCGCTGCCACTCGCTGGTGGGCGACGCGGTGACGCTGCCCTGGCTGGCGACGCCCGCGGCGTTGACCAGCACGTCGAGACGGCCATGGCGCGAGACGACTTCACCCATCACCTGCTGCACGTTGCTTTCGTCGCGCACGTCCAGGCCCATGAACAGGCCGGGGAAGTCCGCTGGCGCCTGGCCCACGTCCAGGCCGACGACCTGGGCGCCCTCCTCGGCGAAACAGCGGGCGCAGGCCAGCCCGATACCCGATGCCGCACCCGTGACCACGGCGATCTTGCCTTGCAGTCGATTCATTCGCACACCTCTGTTTGTTGTTGTCGGTTTGCTCTGCGCCGCAGACTAGCGGGCCGGCGGCGGCGGCAAATCGTCCATTGGGACTAGCCGCTGCGCAAGCCCAGCTTTTCGTAGGAGCGAGCTTGCTCGCGAACCCCGCGCACACCGGGACAGGCGGCAGAGTGCGTTCGCTCCTACAGGACGAAAAAAAGCCCGGCAGAACCGGGCGAAAAAGGGGGCAGGCGCCGCCCCGCACTCGAGAGCAATTCGTTCAGTCAGGCTTTCAATCGGGGAAGCGCACGCGCACCTCACGGGTGCCGGCGCGCCCCTGGCAGGCCAGGGTCCAGCCTTCGGCCAGCTCGGCGGCGCTGAGCACATCGTTGCGCGGCAGCAGCACTTCGCCCTGCTCCACCCGGCACATGCAGGCGCCGCAGAAGCCTTCCTCGCAGGAAGATGGTGGCGCCAGGCCGGCGCGGCGGCAGCTTTCCAGCAGGGTTTCGCCGGCTGCGCAGGCAATCTCATGCTCGGCGCCGTCGAGGCTGACGGTCAGCCGCTCCACCTCCAGGCCCTCGGTGGCGCGCCGGGCCTGCTCGTCGGCGGCTTCCAGTTCGTCCGGATCGGGCGGCGAGACGAAGCGTTCCACATGCACCCGCGCCGGCGACACACCTGCCGCCAGCAGACCGTTCTCCACGGTATCCATGAACGGGCCGGGGCCGCAGATGAAACATTCCGCATCCTCCCAGCCACGCAGCAGATGACGCACATCGCTGGCGGCGAGAAAGCCCTGCACGCTGTCCAGCACATGGATCACCTGCAGGCGCTCGCCATGCTCGCGCAGCAGGCTGCGCAACGCCTCGCGGAAGATCACCGAATCGGCATCACGGTTGGAGTACACCAGGCGGATGCGGCAATCGCGGCTGGCCAGTGCCTCGCGCAGGATGGAAAACACCGGCGTGATGCCCGAGCCGCCACCGAACAGCAGCAGGTCACGCTGCTCCGCGCCCAGGTGGAAGTGTCCCGCAGGCGGCAGCACCTCCAGGCAATCTCCGGGGCGAACGCTGTCGTTCATCCAGTTCGATACACGCCCGCCTTCGACGCGCTTGATCGTGACCCGCAGCGCCGAGTCGAGCCCCGGCGCGCTGGACATGGAGTAGCAGCGCAGCAGGCGCTTGCCCGCCACGCTGACGCGGAAACCGAGGAACTGTCCGGCCTGGTAGGCGAAGCGCTCGGCCAGTTGCGCCGGTACGCGCAGCACCAGCGAGCGCGCATCGGCGGTTTCCTCGATGACCTCGGCCACCTCCAACTGGAAGCTGCCGGCGGCGCTCGATGCCTGGGGCGCCAGGGGCTGCGCGCTACCCATCTCAGATACCGCTGATCAGCTGGGCGTTGTCCACGCGGATCTCGGCGCCGTTGATGAAGCGCGACTCGTCCGAGGCGAGGAACAGCACCACGTTGGCGATGTCCTGCGGTGCGCACATGCGGTTCATCGGGTCGGCATCCAGCGCCTCCTGGGGGATCGGCTGGCCGCCGGCCAGGGCCTGGGTCATCGGCGTGTTGACGCCGTCCGGGTGCACGCTGTTGCAGCGGATGCGGTAGCCCTGCTGCTTGCAGTGCAGGGCGATGGAGCGGGTCATCGCCGCCACCGCGCCCTTGGACGCCGAGTAGGCGCAGAACGCCGGCATGCCGCCCAGCGCGGCCACCGAGGACATGTTGACGATGGAGCCGCCGCCGCTCTCCTTCATGGCCGCGATGGCGTACTTGCAGCCGAGGAAATAGCCCTCGCCGTTGATGGTCTGCACCTTGCGCCACAGCTCCAGGCTGGTGTCCTCGATGCTGCCCAGGGCAAGGATGGCGGCGTTGTTGACCAGCACATCGAGGCGGCCGAAACGCTCCAGGGTGGTCTTCACCACATGCTGCCAGTCGCTTTCACTGGCGATGTCGTGGCGGATGAACAGCGCGTCGCCGCCGATCTGCTCGGCCAGCGCGCGGCCGGCCTCCTCGTTGAGGTCGGTGAGGACCACGCGGGCGCCCTCGCCGGCCAGCAGCAGCGCGTCCTCGCGGCCGATGCCGCTGGCGGCGCCGGTGACGATGCAGACCTTGCCTTGTACTCGATTCATGCTTGTTTTCCTTCAGGCGGTTTCGGGGATGACAGCTGCCGCGCGGGACGCCGCGTGGACGGCGGCGCGGCGGCCGGAATACACGCAGTCGGCGATGGACAGGCCGGATACGTAGAGGTTGGAAGCGACACCCACCGCGTTGCGACCAGCGCTGTACAGCCCCGGAATCGCGGCGCCGGCGTGGTCCAGCACGCGGCCGCTGCGCTCGCAGACACGCAGCCCGCCGAGGGTGATGGCCGGACAGGGGAAGAGCTTGCTGTCGAAGGACAGGTCCAGGGCGTACCAGGGGCCGTCGTCCAGATCGGCGAGCATCGCCGAAGACTTGCCGAAGGCGTCGGTGTGCTCACCCCGCGCGGCCCGGCTGTACTCCTCCAGCGTGTGCTGCAGGTTCTGCGCCGGTACGCCAATGGCGCGGGCCAGCGCTTCGGGCGTATCGCCCCGACGGCGGTTGAACAGCAGGTTGAGCAGCACCGGCAGGCGCTGGAACGACCAGACCTTGCCCGGCCCGACCTGGCGCAGCGACTCCCTGAGCAGCGCACGGTCGAGGATCAGGATGGCGCGGCCGCCCTGCTCTTCCACCATGGCGTGGCCGAGAGTCGCGCCGTAGACCTCCTCATTGCAGTAGCGCTCGCCCCGCGAGTTGACGATCACGCCGCGAGCCCAGGCCAGCGGCGGATTGATGAAGCGCCAGGCGCTGACCTTGTCCAGGCGTTGCGCGGCAGCACCGGCGCCGAGCCCCAGGCGGATGCCGCTGCCATCGCAGCCCGGCGTACCCAGCGGCAGACCGGCCAGGTACTGCGGCGCATGCTCGGCGAGCATCTCGCGGTTGAAGATGAAACCGCCGGCACTGAGCAGCACGCCCTTGCGCGCACGGATCAGCAGCGGCCGCGCGTACCGTTCCTCGATGCGACGCAGGGCCGCGATCAGTCGCTCGGCCAGTGGCGGCGCATAGGGATGCAACGCGGTGGCGGCCCGGCTCAGCCAGGCATGCCGGCGCGCGGCGAAGCTGCCCGGCGGCAGGCGCCAGGCCTCGACGCCGACCACCGCACCGCTGGCGTCCTGCACCAGCCGACGTACTTCGCACCGGCGGTAAAGCTGCACACCTTTCTCCCGTGCCGAAGCACGCAAGGCCGCGAACATGGCCGCGCCGGACATGCCGCGCCCCTTGGTGCGGTGCCCGCGCGGCGCCGGTTGCGCCAGGCTGGCGTAGGCCGGCACGGCTTCGTTGCCCGAGTAATAGAGGTAGAAACGGTCGCTGGGATAGGACGTCTTCCGCGGTGGCACGCTGGCTTCGAAGCGTGCGCCCTGGCGCTCCAGCCAGGCGAGCTGGTCGACACTGCGCTCGCAGAAGTCCCGCAGCGTCGCACTCTGTACGGCGTCCGCCACCTCGCCCTGCAGATAGCGGAACATCGCGTCGGCGTCGTCGGCGTATCCGGCCTGGCGCTGGTACGGCGTGCCGCCACCGGCATAGACCACCCCGCCACTGCGCGCGGTGGCGCCGCCGCCGGCGAAGCGGTCCAGGGCCAGCACTTCAAGGCCGCGTTCGCGCGCCTCCAGGGCTGCACAGGCGCCGGCGCCGCCGAAGCCGACCACCAGCAGGTCGGTCTCGGCGTGCCAGGCCAGGCGCTCGCCTGCTTCCAGGCGCAGCGGGGCGATCGGCAGTGTGCCGGCCATGGCGATCAGCCCGCCGCCGCCACGCTCGGCGCCTGCACGGCGACGGCGGTGGTGTAGGTGCCGTTCACGTAGATCAGCGGGGTGATGCGCGGGGTATTGCGAACCTCGCGGATGCGTCCGATGAACACCGTGTGGGTGCCGTAGGTGAAGCGCCCGTCCTGCTCGCAGACCACGCTGGACTGCGCGTCCGCCAGGTACGGCACGCCGCACTCGGAGGTGCGCCAGTCGCCGCTGGCGAAGCGCCCCTCGCCTTTCACCGGGCCACTGCACAGGTGCGACAGGTGTTCCTGCTCCTGGCCGAGGATGTTCACGCAGAAGTCCGCGCCGGCCTCCAGCACGCGGTGCAGCGAGGCGGTCTGGTTCACGCAGATCAGCAGCGACGGCGGCTCGGTGGACAGAGAATCCACCGCCGTGGCCGACATGGCGTAGCGCTCGCGGCCATCGCTGGTGGTGATGATGGTCACCGACTTGGCGAGCCGGCGCATGGCCTGGAGCATGTCGGCTTTCAGAGTGTCCTGGTTCATCGCACGGGGCCTCGCTGGTTCTTGTTGGACTGAGGTGTAGTGCGATGGATTCTGTGGTGGTGCCCGCTGCGCAACATCGTCCGAGGGGACTAGTCGGTGCCGCGCCCGAGCAGCGCGCCGATATGGTCCGTTTGTGCGATGCGGGCGTTTTCCTGCGTTGTTCAAATGCCCGCGAAGGCCCCTGCGATCCGACGCGGGAGACCGAGCACCGCCCCACCGGGCGACCACAGGAGAACAACAAGATGCTCGACCACGACCTGATCCGTCAGCGCCTGCGCCAGCGCGCCCGTGAGCTGGTGCCGGTGCTGCGCGAACGCGCCGCCGACGCCGCCCGCGAAGGCCGGCTGCCGGAGGAGACCATTCGCGACTTCCACGAAGCCGGGTTCTTCCGCATCCTCCAGCCGGCACGCTGGGAAGGCTACGAGCTGGAGCCGAAAGACTTCTTCGAGGTGCAGATGACCCTTGCCGAGGGCTGCATGTCGTCGGCCTGGGTGCTCGGTGTGGTGGCCATCCACAACTGGCAGCTGGCGCTGTTCGACGACCGCGCCGCGCAGGATGTGTGGGGCACGGATTCCAGCGTGCTGATCTCCTCTTCCTACATGCCGGTGGGCAAGGTGACGCCGGTGGAAGGCGGCTTCCGCCTCTCCGGGCGCTGGGGATTCTCCAGCGGCAGCAAGCATTGCGAGTGGGCCTTCCTCGGTGCGCTGGTGCCGCCGAGCGAGCCGGGTGGCGCACCGGACTACCGCACCTTCCTGGTGCCGCGCAGTGACTACCAGGTGCTCGACAACTGGAACGTGATGGGCCTGGAAGCCACCGGCTCCCACGATGTGCTGGTGGAGGACGCCCTCGTCCCCGAGTACCGCACCCACCGCGCCCTCGACGGCTTCATGCAGAGCAGCCCGGGCAACGCAGTGAACACTGCACCGCTGTTCCGCCTGCCGTTCGGGCAGATCTTCGTCCGCGCGGTGTCCTCGGCGGCCATCGGCGCGTTGCAGGGCGCGGTGAACCTGTTCATCGAGCACAACCGCGCCCGCGTGGGCGTCAACGACGGTCGCAAGATGGGCCAGGACCCGGCTGCCCAGCAGGCGCTGGCCGATGCCATGGTGGTCGCCGACGAGTGCCGCACCGTGCTGCTGCGCAACTTCGAAGTGATGATGCAGCGCGCCCGCGACGGCGAGCCGCTGAGCATGCCCGAGCGGGTGAAGATGCGTTACGACTCCGCCCTGGTCGCGGACAAGTGTGCCCGCGCGGCCGGCACCCTGATGTTCAACAGCGGCGCCTCCACCATCTTCCGCGAGCACCCGATCAACCGCGCCTTCCGCGACATCCACACCGGCCGCGCCCACGTCGCCAACAGCCCGACCAAGTACGCCTGGAACCTGGGTGGGGTGAGCATGGGCATGGACTCCACCGACTTCTTCCTCTGATCGAGAACCGGCACTTCGGCGTAGTCCATTCGGGCGATTCCGAGGCGCCGGCGAACACAGAACATGGCCCATGAGGCTGAGCCCGTCGGCCGCCACTACAACAAGGGACGCATCCCATGAAATTCTCTCTGATCTACGAAGCGCAGACGCTGGACAGCACCCGCGAAGGCGACCGCCGCATCTTCGAGGAAACCGTCGAACAGGCCGTGCTGGCCGACCAGCTCGGCTTCGACACCTTCTGGTGCGTGGAGCACACCGCGCTGACCAACTACTCGCACATGTCCGCGCCGGAGACCATGCTCGCCTTCGTCGCCGGCAAGACCCAGCGCATCGGCATCGGCCACGGCGTGGTCTGCCTGCCGCCGGCGATGAACCACCCGGTGAAGGTCGCCGAGCGCATCGCCACCCTCGACCTGCTGTCCGGCGGCCGCGTGCACTTCGGCGTCGGCAAGGGCGGCACCCAGCAGGAAGCCGGCACCTTCGGCTACGACCTGGCGACCCTGCAGCCGCAGATCGACGAAGCCATGTACCTGATCCCGAAGATGTTCGTGCAGGACGAGATCGAGCACGACGGCGTGTACGTGAAGATTCCCCGGCGGCCGATCCATCCCAAGCCCTACCAGGACCCGCACCCGCCGATGTACCTGGCGTGCACCAACACCGAATCGCTGAAGAACGCCGGCGGACGTGGCATGGGCGCGCTGGTATTGGGCTTCGGCGGCCCGGAGGAGATCGCCAAGAAGGTCGCGGTCTACCACGAGGCCTGGGACAACCGTGACGAGGCCAACCAGGTCGGCTTCCGCCCGAACCGCCACATCGCCGCGCTGTGCCCGGCCATCGTCCTCGACGACAACGAGAAGGCCCGCGCCATCGGCGTCCGTGGCCAGCGCTACTTCATGGAATCGCTCGCCTACTGGTACGCCGGCGGCGAGCGCCCGGACCCGGCCAAGTGGCAGGACGACACCTTCGTCGACGGCAACGGCCAGGCGGTGATCCGCTCGCGCTTCGCCTCCGAGGAAGTGACCCTGGACTTCTCCGATCCGACCATGGCGATGATGAACCCCAACCACGCCTACGGCACGGTGAACGACTGCATCGGCTACGTGCAGCGCCTGATCGACGCCGGTGCCGACGAGATCCTCTTCATCTGCCAGATGGGCACCGTGCCGCAGTGGGCGCAGATCGAGACGCTGAAGAACATCGGCGAAAAGGTCATCCCCTACTTCCGCGACAAGCTGCAGATCGCCTGAGGCTGGACCGGTGTCACCAGGACGGGCCCTTCGGGGCCCGTTTTATTTTGTCACGCAGAACAGGCGCGGCAGTTCATCCCTGAGAATCAGCAGCGGGCAGACGGCGTACAACGCCGAGCGTTGTACGCCCTACGGGCTAACATCGAGCGGGCTCTGTTCGCGAACCTCTGTACCGACAAGCATGCCGCCCCTGAACGCAAACGCCCCACGCCGAATCCCGGCGTGGGGCGCACAACACCCGCGGCGTTTTCTACCGCCGCGCAGCCACATGGTTCAGATCACCCGCGCCGGATGCTGCACCCGTGGCGCGCCGAGTTGCTCGCGCCAGGACGGTGGCTGGCGGCCGTCGGCTTCCTGGATGCCGTAGCGCAACGCCAGCTCGGCGCTGACCAGTGTCTGCCCGGAGAGCTGTGGCAGCTCCGGGTCATCCAGCAGCGCCTGGATGATCCGCCCATTGAACTGCGGCGTCTCGGCCACGGCGAGGAAGGCTTCGTACTGCTCCGCGCGGGCCTGGCCAGCGATGGCAGTGCGTTCGGTCAGCTGCGGACCGAGCCAGAGGGAAAGCGTCGCCACGCCGGTGCCTTCGAAGTCGATGGCCATGTCTGCCGCGAGCTTGTCCACGCCAGCCTTCTGCGCGCCATAAGCCGGGCCGTGCATGTAGCAGCCGGCGCCGAAGGACGAGGTGAACGCCACCAATGCCGTCGGTGCGCGCAGGAGCAGAGGCGCGGCGTAATAACTGGCGACATAGGCCGAGCGTAGGCCGATGTCGAGGATGTCCACCAGCTCCAGCGGCTTCTCCCAGAACGGGCCGGGATCGATCAGTTGTTCGTGGATGAAGGCGACGTTGTTCACCAGCAGGTCCAGGCGGCCGTGCTCGGCCTCGATGCGCTGGAACAACGCGCGCACCTGCTCGTCATCAGCGTGATTGCACTGCACGGCGATGCCCTTTCCACCGGCGGCGTCGATGGCCGCCGCCGTCTCGTGGATGCTGCCGTGCATCACCTGGCCGCGCAGGCGTGCGTTGCCCGATTCGACCGAGCGCCCGGTGACGTAGACGGTCATGCCGGCAGCGCCCAGCGCCTCGGCAATGCCCTTGCCGACACCACGGCTGGCGCCGGTGACGAGGGCGATGCGGGAAGTGGACTCAGGCATTGCGCGATACCTCCGGTTGAGCACGGGTCTGCCCGGCCTGTTGCTGGATGTGCTCGGCGGCAAGGAAGCCGAAGGTCATCGCCGGGCCGATGGTGGAACCGGCGCCGGGATAGGTGGCGCCCATCATCGAGGCGGCGGAGTTGCCGATGGCGTAGAGACCGTCGATGGCGCTGCCGTCCTCGCGCAGTACGCGGGCATGCACGTCGGTGAGCAGGCCGCCCTTGGTGCCGATGTCGCCGGCGTCGATCTTCACCGCGTAGAACGGCGCCTTCAGCAATGGCGCCAGGCACGGGTTGGGCTGCACATGCGGATCGCCGTAGTAGCGGTCGAACAGCGACTCGCCCTTGTGGAAGTCCGGGTCCTGGCCGAGCACGGCGTAGCGGTTGAAACGCTCCAGTGTGCGCGCAAGCCCGGCGGCATCGACGCCGATGTCGCCGGCCAGCGCCTGGATGCTGTCGGCCTTGTGGTAGTAGCCCTGCAGATGCTTCGGCACCCGGCTGTCCGGCTGCGCGTAGCCGGGCAATAGCGCGCCGCAGGGGTATTTGCGGCGGAACTCGGCGTCGAAGATCATCCAGCACGGCACGCTGCGCGCCTGCTCGCTGTCGTGGGCGTACATGGCGTAGACGATGTCGGTGTAGGGTGCGCCTTCGTTGACGAAGCGCTGCCCGGCCGAGTCCACCATCACGCAGCCGGGCAGGTTGCGTTCGACGAACAGCACGCGGGCCTTTTCCTCACCGGCGACCTGCGAGCTGGGCGCCCACCAGCTGTGCTCCATCAGCGCGGTGGCCGCGCCCAGCTGCTGGCCGGCGCGGATGCCGTCGCCGGTGTTGTACGGCGGCGTGGCAGTCCACTGGGTATTCGAAGGCTGCGGATGGTACTGGCTGCGCATCGCCTGGTTGCGCTCGAAGCCGCCGGCGGCGATGACCACGCCACGCCTCGCATGAAGCCGAAGAACCCGACCTTCCCGCTGCAGCACGGCGCCGATAACCCGACCTTCTTCTTCGATCAGCTCGTGCAGCGAGGTGTCGAGCCATAGCGGCACCTGGCGATCCATCAGCGAACGGCGCAGCGCGGCAATCAGTGCGTTGCCCAGGGTCAGGAAGCGGTCACGGGGCGAGCCCAGACGCGCGGGCAGGTCGCGCCAGTAGCGCCAGAGGGTGCGTATCGTCAGGCCGACCCAACCAGGGCCACGGCAGAGCAGGACGCGGGCTTCCTTCATGGTCATGGCGACGCGGCCCATCATCAGGGTGCCGGGGGACGGCTCGCGCATCCGCGCGAATTCCTCGCCCAGCTCGCGGGCATCGAAGGGCAGCGGGTCCATGGAGCGATAGCCGGGCTTGCCGCCGGGCACTTCCGGGTAGTAGTCGGCGTATTCCACCTGCGCCTCGAAGCGCACCCGGCTGTTGCCTTCCAGGTACTCGACCATGCGCCGGCCGTGTTCGACATAGGCCTCGACGCGGCCGTCATCCACCAGGTCGTTGCTGACGGTGCGGATGTAGCGGATGGCTTCCTGCGCCGAGTCCTGCCCGCCCAGGGCGGCGATCCGGTGGTTGCAAGGAATCCAGATGCCGCCGCCGGATACCGCCGTGGTGCCGCCGTAGCGGTCGCTTTTCTCCACCAGCAGGACGTCCAGCCCGAGGTCGCGGGCGCGCAGTGCGGCGGTCATGCCGCCCGCGCCGCTGCCCACCACCAGGACGTCGCATTCCATGTCCCACTCGCGGCTTCGCTGGCCGCTCGCCCTTGCGTTCATGCGCTTGTTCTCCGGGATCTGGCGTGGCGGAAAACCACGCTCGCCCGGCGATTGTTCGCGCCCTCACCAAGCCCGGGCATCGTCCGATGGGACTAGCGCCAGAGCGGCCCGGCCCCGTCCCGCCGGCTTAGTCTTTTTGGACGATGTTGACGCACTCGGGTGACCACATAGTCAGCCCCGCCACTTTCCCGCCAACACCGTTTCCGGGTCTGGCCGACAGCGCCTGCCCGAGCAGAGGACGAGATGACAAGAATAAGAATCGCCTTCCCGCCGTTGCCCCTTGCCCTTGCGATCAGCACCAGCGGACTGCTCCTCGCCAGCCAGGCGCAGGCGCTGTCCTACCAGTTCAACGACGACCTGCAGGTCAACTGGGATACCACCCTGAGCTACAGCCTGGCGTGGCGTACCGAGAAGCGCGCCCATGCGCTGTCCAACGGCGGCAGCAATCCCGCCATCGCCAACGGCGACGATGGCGACAACGCCTTCGACCGCGGCGCGCTGATCAACAACCGCGCCAGCTTCCTCACCGAGGCGGACTTCAAGTTCCGCCAGGACTACGGCCTGTTCGTCCGCGCCACCGGCTTTTATGACGATGTCTACCAGCGCGGCAACGACAACGACTTCGGCACCTCGAACTGCTTCGCCGGCGGCCGCTGCTCCAAGCCCGACCACTTCTCCGGCGAGACCGAGGACCAGGCCGGCGACGACCTGCGCCTGCTCGACACCTACGCCTACGGTACCTGGAACCTGAACGGCCACACCCTCAACGCCCGCGCCGGCAACCAGGTGGTGGCCTGGGGCGAGAGCCTGTTCAACGGCTTCGGTATCTCCGGCGCGATGAGCCCGGTGGACGCCACCAAGGCCAACACGCCGGGTATCGAGGTGAAGGAACTGTTCCTGCCGGTGGGCCAGGTCTTCACCCAGTACAGCCTGACCGACAACCTCGGCGTGCAGCTGTATTACCAGTACCAGTGGAAGCGCAACGAGCTGACCCCGGTCGGGCACTTCTTCTCCACCACCGACTACATCGACGAAGGCGGCTTCAACGACTCCACCGGCCAGCAGCGCCGCCTGGGCGACGACACTCCCGGCAACAGCGGCCAGTACGGCGCGGCGCTGACCTACACGGTGGAGCAGCTCAACAACACCGAGTTCGGCCTGTACTACCTGCGCTTCAGCGACCACAGCCCGCAGCTGGACTTCCTCAGCGACTGGAACACCGGCAACTACCGGGCGATCTTCTACGACGACATCAAGCTCTACGGCGCGAGCTTCTCCAGCATGCTCGGCGAGACCAACGTCAGCGGCGAGATCAGCTACCGCGACGGCCAGCCGGTGCTGGTCGATACCGGCCTGACGCCGCAACCGGTGCGCGCCAATGTCGCCCAGGCACTGGTGTCCTTCATCCACTCCTATGGCGCCCTGCCCTTCGCCGACAACACCACGCTCACCGGCGAGGTCGGCTACAACCGCGTGATGGACAACGACAAGGCGCCCAGCTTCGACGTGTTCGTCCCCACCGGCGCCGGTGTCGCGCAGATCCGCACGCCCAACACCGACAAGCTCTACTACGACCGCTCCGCCTGGGGCTACACCGTCAACCTGACGCTGGACTACAACAACGTGTTCAACGGCTGGGACCTGAGCGTGCCGATCATCTTCAGCCAGGCCGTCAACGGCAATTCGTCCATGCCCGGCAGCTTCGGCCTGGGCGAAGGCGACGACCGCTTCGCCGTCGGCACCACCTGGCGCTACCTGAACAACTTCAGCCTCGAAGCCCGCTACAACATGTTCCTCGGCAACCCGAGCGAAACCACCCTGGCGGACCGCGACAACCTTTCGCTCACTGCGAAATACAGCTTCTGACCCAGCCCAAGGAGCCAGACCATGAACCGCAAGACTTATCTGCCCGCCCTGCTGCTGTCCGCCGGACTCGCCTGCCTGTCCGCCCAGGCCCAGGCCAAGGTCAGCCCCGAAGAGGCTGCACGCCTCGGCCAGGACCTCACCCCGATGGGCGCCGAGAAAGCCGGTAATGCCGAGGGCACCATCCCCGCGTGGACCGGCAAGTGGCGCGGCGCGCCGCCCCAGGTGAAGTACGACGGCCCCGGCAGCCGCTATGCCGATCCCTATGCCGACGAGAAGCCGTTGTTCGTCATCACCGCGCAGAACATGGAGCAGTATTCCAAGCACCTCACCGACGGCCAGCGCGCGCTGTTCAAGCGCTATCCCGACACGTTCAAGATGCCGGTCTACCCCTCGCACCGCGATTTCCGCTTCAGCGAGAAGATCGAGGCCAACATCAAGGCCAACGCCACCAGCGCCGAGCTGGTGGACGGCGGCAATGCCGTACGCAACGCCTTCGGCGCCTCGCCCTTCCCGATCCCCAAGGATGGCTACGAGCTGATGTGGAACCACGCCCTGCAGGCCCGCGCCAACAGCGAGGAAGCCGTCTACGACCAGGCGGTGATCTACTCCAACGGCAACCAGGCGCTGCAGACCGTGCACTACCAGATCCTCGCGCCCTGGTGCTCGCCGACCGGTTCGCTGCAGAACTATGACGGCGGCGTGATGAGCCACTTCATGATCACCACGCTCAAGCCGGTACGTTCCAAGGGCGAGATCATCGGCGGCAACGAGTTCTTCGACCCAGTCGCCAGCCCGCGCCAGAGCTGGCAGTACCTGCCCGGCACCCGCCGCGTGCGCCGTGCGCCCACCGTCGGCTATGACACGCCCACCGGCGCGGGCGGCTTCCGCACCATCGACGAGGACCGCCTGTTCAACGGCGCACCGGACCGCTACGACTGGAAGATGCTCGGCAAGCGCGAAATCTACATCCCCTACAACAACTACAAGCTCGACGACCCGGCGCTGAAGTACTCGCAGATCCTCACGCCCAACCACGTCAACCCGGACTTCATGCGCTACGAGCTGCACCGCGTGTGGGTGGTGGAAGCCACGCTGAAACCGAGCGCACGGCACATCTACGGCAAGCGCACCCTGTACCTCGACGAGGACAGCTGGTCCGCCGCCCTGGCCGACAACTACGACTCCCGTGGCCAGCTGTGGCGCACCAACATGCAGACCACCGTGTACGCCTACGACATCCAGGTAAACCAGGCGCGGGTGGCGCTGTTCCATGACCTCATCGCCGGCTCCTACCTGGCCGACCGCATGGCCAACGAACAGCCGGCGCCCAAGCTGAACAGCGCCGACTACGACGCCAACTACTTCACCGCCGCCAACATGCGCAAACTCGGCCAGTAAGGCCACTTTCGAAAGCCCGCGCGGGACACCGCGCGGGCTTTGTCTTTTGCTTCGCCGAACAAGGAAAGCCTCATGCACAACCTCCTCCGCGCTGCCATCGCGGCGGCCAGCCTTGGCCTTGCGACCCAGGCCAGTGCGCTGAACATCCTCCTCACCAACGACGACGGCTGCCGCGCACCCGGCATCCAGGCGCTGTACCGCGAGCTGAGTGCCGCCGGGCATCGCGTCACCGTGGTCGCGCCGGACACCGACAACAGCGGCATCGGCGCCGCCAGCGTGGTCGCGCCCGGCCAGGCGCTCTCGATCACCCGCCTCGCCGACCAGCAGTATTGCGTCGGCGCTCCCGCCGGCTTCGCCCTGGCGGCCGGCAAGAACATGGCCATCGGTACGCCGGTGGACGCGGTGAACGCTGGGCTCGATCTGCTGCTCAAGGACAACCCGCCGGACCTGGTGGTCTCCGGCAGCAATTTCGGTGACAACACGGGACCGCTGATCCAGATGTCCGGCACCCTCAACGCGGCGCTCTGGGCCATGCGCCGGGGCGTGCCGGCGATGGCGGTGTCCACCGCCATCGACCTGCCGCTGATGCAGCGCGATCCCCAGGCCGGCCTCGGACGCACCCGCGACGCCATGGACGACAGCGCCCGACTGGCGCTGCGCGTGCTCGACCGCGCGCTGGCGGCGGGACGTGAGGCACGCCGCGCATGCGGCAAAGCCGACGAAGCCTGTGCCGTCAACCTGCTGGGACTGCCTGTCGGACAGGGCTTGAACCTCAACTACCCGGCCCGCGAAGCCGCCCAGGTGCGCGGCGTGGTCTATGCGCCGATCAGCGATTGGTCGCCCATCGTCTTCGCGGTGCAGGCGGACCCGAGCGGCGGCGCACAGGTGAACCTGACCGCCCCCAAAGCCCCGAATGCGCGCGAGCGCCAGGAAGATGCCTACCTGCTGACCCAGGGCTACGCGGTGTTGAGCGTGGTCGGCACCGACCTGAACGGCAGTTCCGCCGCCGCGCAACGCGCCCAGGCGCTGCTGGACGGCATCCAGCCGTAATCCAGCGCGGGCTGGCGGTGGAAACGAAAAAGGCGACCCGAAGGTCGCCTTTTCGCTGTTCGCCCGCCACTCAGTAGTAGGCGTTTTCCTTGTTGCTGTGGTCGGTGACGTCACGCACGCCCTTCAGCTCCGGAATGCGCTCGATCAGCGTCTTCTCGACGCCGTCCTTGAGCGTCAGCTCGACCGCGCCGCAGCCCTGGCAACCGCCGCCGAAACGCAACACGGCGATATTGTCCTCGACCACGTCCACCAGGCTGACCTGGCCGCCATGGCTGGCCAGACCGGGGTTGATCTCGGTCTGCAGGTAGTAGTTGATGCGCTCGGTGATCGGGCTGTCTTCGTTGACCATCGGTACCTTGGCGTTCGGCGCCTTGATGGTCAGCTGGCCGCCCATGCGGTCGGTGGCGTAGTCGACGACGGCGTCATCGAGGAACGGCTCGCTGATCGCGTCGATGTAGGCGGTGAAGTCCTTCAGGCCGACCGGGGTGTCTTCCGGCTTCTGCTCGCCCGGCTTGCAATAGGCGATGCAGGTTTCGGCGTACTGGGTGCCCGGCTGGGTAATGAAGATGCGAATGCCGATGCCGGGAGTGTCCTGCTTGGACAGCAGCTCGGCCAGGTAATCCTGTGCGGCTTCGGTAATGGTGATGGCGCTCATGGCAACTCCTCGCAAACGTGGCGCCAGTTTACGCCATTCGGTGGTGAGGGATAAAGCCCTACTGATTTAGTAGGAATAATTCGCAGCTGGGGTCAGCGGGCAAGAAGAACGGCTGCTATCGGAGAAACCGTGCCGTGCATCCCCTCACCCCAGCCCTCTCCCACAGGGAGAGGGAGCTGTCCGTGCCGGCTGACGCCAAGGTTTCACCCTGCACCAGACGGTCCCCTCTCCCCTTGGAGCGGGGCGCGCAGCCAGGGCTAGGGTGAGGGGTTTGCCCGCAGCCCCTGACATCACAGGTTTTCGTAGCGGTTCATGTCCAGCACGCCCGCCTCCACCGGCTCGGTCTCGCGCAGGTAGGCATCCAGGTCGTGGAAGTAGAACCAGAACTGCGGATTGCTGCGGCGGATGCCCCAGCGGTCCGCCACTTTCTCGAAGTCCGCCGGGGTTTTCACCCGTTCCAGCGCGCCGACGAAATCGCCCACCTCGCCCGCCTTCAGGTTGAACATGAAGTTCGGGTAGCTGGAAAGCACGCCGGGGTAGATGGTTAGGGTGTCCAGCCCCGGCTGGTAGCGCAGCGACTCGCCCGTCATGAAGGCCACGTTGCTGTGCGCACGGTTGCGCAGCACGGTGTAGATCTCGCGCTGGCCGTCGGGCAGTTCCACGCGCAGCATGGTCGCCTCGGGGAACTGGTCGATCACCGGCAGCCCGGCGGCCGGTCGGCTGACCAGGCGGCTGAAGGCCTGCTCGGCATCCTGCAGCGGCGCGGCGACGGTGTTGCGGTAGCAGGCGCCGTTCTCGCACAGGTTGATCGGGTCGGGCCGTGCATTGAGCGCCACGTAGTGCTTGAGCAATTGCTTGGCGAAGGCCAGCTTGGCGCCCTTCTCCGGCAGGAACAGCCCGGTCGGCGCGTCGCTGTCGGTGGTGTAGTAGTCGGCCCACATCTTCAGCTTACCGCTGCTCTGGTACCAGTCGTCGAGCAGCTTCTTGCGCGACCCCACCGGCATCAGGCGCAGGAAGTTCTGCTCGGCGCCGTTGCGGATCAGGTCGAAGTACAGCCGCGTCTGCGCCTGGTGGGCGACGTTGCCGAACACGTCGAAGTTCACCACCAGTCCGTAGTAGGTGCGTTCCAGCAGCGGATAGTCCATCCACCAGAGGGTCTGCGGCACGCCACCGATCAGGCCTTTGCGCACCGACGCGCTGTCGTACTGGCGGAAGATGCTCAGCACGGCATTGTCGTTGCCGGCCCAGATGTCCGCCCAGGTCGGCGCAGGCGCATCGTCGTAGACATCCTGGCGCAGCTCTTCGTACTTGTTGCGCTTGTCGCGGTAGGAGCGCCACTGCGAAAGCATCGCTCCCACGTCATCGATCTGCCCCGGCAGCGCCAGCAACGGCGAGGCCTGGCGCTGGAATTTCGGGTCGGTGACGTAAAGGTCGTGGTCCGGGTCCTGGAACACCGTCCAGAAGTTGTCGCGGATCACGTCGGTGGCGATCTGCCCACGGCACACCGGCCCGCGGATGAAGGTGCGGACGAAGTACTCTGCGTTGTCGAGCATGAACTGGTAGCGCGCCCGCGCCGGAATCGCCTCGAAGGTTACGAACGGGTTGGCGCGATGCTGCAGGCCGTAGCCGGGCACCTTGTCGGTCGTCCAGGCGGTGCCGTAGAACAGCTCCTGGTTACGCTTGAGCCGCGCCTCGTTGAGCGGATAGGTGATGTGCGTCTTGTGCACGATCACACCCTGGATCGGCCAGAGGCGGTAATAGAAGGTACTGCCCGGATCGTCGTTGGGGCGCCGGCTCGGAATCGGGTCGATGGGCTGGCCGCTGGGCGTGGTGGAACGCACCAGCTGGAAGAAGTGCCCCGGCTCGCCGCGTTCGGTGAAGTACAGGTGGGCCAGGAACAGGTGCTCGTAGATCCAGCGCGATACCAGGCTCTGGCGCGCCCCGGGCTGGTTGAGGAAGCTTTCCCATTCGGCGATCTGCTGCGCCTCGCCGCTGCCCGGCTGCCAGGCCTGCTGGTCTACCGGCGCGCCCTGGACCAGCCAGGTCTTGATGGTAGCGAGCTGCTTGTCGGTCAGGCCGGTGACCGCGAACGGCATGCCGCTGCGCGGGTTCTTCGCCACGAAGTCGTCGATGCTGTCCGGCGTCGGGCACTGGTTGGTGCGGTTGATCGACAGGTCCAGGCCATCGGGAATCTTCGCGTTGGGCACCAGCGGATGCGCATGGCCCAGGTCGATCATCCGCGCCATCAGCGCCGCCTGGCTACCACGGCCATCGAGCACCGACCAGAAGTCCTTGTGTCGCCAGGCGTCCGCGCCATGGGCATCGAGGAAGAGTCGCGTGGGGTCCTGCGCCTTGGTCCGCGTGCCGTTGTACACCGACAACTTGTTCGCCCCGCGCTGCGCGCCTTCGGCGGCGGTCAGGTTGAGCTGGCACGGCGAGTCGTAGCAGGCGTGGCAGGCCACGCACTTCTCGGTGAAGATGGGCTGGATATCGCGGGTATAGGACATCGATTCGGCACGCAGGCCCAGGCTGGCCATCAGCAGGGCCAGCAGCACGAGAATCCGGGGGAGCATGGAGGCGTTCCTTGAACAATAACGCCTGAAAGTCTATCAACTCGCGAAGACTTAGGCTGCGCGCCTTTCGACTAGGGCGTGTCGCGCACCAGCGCGGCAAGCTCGTGGCGCAGCAGGAGCGGCAGCTCCTCGGGCTCGAACTGGCCGGCGAACAACGGCACGGCGAACACGTAGCCCTCGTCTCCGCGCTTGAGGACGAAGGCCAGTTGCAGTCGGGCCAGGGACTCCTTGAGCGCCACCGCGTCGACCTGCTCGCCGCACAACTCGACCAGTTGCGCCAGGCTGGTGTGGCCATGCCGGGCGGTGTGATAGACGAGGATGCGATCGAGGCGGCAGGCCGCGTCGTCCTGGCTCAGGCGGCCCCAGCCGGCCAGGGCGTCCTGCACCGCCTGGGACGCCAGGGCGCCCTTGAGTTGCAGCCGTTCGATCACCCGCGCACCGGGCGGCAGGGCTTCCAGGCATTCCTGGCAGAGGATCGCCACCAGGTTGGCGCGCTGTCCGCTGGCGTCCACCAGGTCCTCCAGCAGGGTATCGCTGGCGAATCCCAGGCGCAGGCGTGCCAGCGGCACACTGGCCAGGTCGCGGCAGGCTTCACGCTCCAGCGCACCGATGGTCAGTACCTCGCCGAAGTTGCGCAGCGGCGACTGGTAGTCCAGCACGGCGGTGGCATAGAGATCCCAGAAGCCGGCGAGCATGAACCAGCAGCGCCCTTCCTCGCTCAACGCGCGCAGGGTCGAGAGCTGCGGATAGCCGTGGGCGGCTTCGTCGCGGAAGAACAGGTCGGCCTCATCGATCAGCAGGAACAGGCGCTTGCCGGCATGGTGCGTGGCGATATGCGCGATGACGCTTTCCAGCGGGCTGTCCGCCGCCAGGCCGAATTGCAGGGCCAGGCGCGGCGAAAGGCGATGGTCGCGCAGTGAAACGTAGTGGCAGACCATCTGCGGATGGTCCTCCAGGCGTCGCTGCACGGCCTTGAGCAGGCTGCTCTTGCCCAATTGTCGCCCACCGACCACCAGGTAGTTGGCCGGTTCGCGGTTGAGCACCCGCGCCAGCAGTTGGTCGCGGCCGAAGAAGGAACTGGCGCGCACGACGCCACCGCGGGTCTGGTACGGCGAGATACGAGTCAGGCGCAGCTGCGCGGCCAGCGAGCGCAGCAGCAGTTCGCCCGGCTTGTCGGCGAGCAGCCAACGGGTCTGCTCGCGGGATTCGATGGCGACGCAGAGATTGGCCGTGTCGGCGCAATACGTCAGCAGCTGCGGCTGCCCTTCGCGCAGCAGCACCAGCATCACGTCGAGGCCGCTATGCGAGGTGCGCAGGTACTGGACGATGCGCGCCTCGTTCTCCTCCGCCGCCGGCACGTAGACCAGGCAGCGATCCAGGGACACCGGCACGTCGTCCGGAAGCTTCCATTCGAACACCCGTCCCGGCAGCGACCAGCCCCAGCTCACCTGGCAACTGGCGCCCAACGCAAGGGCCAGGGCCTGGACGCGCTGTTCGGCTTCGGCACCGGCGAAATCCAGTGCCTGCTGCCAACTGGCCGCCGAGACGCCGGCGGCGCGCAGCGTCGCCTTGCGCCGGCCCAGCAGGCCGAGCAGACGGTCCAGTCGGCGCAGGTCATCCGGTTCGGTGTCGAGCAGGCGCTGCGGGCGCAGCTGCACCGGCCCCAGCAACGGATGGCGGAACAGCAGGAGCAGCGCGGCGATGATGAACAGCAGCAGGCAGATCATGACCAGCCAGCGCAGGTTCTCCACCAGCGGGCTGTCGGCGGGTGCCTCGCCATCCTCCACCAGGCAACCGGACATCAGGTAGCGCTTGGGCACCGGCGGGCTACCGGGGTGGCAGCTCCACTCGCTGCTCTGCGGCGGCATGTCGACGATCACCTGCTTGCCGGCGAGGTCGCCCAGGTCGTCGCGATCGATGACGGTCATCACCAGGCGTTGCGGGACGGGCGACACCACCCTGAGGATCGGCGCCGAAAACGCCGGCGCGTGCGCCTGGATATCGGCGGGCCAGTGCCCCTCGACCATCTGCGCTTGCATCATCGCCGTGCGCCAGCCGGCCATTTCGCCGAAGAACTGCTCGAAGGCTTCGTTGCCCAGCGCGGCGTCGCGGGTGAACGGATTCAAACGCGGCGCCAGCACGGCGCTGGCCAGCAGGAAGGTCAGCGCCGCGATGATCAGCAGCCGGCGCGGCTTGACCGCGCCGCGCTGCCTGCTCAGACCTCGACGCATGCGTCCAGGACCTGCAGGCCGGTCTGCCGGATGATCTCGCAGCGCCAGGCCAGGCGCGCCGAGTCACCCTGGCCGCGGACCGTGATGAGGTTGTTCCAGAACAGCCGACGCAGCTCGCCGTCAGCCAGGTAGGGGCTGGCGCGGCCCAGATCGGTCGCTTCCAGCCGTTCGCGCAGGCGTTGGCGCGACGGCTCGGTCTCCGACAGCGGCAGGAAGGCCTGCCACAGGCGCGCACTGCCCGACAGCAACTCATGCAGCGCGCGGCGCGAATCGTTGCTCAGGCCGTCGTGCTGTACCAGCCACTCCAACCCCTCCTCCGCCAGCGCCGGGTGGCCACCGCAGCTTTCCAGCAATTCGCCCAGCATCGCCTGGTCGAAACGCCGTTCCGGCCAGCGGCGTTGCGCCAGCAGCGTCAGGTCGGCCAGGGTCAATTCGGACCAGTGGCTGACATGGGCGATATTCAGCAGCGACAGGTCGCCGCTGCGGTACTTCAGATCGGCCAGCCCTTCGCCGCCGCACAGCAGCAGGTGCAGGCGACCGCTGTGCATCTCGCTCAGGCTGCGCAGGATGCCGGCGAGCATCTCGCGCAGCTCCGGGGTGCCCTGTTCGAAACGGCTGACCAGGCAGAACAGGCGCTCGCCGGCCAGCAATCGGCGTTCCAGCGCGGCTTCGAACTCGTAGTCCGAGGCGACATCGGCGAAGCCGCACTGGCGGCCAATGGCAGCGAAGTAGTCGGCGCTCGCCGTGCTGGCGCTGAACGGCGGCTGGATGTGCAGCACCGACTGCTCGCCATAGATCGCCCGGGCACGCCCGAGCAGTTCCTGGCGGAAAGGCGGCTGCCCCCAGTGCGCCTGGGACAGCAGCAGGACGATGGGATAGGGAGTGAGCCGGCGCAGTTGGTCGAACAGCGATTCGATGTACGGCGCGAAGGGCACGCTACCGGCGGTCTCGACCTGCAGCGGGAACTCCTGCTCGAAACCGGCGGCGCTGAACAGGCGGTTGGTTTCCTGCTCGGTCAGGCGCAGGTAGCGGGCGCAGGCGATGAGCTTGTCACGGGACTTGGGATTGGGCAGCGACAGGCCATTGCGCCAATTGTTGACCGCTTCGCGGCTCAGGCCGATTTCCGTCGCCACGCCGGAGGCGCTGGCGCGAATGCGCCGCATATAGAGCGTCAGCAGTTGCGAGAACGCGTCCGTGTCCAATGTCGCCAATCCATAGCTCCTGTCCGGCGGCCAGCCGCGCCGGACACTCCATCCGCGCCGGTCTTGCAGTGCTGCCGGCTTCATGATCGGGCGAGCGACCCTGGCAGCGCGCCCACGGCGAGCAGGCAGATAGCCACTACCTGTTCGCCGCGCGCCAGCATACGCATGGCAAGGTTTTGCGCATAGATGGGTGCGACCGCGCTTCGCATTTTGCTGCGACGCGCTTCACATTTCCTGGGGACACGACTGCGGGACCGGAACACGACGGGTCAGTCGGCGCCCTGGGGCGACTCGGGCTCATCGCGGTCCTCGGTGAGATCGCTGTACTCGACCCAGCCGTAGAGCAGCGGCAGAACGATGGTCAGCACCACGCCGACGCCCAGCCACATCCAGAAGCCCTTGAAGAACACCAGCGCCAGCACGGTGAAGATCACCGCGTGCAGCAAGCCCTTGCCCATCTGCCAGAGCACCAGCCCGGTCTTGATCACGCCGCCGGGGCCCACGCCGGTTTGGCGCGCCACCTTGGCCAGTTCGGTGATGCCTTGCACCAGCGCCCTGGCCTTCTCCTCCTGCTCGCGCTCCTCCTCGATCAGCTTGCGCAGCGGCACCGGCCGCGCCACGCAGACGCTCGTGTCCTCGTCGCCCTCTTCCTGCGCGGCATCCAGCTGGGCGCTGACGAGCGGCTCGATCAGTGGCTCGCGATCGTAGAGATCGGAGCGGTTGACCAGCTTGCCATCGAGGAAATGGTGGCGCCGGGTCTCGCCGACCTGGCTATGGAACACCTCGATCACCGCCGCCCGCAGGCCGCGCTCGAACAGGTCCTGGAGCAGTTGCAGCGGCAGGTTGCTGCTCACCGAGGTATCGAAATCCAGGCGAATGTATTCCGGCTGGGCACTGAACTGCTGGTTGAACCACACGTCCTGCCAGATACCGGCCAGATCGACGCCCAGGCGCTGCTGGTACTCCAACGCCTTGTCCTGGTCATCGCGCATCAGGTTGACCAGCGTGAGCACGCACAGCTCGTGCGGTGCTTGTTCCTTGAAGAACAGCATCAGGGTGTTGGTGTTCTGCGACATGGGGCGTCTCCTTGGGCACTGGATTCCATTGGCGGGCGGCCGGTTACACGAACGTTCCTCACCTTGCCGCCCTGTGCCGTGAATTCTTCCAGCAAGCTCGCCGGCGGGCAGTTCCGGACTTGTCAGGTCCGGCCGGGGCGCGGTTGACAGGCTGTCAAGTCAGGGTGGCCGCCAACATGAGCGAAATTCATGGAAAACCGCGAACCACCGGAAAGCCGTGCAGCTTTGCTATCATCAGCGACCCTTTGTCACGCCTCTTCCTAGGTACCTCCGATGTCCGATCGCGCCGCTCGCCTGCAAGCCCTCCAGCAAGCCCTCAAGGAGCGCATCCTGATCCTCGACGGCGGCATGGGCACCATGATCCAGAGCTACAAGCTGCAGGAAGAGGACTACCGTGGCGCGCGCTTCGCCGACTGGCCGAGCGACGTGAAGGGCAACAACGACCTGCTGCTGCTCAGCCGCCCGGACGTGATCCAGGCCATCGAGAAGGCCTACCTCGATGCCGGCGCCGACATCCTCGAGACCAACACCTTCAACGCCACCCGCGTGTCCCAGGCCGACTACGACATGCAGGAACTGGCCTACGAGATGAACGTCGAGGGCGCGCGCCTGGCCCGTGAAGTGGCCGACGCCAAGACCGCCGAAACCCCGGACCGCCCGCGCTTCGTCGCCGGCGTCCTCGGCCCGACCAGCCGCACCTGCTCGATATCCCCGGACGTCAACGACCCCGGCTTCCGCAACGTCACCTTCGACGAGCTGGTGGAAAACTACAGCGAGTCCACCCGCGGCCTGATCGAGGGCGGCGCCGACCTGATCCTGATCGAGACCATCTTCGACACCCTCAACGCCAAGGCAGCGATCTTCGCCGTGCAGGGCGTCTATGAAGAGCTGGGCGTCGAGCTGCCAATCATGATCTCCGGCACCATCACCGATGCCTCCGGCCGCACCCTGTCCGGCCAGACCACCGAGGCCTTCTGGAACTCGGTGCGCCACGCCAACCCGATCTCCGTCGGCCTCAACTGCGCCCTGGGCGCCAAAGAGCTGCGCCCGTACCTGGAAGAGCTGGCGACCAAGGCCGGGACCCACGTCTCCGCCCACCCCAACGCGGGCCTGCCGAACGCCTTCGGCGAGTACGACGAGACCCCGGCGGAAATGGCGGTGGTCGTGGAAGAGTTCGCCGCGTCGGGCTTCCTCAACATCATTGGCGGCTGCTGCGGCACCACGCCGGGCCACATCGAGGCCATCGCCAAGGCCGTGGCCAAGTACGCGCCGCGCGCCATCCCGGATATCCCGAAAGCCTGCCGCCTGTCCGGCCTGGAACCCTTCACTATCGACCGCAACTCGCTGTTCGTGAACGTCGGCGAGCGCACCAACATCACCGGCTCGGCCAAGTTCGCCCGGCTGATCCGCGAGGAGAACTACGCCGAAGCGCTGGAAGTGGCGCAGCAGCAGGTGGAAGCCGGCGCCCAGGTGATCGACATCAACATGGACGAAGGCATGCTGGATTCGCAGGCGGCCATGGTGAAGTTCCTCAACCTGATCGCCTCCGAGCCGGACATCTCCCGCGTGCCGATCATGATCGACTCCTCCAAGTGGGAGGTGATCGAAGCGGGCCTGAAATGCATCCAGGGCAAGGGCATCGTCAACTCCATCTCCATGAAGGAAGGCGTCGAGCAGTTCAAGCACCACGCCCGCCTGTGCAAGCGCTATGGCGCCGCCGTGGTGGTGATGGCCTTCGACGAAGCCGGCCAGGCCGATACCCAGGCGCGCAAGGAAGAAATCTGCCAGCGCTCCTACGACATCCTGGTCAACGAAGTGGGCTTCCCGCCGGAAGACATCATCTTCGACCCGAACATCTTCGCGGTCGCCACCGGCATCGAGGAACACAACAACTACGCGGTCGACTTCATCGAGGCCTGCGCCTACATCCGTGACAACCTGCCCTACGCGCTGACCTCGGGCGGGGTGTCCAACGTGTCGTTCTCGTTCCGTGGCAACAACCCGGTGCGCGAGGCGATCCACTCGGTGTTCCTCTACTACGCCATCCAGAACGGCCTGACGATGGGCATCGTCAACGCCGGCCAGCTGGAAATCTACGACGAGATTCCCAAGGAGCTGCGCGACAAGGTCGAGGACGTGGTGCTCAACCGCAGCCCGGACGCGACCGAGGCCCTGCTCGCCATCGCCGATAACTACAAGGGCGGCGGCGCCACCAAGGAAGTCGAGAACGAGGAATGGCGCAGCCATAGCGTCGAGAAGCGCCTGGAACATGCGCTGGTCAAAGGCATCACCACTTATATCGTCGAAGACACCGAGGAGTGCCGGCAGAAGTGCGCGCGCCCCATCGAGGTCATCGAAGGCCCGCTGATGTCCGGCATGAACGTGGTCGGCGACCTGTTCGGCGCCGGCAAGATGTTCCTCCCGCAGGTGGTGAAATCCGCCCGCGTGATGAAGCAGGCCGTGGCGCACCTGATCCCCTTCATCGAAGAAGAGAAAGGCGACAAGCCCGAAGCCAAGGGCAAGATCCTCATGGCCACGGTGAAGGGTGACGTCCACGACATCGGCAAGAACATCGTCGGCGTGGTGCTGGGCTGCAACGGCTACGACATCGTCGACCTGGGCGTGATGGTCCCGGCGGAGAAGATCCTGCAGACCGCCCGCGAGCAGAAGTGCGACATCATCGGCCTGTCCGGCCTGATCACCCCGTCGCTGGACGAGATGGTCCATGTGGCCAAGGAAATGCAGCGGCAGAACTTCAGCCTGCCGCTGCTGATCGGCGGCGCCACCACCTCCAAGGCGCACACCGCGGTGAAGATCGACCCGCAGTACAGCAACGATGCGGTGGTCTACGTCACCGACGCCTCCCGCGCGGTGGGCGTGGCGACCACGCTGCTGTCCAAGGAAATGAAGCCCGAGTACGCGCGCAAGCTGCGCGAGGAGTACGCGGAAGTCCGCGAGCGCACCGCCAACCGCAGCGCGCGCACCGAGCGCCTGACCTACGAGCAGGCCATCGCCGCCAAGCCGAAGTTCGACTGGGCCGGCTACCAGCCGCCGGTGCCCTCGTTCACCGGCGTGAAGGTGCTCGATGACATCGACCTCAACGTGCTGGTCGAGTACATCGACTGGACGCCCTTCTTCATCTCCTGGGACCTGGCCGGCAAGTACCCGCGCATCCTCACCGACGAAGTCGTCGGCGAAGCGGCCACCAGCCTGTTCAACGACGCCCAGGCGCTGCTGAAGAAGCTGATCGACGAGAAGCTGATCAAGTCCCGTGCCGTGCTGGGCTTCTGGCCGGCCAACCAGGTGCACCACGACGACCTGGAAGTGTACGGCGACGACGGCCACAAGCTGGCCACCCTGCACCACCTGCGCCAGCAGACCATCAAGCCCGACGGCAAGCCGAACTTCAGCCTGGCCGACTTCGTGGCACCGAAGGACAGCGGCGTGAAGGACTACGTCGGCGGCTTCATCACCACCGCAGGCATCGGCGCCGAGGAAGTGGCCAAGGCCTACGAGGCCAAGGGCGACGACTACAGCGCGATCATGGTCAAGGCGCTGGCCGACCGCCTCGCCGAAGCCTGCGCCGAATGGCTGCACGAGCGCGTGCGCAAGGAATACTGGGGCTACCAGCCGGACGAGCACCTCGATAACGAGGCGCGGATCAAGGAGCAGTACGTCGGCATCCGTCCGGCGCCCGGCTACCCGGCCTGCCCGGACCACACCGAGAAAGGCACGCTGTTCCAGCTGCTGGACCCCAAGGGCCTGTCCGGTGTGACCCTGACCGAACACTACGCCATGTTCCCCGCCGCCGCCGTCAGCGGCTGGTACTTCGCCCACCCGCAGGCGCAGTACTTCGCCGTGGGCAAGCTCGACAAGGACCAGATCGAACGCTACAGCGCGCGCAAGGACCAGGAAATCGGCACCAGCGAACGCTGGCTGTCGCCGAACCTGGGCTACGACGCGTAAGGCGATTCCCCTGGCGCCGTGACCGGGCTTGCCCGGCACGGCGCAGGGCGGCAAGCTCCGGCCAATCACCGACCGGAGCCGGCGCCATGAACTATCCGCTTCAGGGAAGCTGCCACTGCGGCAACCTCGCCGTTCGCCTCGAACTCAGCCGCGATCCCGCCGACTACACACCGCGCGCCTGCGATTGCACCTTCTGCCGCAGACATGGCGCGGCCTACATTTCCGATCCCCACGGCAGGCTTGCCATTCATTGCCGGTCGGACGCCGATTCGCAGCGCTATCGCCACGGCAGCAGCACCGTCGATTTCCTGCTTTGCCGATGCTGCGGGGTATTGACCTGCGTGCTCTGGAAGGACGGCGGGATAACCTACGCTGCACTCAACGCCCAGATACTGGATAATCCCGTCACCCTGGGCGCGCCCCAACCGGCATCGCCGGCGCAATTGCCCTTGCCAGAGCGCAAGGAGCGCTGGCGCAAGCTCTGGTTCGCCGATGTGCGGATCACCCGGGACACCATGGATTGAAGCCGGCCACCCGCCGGACTTCCCCTGACGAGAGAAAGACAGATGAAATACCTCACCCCCGAACAGATGGCCAAACCGCGCAAACGCCGCCTGCAGAAGAAGCTGCGCCTGGGCGAGTTCCAGGAGTTCGGCTTCAGCCTCGAAGTGAACTACACCGGCGAGCTGGACGACGTGCTCGACCAGTGGATTGCCTTCGTCGAGTCCGAAGGCTGGGTCTTCGTCGGCGGCGCCACCGAAGATGGCGAGTTCACCGGCTACCTGTGCCTGAACAACGTCGGCAGCCTGACCGAGGCCGACCGTGAGACCACCCGCCTGTGGCTGGAAAAGCAGTCCTGGGCGAAATCCTTCGAACTGGGCGAGCTGAGCGACTGCTGGCACGGCCTGTTCGAGTAAGCGCTGCACCCGCCGAGGTCCTTGCCGGACCTCGGCGGACGGACTCGACAGCGTTGATTCATCACGGTTGTCTGCAAGGAGCAGGTTGCATGGAACACATCGCCATCATCGGTAGCGGATTCTGCGGCACGGCACTGGCCATCCAGCTGCTGCGCAACGCCAGGGGGCCGCTGCGGCTGTCCCTGATCAACCGCTCCGGACGCCTGGCCCGCGGCCTGGCCTATGGCACCCGCTCCGCCAGCCACATCCTCAATGTGCCGGCCGAGCGCATGAGCCTGTTCCCCGACCAACCGTCCGACTTCCTCGATTTTGCCCGCCGGCAGATGCCCGAGGCGAAACCCGGCGACTTCCTGCCCCGGCGCTTCTATGGCGACTACCTGCAGGACCGCCTCGGCCACGCTATCGCCGAAGCCGCCCCCGGCGTGCGCTTCAGCAGCCTGTGCCAGCACGTGCTGGAGCTGAGCGAGCATGGCGATCACCTGCGCCTGCTGCTGGATGACGGCCAGCCGCTGGAAAGCCGCAAGGTCATCATCGCCACCGGCAACTTCGCTCCCGCCACACCTTCGCCGCTGAAGACGCTGGAGCACGATCCCCGTTACCTGCGCGATCCCTGGACGCCGGGCGCCCTGGAGGCGATTCCCGCCGGCGCCAGCGTGCTGCTCCTGGGCACCGGGCTGACCATGTACGACATGGCGCTCGCCCTGCAGGACCAGGGTCACCAAGGGCCGCTGCAGGCACTGTCGCGCCGGGCGCTGCTGCCCCAGGCGCACCGTGACAACGCCAGCCATCCGCGGCTGCCGGAGCTGCCGGCATCCTTCCTCGGCGAGATGGGCCTGAACCAGCGGCTACGCAAATTGCGCACACTGATCCGCCAGGCGGCGCAGGACGGCCACGACTGGCGCGACCTGATCGCCGCGCTGCGCCCGGTCACACCACAGCTCTGGCAGGCCCTCGACGACACCGAGCGCGGCCGCTTCCTGCGCCACCTGCAGCCTTACTGGGACGTACACCGGCACCGCGCGGCACCGCCGGTGGCACAACGCATCCGCGACCTGCGCGAGAGCGGGCAGCTGAGCGTCCAGGCCGGCCGGGTCATGGCGGCGACGACGGCTCCGGACGGCATCGCACTGCAGATCCAGCGCCGTGGCGCGTCGCAGGCCACGACGCAACGCTTCGACTTCCTGATCAACTGCACCGGTCCGTGCACCAACCTGCGTACCGTCCGCGAACCCTTGCTGTGCGGCCTGCTCAAGCGCGGCGTGATCCACCAGGACACGCAGGGGCTGGGCCTGGACACCGACGCCGACTACCGGCTGCTGGACGCCCAGGGCGTGGCGCATCCGAACCTGCACCTGCTCAGCCCGATGCTGCGCGCCAGACACTGGGAAGCCACGGCGGTGCCGGAACTGCGCGGGCATGCGGCGCGCCTCGCCCAACTGCTGCTGGCCTGAACCCGCGTCGAGCTGAAACGAAACTGGCCCGAAAAGGGCCAGTCCGTGAACAGAACATCGGGCGAACCTCCCCTGCCCGCCCTGGTTCCTGCCGGGGTTCAGATCGCGACCTGCGCCTCGACCTCCTGCAGCTTGCGCCGGGCCAGCGCCAGGTTTGCCTTCACCTTGTCCAGCACGTAGTACATGAACACGCCTTCGTGCTTCGCCATCGGACGGATGATGTGGTACTGCCGGCCCAGGGTGATCAGGATGTCCTCGATCACGTCGTTGAGCGCCAGGGACTTCATGGTCTTGAGCTTGGCGCGGACCACCTCGGTGTTACCCGCGGCGGCCAGTTCCAGGTCCACGCCACCACCCGCCTGGCCCAGCAGCATGCCGCTCTTGGCGTCCACCACGGCCGACGCCAGGGCGCCGTCCAGGCTCAGCAGTTCGTCCAGCGATTGTTGCAGTGCAGCCATAGCGATTACTCCTTGAGTGCGCGTCCTTTTATGGATGCCCCGCGGTCGCGCCCGCCGCGAAGCCGTTTGTTTCAACCAGCCAGCGACAGATCCGCCAGCCGCGTTGCCATGCGCTTGGCCTGGTAGAGCACCTGGCCGAGCATTTCCTCGCGATGGGCCACCAGGTTGAGGATCATCGGGTGGCTCGGATGGGGAATGTCGACGATGACGATGAAACCCTCGTTGGCTTCGACGATCACGTTCTGGTGCGGGCCTACCTCGCTCTCCTGGCCGACCATCGCACCGAGCGCCGAGATCGAGCAGGCCATCGCCGCCAGCTTGGAGACTTCCAGCCCCTTGCCGGCGCGCGAGGCCACTTCGAAGCCGTCCGTGGTGGCGATCACCGCGGCGTTCAGCCTTCCGAGGCTGGCGCTGAGCTCGTCCAGCGCCTGCTCCGCATCCAGGCGCAGTCGTTCGGGCAGACCGGTCAGGGCGTGTTCCATCGTCGACTCCAGAGGCCTCAGGCCACCGTGCATTCCAGTTGCAGCAGGAGCAGGTCGAGCAGCATGCGCACCTGCTCGGCCTCGCGTACGTCCACTTCCACCACGGGGAAGGTGTGCCCCGCCCGGGCCAATGCGCTGGCGTAGTCGTCCAGGCCCGGACTGGGATGGCCCGGCAAGCGTCCGACACCGATCACGCAGGGGGCATCGGCGAGGCACTCGGCGAAACCATCCAGGTAAACCCGCAGGTCGCCCAGCGGGTCCGGCCGCGAGTTGTCGATCAGGATCACCAGGCCCAGCGCGCCGCGGGCGAGGATGCCCCACATGAAGGCGAAGCGCGCCTGGCCGGGAGTGCCGTAGAGGCGCAGGCGCTCGTCGGGGCCCAGCACCACTTCGCCATAGTCCAGGCCGACCGTGGTGCGCGCCTTGTCCAGGCTCGGGTCGTTGTTCTGCACATCGGTGCTCACCGGCTCGATGTCGCTGATGGCGGCGATGGCGGTGGTCTTGCCGGCACCCATGGTGCCGGTGAAGAGGATCTTGTACTCCCTCATCGGCCAGCCTCGGCGGCACTGTCCAGGCCCAGATGCCGACGGATACGCGCCAGCAGCCCCACCGGCGCCACGGCCTGACGCGGACTGGCGGCCGGCGCGGGCTCGCTGCGCAGCAACAGTTGCTGCGTGGCCATCAGACCGAGGAAGGTTTCAGCCACGGCACGGGGAGCGCCAGAGCGTTCGCACAGCTCTTCCAGGCTCATCGATCTTGCGCAGAGCAAGGTCGCGAGCCGCAGATAATGGGGATTGCCCTGCATCGAGGAAGCGGCGGGCCAGTGCTTCAGGCGCAGGGTTTCACCACTGCTCTCGGCGGGCCGATGGCCGATGGCGCGTGCCGCACGCTCCAGGCAATCGAATACTTCGCTGGCGCGCAATGGCCAGTGCACCCAGAGCGGATCGCCTGCCGCGATGCGCAACTGCACGCGGGGCTCACCTTCCTCCCCCTGGATCAGCAGATCGGCCTGGGCACCTTCGACATAAGCCCAACGCGCCAGCGTCCGGCCACTGAGCAGTCCGACAATCGACTTGAAGACCACCTGGTCCCGCGTGGCCATCCGGGCGAACCCGTAGGTGTACTGGACCTGATACGGCTGATTCATCGGCGCGCTCCCTTTGGCCAACCCACAACCATCAACCCGTACAGCGTTGATCAGGCGGCTCACCGGGACGTAGGAAGATTGCCGAGCGCGCGGCTCGCAGAAGGCACGGACGAACGTCCGGCCAGCTTGGCAACCCCGCGGTCATGGCCCTTCCGGGCTGTAGATCGGTGGCTTTGCGTCCCTGGCTTTCGCACAGGTTTGCCCTGGTCAATTGAGATTCAGCGTAGTACGCCGGCCCCCATCGCCAAGGCCGAAACGTGATGCACCTCACACAAATACCGGAAATTTCCGCAAGTGCTTTCCGCGTTTTACGCAGGTAGATTCCGATGAGAACGGAGCGTCGAGTTACCGCTTCGGCTAGGATTTCCTTCAGCGGCGCCTGACCGGCACAGGCGCGCCGAACTCCCACAACAGGCCGGAAGCACACTGCCCAGAGACGCCATGCTAGAGCGCCAGCGGTTCCAGAACATCCTCAGCCTGGGCCTGCCGATCATCGGCGGGATGCTCAGCCAGAGCCTGCTCAACCTGGTGGACGCAGCCATGGTCGGCCACCTCGGGGAGAAGTCCCTGGCCGGAGTGGGCATCGGCAGCTACGCGAACTTCGTCGCCATTTCCCTGGTGATGGGCCTGGGGGCGGGCGTACAAGCACTGGTGGCACGACGCCGCGGCGAGGGCCGGCAGCAGGACATGGCGGGGCCGCTCAACTGCGGCCTGCTGGTGGCATTGGGCCTGTCGCTGCCGATCACGCTGATCTGCCTGCTGTTTGCCGAGCCCATCATCCGCGCGCTGTCCCACGATCCCGACGTCCTCGCGGTTGGCGTCCCCTATTTCGAGTGGCGCGCGCTCTCGGTGCTGGCGGTGGGTCTGAATTTCTCCTTCCGCGGCTACTGGAACGGCACCCGACGCTCGGGCATGTACATGCGCACCCTGGTGGTCATGCACCTGGCCAACGCGGCGATCAGCTACAGCCTGATCCATGGGCTGTTCGGTCTGCCGCAGATGGGCGCGGTGGGCAGCGGGCTCGGCACCACGCTGGCGCTGTACATCGGCTCGGCGATCTACGCCTGGATCACCTGGCGCGATGCCCGCGTCCAGGGCTTCCGCCCCCAACTGCCGAGCGAGCGCGACATCCGCACCATGCTGCGCCTGTCACTGCCCAACTCGCTGCAACAGTTCTTCTTCGCCGCCGGCATCACCCTGCTGTTCTGGATCATCGCCCAGGTCGGCACCCGCGAGCTGGCGGTGGCCCACGTGCTGATCAACCTGGCGCTGTTCCTGATCCTCCCCGGCGTCGGCCTGGGCATGGCGGCCACCACGCTGGTCAGCCAGAGCATGGGCGAGCGCGACTTCGACAGCGCACACCGCTGGGGCTGGGACGTGGTGAAAGTAGCCGCGTGTGGGCTGGCGCTGCTGGGTGCGCCGTTCTGGATATTCCCCGGGGCCATCCTGGGCCTGTTCGTCAGCGACCCCGCACTGATCGAGCTGGGCCGCGTGCCGCTGATGCTCACCGGCATGGGCATGGTGATCGACGCCACGGCGCTGGTGCTGACCCAGGCGCTGCTTGGCGCGGGCGCGGTACGCACGGTGATGGCGGTCAGCCTGGGCAACCAGTGGTTGTTCTTCCTGCCGCTGGCCTACCTGGTCGGCCCGGTGCTGGGCGGTGGACTGCTGGCGATCTGGAGCATGCAGATCCTGCAGCGCGGGCTGTCCTCGGCGATCTTCGCGGTGATGTGGCAGAAGCGCCAGTGGACGCAAATCGAGCTTTAGCGCTGGGCTAGGCTTGAAAGCAAAGGAGGGACGAACGATGGATGAGCAACAGAACAAGCCACCGAGTTTCTGGCAGATGCTGCACAGCGTGCTGGCGGCGGCCTTCGGCGTGCAGAGCGGGCGCAACCGCGCGCGCGACTTCACCCACGGCAAGCCCAGTCACTTCATCGCCATGGGCATTCTCTTCACACTGGTCTTCGTGTTGCTGCTCTACGGGCTGGTGCAGCTGGTGCTGCATTTCGCCGGTATGTAGGAAGGTGGGCGCCGGGCGGGCCGCAGTGCGACCCGCCGGCACCGCTGTCACTGATGGCTGACCCAGAACACCGCGGTGGCAACCACCAGCAGGATCAGGATGAACGCGGCGCGGGCATCGACGACACTGTCACTGGTCTTGTTGGACGATTCTTCGCTCATGTTTCCCCCATTTTCTCGTTATTGGCTGAAGGACCACAGGCAAGAGTTAAGACCAGCTCCGCCCTCCCCTCAAGGCACCGTCCCTTTCCGCTTCGCCGCCAAAGCCGTTAGGCTGCGGTTTCGACACGATCCTGCAACAAGAACAAGCAAGTGGATTAAGGAAGGACCATGCACGTGGACTCACTGCAAGACACCGTCGCGCCGGAAGGCGTCTGCTATGGCTGCGGCGGCAGCAACCCGCACGGCCTGCACATCAAGAGCCGCTGGCACGAGGACGGCATCCACGTCGTCGCTGAGCATCTGCCCGAAGCCAAGTACTGCGGCTGGCCGGAACTGGTCTACGGCGGCCTGATCGCCATGCTGGTGGACTGCCATTCCAACTGGACCGCCATGGCCTACCACTACCGCGCCGAAGGCCGCGAGCCGGGCAGCCTGCCGCGCATCGACTGCGTCACCGGCAACCTAGGCATCAAGTACATCAAGCCGACGCCCATGGGCGTGCCGTTGACCCTCAAGGCCCACATCGAGGGCGAGGTCGGGCGCAAGAGCCGGATCATCTGCGAGGTCTACGCCGGTGATGTGCTGACTTGCGTCGGCGATTCGATCTTCGTTCGCGTCGATACCTCGCACCTGCGCGACGCCGCCCACGGCCGCGACACCTGATCGATAACCGCTGCGCCGCTGAAAAACCGCGGCGCAGAGCAGGACGATCACCTTGGCGCCAGCCGCCGCCACGCCTGTGTTTCAGGCCTGGCGCGGCTTAGATCCGAAAGTTCTCGCCATATACTCAAACATCACTTTTGCGCATATTCCCGAACTGGTATCGTGCGCCCCACTCCGCGTGGAGCGCGTTGCCGTGCGCGCTGGGAAACGCAGTACGCCTAAGCGCATAGCCTGACAGCAGGAAGATTCATGTACGTATATGACGAATACGATCAGAGGATCGTAGAAGATCGCGTCAAGCAGTTCCGCGATCAGACCCACCGTTACCTGGCGGGTGAGCTGACCGGCGAGGAATTCCGCCCGCTGCGTCTGCAGAATGGCCTGTACATCCAGCGCTATGCGCCCATGCTGCGTGTGGCCGTGCCCTACGGCCTGCTGTCCTCGACGCAGGTCCGCAAGCTGGCGCAGATCGCCCGTGACTACGACAAGGGCTACGCGCACATCAGCACCCGCCAGAACGTCCAGTACAACTGGCCGGAACTGGAAGACGTGCCGGAAATCCTCGCCGAGCTGGCCACCGTGCAGATGCACGCGATCCAGACCAGCGGCAACTGCATCCGCAACACCACCACCGACCAGTTCGCCGGCGTCGCCCGTGACGAACTCGTCGATCCGCGCCCCTGGTGCGAGATCATCCGCCAGTGGTCGACCTTCCACCCCGAGTTCGCCCACCTGCCGCGCAAGTTCAAGATCGCCGTCAACGGCGCCGTGAGCGACCGCGCCGCCATCGAGGTGCACGACATCGGCCTGGAAGCGGTGCAGAACGACGCCGGTGAACTGGGCTTCCGCGTTTCCGTCGGCGGCGGCCTGGGCCGTACCCCGATCGTCGGCAGCTTCATCAATGAATTCCTGCCCTGGAAGCACCTGCTGTCCTACCTGGACGCCATCCTGCGCGTGTACAACCGCTATGGCCGGCGGGACAACAAGTACAAGGCGCGCATCAAGATCCTGGTCAAGGCACTGACGCCGGAAGTCTTCGCCCAGCGGGTCGACGCCGAATGGGCGAACCTGAAGGACGGCCCGAGCACCCTGACCGACGCCGAACTGCAGCGCGTGGCCGCCCACTTCGTCGACCCGGCCTACCAGGCCCTGGAAGACCAGGACGCCGCCCTCGCCCAGCTAGACGCCGAACACCCCGGCTTCGCCCGCTGGCGCAGCCGCAATACCTTCGCCCACAAGAAGCCCGGCTATGTCGCCGTGACCCTGTCGCTCAAGCCCACCGGCGTGGCGCCGGGCGACGTCACCGACAAGCAGCTGGACGTGATCGCCGACCTCGCCGATCGCTTCAGCTTCGGCGAAGTGCGCAACAGCCATAACCAGAACATCATCCTCGCCGACGTCGAGCAGGCGCAGCTGTTCACCCTCTGGGGCGAATTGCGCGAGAGCGGTTTCGCCACCCCGAACGTGGGCCTGCTGACCGACCTCATCTGCTGCCCGGGCGGCGATTTCTGCTCCCTGGCCAACGCCAAGTCGATCCCGGTGGCCGAAGCCATCCAGCGTCGCTTCGACGATCTCGACTACCTGTTCGACATCGGCGACATCGACCTGAACATCTCCGGCTGCATGAACGCCTGCGGTCACCACCACGTCGGCCACATCGGCATCCTCGGCGTGGACAAGAAGGGCGAGGAGTTCTACCAGGTATCCCTCGGCGGTAGCGCCAGCCGCGACGCCAGCCTGGCACAGATCCTCGGCCCGTCCTTCGCCCAGGAGCAGATGGCCGACGTGATCGAGAAGATCATCAAGGTCTACGTTGAACAGCGCACCGATGAGGAACGCTTCCTCGATACCTACCGTCGCATCGGCATCGACCTCTTCAAGGAGCGCGTATATGCAGCGAATCATTAAGAACCGCGAGGTCGTCGACGACCGCTGGCACCTGCTGCCCAAGGACGCGACCCTGGAAACCGTGCCCAACTGCGACGACGTGATCATCCCGCTGAACCTGTGGCTGGAACACGGCCCGGCCCTGCGCGGCCGCGACGGCGGCCTGGGCGTGTGGCTGGATGCGGACGAAGAGCCCGAAGCCATCGCCGACGACCTGGGTAACTTCCAGGTGATCGCCGTGAACTTCCCCGCCTTCACCGACGGTCGCGGCTTCAGTACCGCGCGCCTGCTGCGCGAGCGCTTCGGCTACAAGGGCGAAGTGCGCGCCATCGGCGATGTCCTGCGCGACCAGCTGTTCTTCATGCAGAGCTGTGGCTTCGACGCCTACGCCATCCGCGCCGACCGCGACCCGCAAGCGGCGCTGGCTGGCCTGGACGACTTCAGCGAGGTCTACCAGACCTCGGTGACCCAGCCGCAACCGCTGTTCCGTCGCCGCCAATTGGCCTGATCCGGCAGAGCTGATTCAGCGACAAGAAAAAGCCCCGCATTGCGGGGCTTTTTCGTTTTCGGAGGGTTACGCGAATAGCTTGTTGTAGGAGCGGAGCTTCTCCGCGAAATCCCGGCAAAGCCGATACAGCCGTTCAGATAAGGACGCCGGCCTGCCGGCCGGATCGCGGAGAAGCTCCGCTCCTACAAGAGCTATGAGGCCCGCACGCTGTCCCAGGCGATCTGCGCCAGCTGATCCCGGCAATCGATCAGGTCCACCCGCGTGCGACCGGCCAGCCAGTTGCGCGCGTAGTCCTGGCTCGGCCCGATCACCACCGAATTGAACAGCTCCGGCGCAAGCTCCTTGAAGGCGCCGGCCTTGCGATGCTCGGCGAGCAGCCCGGCAATGCGGCGGCCCTGTTCGCGGTTGGCCTCGCGCAACGCCTCGCCCACTTCCCCCGCTTCGACGCGGCCTCGGCTGTGCAGGATGAAACGCGCCCACTCCGGGTTGGCCGCTACCCAATCGACGTAGCAGGTGACGAACAGCTTCACGCAGGCCTCCGCGCTCATTCCCTCCTCAATGCCGGCATCCAGCAGCGCTGCGTATTGACCGACACCCGTGAGGTACAGCGCGCCGATGATGCGCTCCTTGTTGCCGTAGTGGTGATACAGGCTGCCGATGCTGGCACCGGAGCGGTCGCGGATCATCTCGATGGTGGTGGCGTCCACGCCGGATTCGCTGAAGCAGGCCAGCGCGGCCTGGAGGATGTCGTCTTTGCGGGAAGGTCGGGCCATGGGGTTCCTGTTGGAAAAACCGCTCGAACAGAATTCTAGAATATTTTTCTAGAATTAATTTCTAGTCTTCGTATACTGCCTGGGCGCGCATCCATCTTCAATCCGCTTTGCCCCGGAGTTGCCATGAGTCAGATGATGCAAATGTACCAGCAGGCCGGCCCCGCGCAGTTCAGCGCCATGATCGGCCAGGTCGCCCCCTACTTCGCCAGCATCGCCCCGCAGTTCGTCGAGCTGCGCCCAGGCTACGCGGAAGTGACCTTCCCCAAGCGCCGCGAGGTGCTCAACCACATCGGCACCGTGCACGCCATCGCCCTGTGCAACGCCGCCGAACTGGCCGCCGGCACCATGACCGACGTGTCGATCCCCAAGGGCCGTCGCTGGATCCCCCGCGGCATGACCGTGGAATACCTGGCCAAGGCCGACGGTGACGTACGCGCCGTGGCCGATGGCCGCGCGGTGGACTGGAACCAGGAAGGCGACATCATCGTCCCGGTGCTCGCCTACGTCGGTGACAAGAAGGTCTTCCGCGCCGACATCACCATGTACATCAGCCAGGCCTGAGGGACCGCGCCATGATCACACCGCTTCCCCGCCCGCTGGACAACGGCAATGGCCAAAGCCTCTCCAGCCACTGGTACTACCCACCCGGCGAAGCCCGCGGAGCGGTGCTGATCGTTCCCGCCATGGGCGTCGAGCAGCGCTTCTACACGGCCTTCGCCAACTGGCTGGCCGAGCGTGGCTACCTCACAGTCACCTTCGACTATGTCGGCATGGGCAAATCCCGCGCCGGGCACCTGCGTGACCTGGACGTCAACATCGTCGCCTGGGGCAACCTGGATTGCAGTGCCATGCTCGACGCCGTGGTCGAGGCCGCAGGCGACCTGCCGGTGTACTGGATCGGCCACAGCCTCGGCGGGCAGATCCTGCCCTTCGTGCGTGGCACCGAGCGCATCCACCACGCCTTCACCATCGCCACCGGAAGCGGTTACTGGCGCGAAAACACCAAAGGCCTGCGGCACAAGGCCTGGCTGCTCTGGTACCTGCTGGCACCGACGATCACGCCGCTGCTGGGCTACTTCCCCGGCAAGCGCCTGGGTGTGGTCGGCGACCTGCCGCGCGGGGTGATCGAGCAATGGCGGCGCTGGTGCCTGGACCCGGAGTATTCGGTGGGCGCGGAAGGCGGTGCGGTGCGCGAGGCGTATTCCTCGGTAAGCACACCGATCACCTCCATCTCCTTCACCGACGACGAGATGATGTCCGGGCGCAATACCGAGTCGCTGCACGGTTTCTACCGTGGCTCGCCGAAGACTCTGAAGAGAATCGCGCCGGAGGATATCGGCGTGAAGCGCATCGGCCATTTCGGCTTCTTCCGAAGTCAGTTCGCCGATTCGCTGTGGGCGGATTACCTGCTGCCGGACCTGGGCTGATACCCAGGCCCGGCACGGGCATCAGTCCAGATTCACCAGCACCCGGCCGACCAGCTTTCCGGCGAGGATCTGATGAATGGCGGCCGGCAGTTCGTCGAGTTTGACCTCGCGGACGGCCGCTTCGAGGTTGTCGAGCTTCCATTGCAGGGACAGCTTGTCCCACATGGAAGCCTTGACCACCAGCGGCAGCTCCACCGAGTCCACGCCCAGCAGGTTCACGCCGCGCAGGATGAACGGCAGCACGGTGGCCTTGAAGGCGGCGCCGGCGGTCAGGCCGCAGCAGGCGACGCTGCCGCCGTACTGCAGCGACTTGACCACGTTGAACAGAATGTCGCCGCCCACGGTATCCACCGCACCGGCCCACTGCTCGCGCAGCAACGGCTTGTCGACGCCGTCGGAAACGGTGGCGCGGTCGAGGATCTGCCGCGCGCCCAGACGATTCAGCAGTTCGGCCTGCTCCAGCTTGCCGGTGGCGGCAGCCACGGTGTAGCCCAGTTGCGCCAGCAGCATCACCGCGATGCTGCCCACGCCGCCGGTGGCACCGGTGACCAGGATCGGGCCGGCGGACGGCGTGACGCCGGCGCGCTCCAGCTTGTCGACGCACAGCGCAGCGGTCAGGCCGGCGGTGCCGAGGATCATCGATTCGCGCAGCGACAGGCCCTGCGGGCGCTTGATCAGCCAAGCCGCGGGCACGCGGATGTACTGGCCGAAACCGCCCGGCGTGTTCATTCCCAGGTCATAGCCGGTAACGATAACTTCGTCGCCAGCGGCGAATTCGCCCACCGAGGACTCTTCCACCACGCCGGCGGCGTCGATGCCGGGCGTATGCGGGTACTTGCGGGTGACGCCACGGTTGCCGCTGGCGGACAGCGCATCCTTGTAGTTCAGCGAGGAATACTTCACCCGCACCAGCACTTCGCCCGCCGGCAGATCGGCAACCTGCCGCTCGGCCACCTGCAGGTCATGCACGCCGTGCGCGCTTTCCGTGACCCACAACGCCTTGAATGCACTCATCTCGACCCTCCTCTTTCGAATTCAGAACGGGCGCGATCCCAGCGCCCGACGCCCAATCATTGCCAGAAGAGTCACTGCCAGAAACGGCTGCGGCCCAGGCGGTCCCACCAGGTCACCAGCACGCGATCGATCACGCCGCTGACGCCCACGCCGAAGCGCTCCTGGATGGACTTCTTCTGCACATAACTGAGCTGGTAGACATCCGCCTCGCGGGCGCGTTCGGCCAGGTATTCGTCACTGGTCTTGAGCTCGTCGACCAGTTTCTTGCCCAGCGCCGCCTGGCCCAGCCAGACCTCGCCGGTGGCGATCTCGTCGATGGCCAGTTGCGGGCGATAATGAACGACGAAGCGCTTGAACAGTTCATGGGTGGTTTCCAGGTCTTCCTGGAACTTCTCGCGACCCTTGTCGGTGTTCTCGCCGAACACGGTCAGGGTGCGCTTGTACTCGCCAGCGGTGAGCACCTCGAAGTCGATGTCGTGCTTCTTCAGCAGACGATTGACGTTGGGCAGCTGCGCCACCACGCCAATGGAGCCAAGAATGGCGAACGGCGCAGACAGGATGCGCTCGCCGATGCAGGCCATCATGTAGCCGCCGCTCGCCGCGACCTTGTCGACGCAGACGGTCAGCGGCACGCCGGCCTGGCGGATGCGCGCCAGCTGGGATGCGGCCAGGCCATAGCCATGGACCATGCCGCCGCCGCTCTCCAGGCGCAGTACCACTTCGTCGCGCGAGGTGGCCAGGGTCAGGAGCGCGGTGACTTCATGACGCAGGTGCTCGGTGGCCGAGGCCTTGATGTCGCCATCGAAGTCGAGCACGTAGACGCGGCTCTTCTCGCCGCCCTTCTTCTTTTTCGCGTCCTTCAGGCTTTTCGCCTCGGACTTGCGCAGGGCCTTCAGCTTGGCCTTCTCCAGCACACTGTGCTGCAGGCGCTCGCGCAGCTCCTTGTAGAAGTCGTTGAGCTTGTGCACCTCCAGGTGCCCGCTGCCACCACGACGGCCGCGACCGCGCAATGCGGCGATCACGACCAGGACGATGACGATGGCCACCACCACGGTGAAGGTCTTGGCCAGGAAACCTGCGTAATCCGCTAGAAACTCCACTCACATCCCCTTTTACAATTCTGTTCGCGCACGCGAGACAAGCGCTGTGAATCCCGCAAGCATACCCACGCCGCCGGCCCGCCACCAGCGCTGGCAAACCGCTGTATCAGTCCAGCGAATAGCATTCAAACAAGCGTATGTTTTTTCGTTGACAGCCCCAGGTGATCCTCATAACCTCGCCGGAACTTTCAGCCCTGCCGGGATACTGCGCGTGGGAAGCATCTACCTGATTCGACATGGCCAGGCTTCGTTCGGTGCCGACGATTACGATGTGCTCTCGGACACCGGCGTGCGCCAGGCACAAATCCTTGGCGAGCACCTGGCCAGCCTGGGCCTGCGCTTCGATCGCTGCGTCGCCGGCGACCTGCGCCGCCAGCGTCATACCGCCGAAGCGGTGATGGGCCGGCTGAACGAAGCGGGGATCGACACGCCAACCCTGGAAATCGATTCCGCCTTCAACGAATTCGAAGCCGACGCAGTGATCCGCGCGCACCTGCCGGACCTGCTGGAAATCGAGCCGCAAGCCCTGCACATCATGCGCAACGCCGCCGACCACCGCGCCGAATTCCAGCGCCTGTTCTCCACCGTGATCGCCCGCTGGGTTTCCGGCGACCACGACAAGGATGGGCTGGTCAGCTGGGCCGAATTCCTCGACACCGTGCACGGCGGCATGAAGCGCCTGCTGGAGTCGGCCAGCGGCAAGGACAACATCGGCGTATTCACCTCCGGCGGCACCATCACCGCGGTACTCCAGCAGGTGACCGGCATTCCGGCGCTGAACGCCTTCGAGCTCAACTGGCAGATCGTCAACACCTCGCTCAACCGCCTGAAGTTCCGCGGCAGCGAAGTGGCCCTGGCTTCCTTCAACAGTCACGTGCATCTGGAACTGTTGAAGGCGCCGGAACTCATCACCTATCGTTGAGTACCGGCCCATTGCGGCGCCGAGCGTCGCGCGAGAAAACCTAGAAAAGGAATAGAACCATGAGTGTTGCTGACATCGTTTCCACCATGAAGAGCAAGTTCAACGCCAGCGCGGCCGCCGGCCTGGATCTGGTGTTCCAGTTCAACATCGAAGACGGCGACAACCACTACCTGGTCGTCAAGGACGGCACCTGCGAAGTCGTACAGGGCGACGCCGAGTCCCCCAACGTCACCCTGATCATGGACAGCGAGACCCTCAAGGGCATCACCAGCGGCGAAACCGACGGCATGCAAGCCTTCATGGCTGGCAAGCTGCGCGCCGAAGGCGACATGATGCTGGCGATGAAGCTGGGCGAACTGTTCCCGGTCTGATCCGAGAGAACCTGCCCACGCAGCATGAAAAACCGGAGTCCCTGGCTCCGGTTTTTTTATGCCTGCGCCCCGCTCTGGCCCGCGAATCAGGCAGCTTGATCGGGGTGCAACACGGACGCCAATAACGTCCTATCGTGCTTGTGAGCGGCAGAGGCCGACATTAGATTAGCCAATGATCACCCGGCGCCATCATTGCCCTGCCTGATTCAGCCATTACCCATCAGGCAAGAGCACGACGCCACCTTGCGCGCCACCCTTGCCCGCCGCCTTCGCTGCGGTGCGATGACCCGTACAAGCCCAGTACAAGAAGGGACCAGCATGTCGTTGACCGACCAGACCATCCGCTCCCGCGAAGGCGAAGAACTCGATGCCGCCGTGATCGACGGCTACCTCAAGGACCACATTCCCGGCCTGCAGGGCCAGCCGCGCATCAGCCAGTTCCCCGGCGGCGCGTCGAACCTGACCTACCTGATCCAGTACGACAACCAGGAACTGGTCCTGCGCCGCCCGCCGTTCGGCAAGAAGGCCAAGTCGGCCCACGACATGGGCCGCGAGTACCGCATCCTGAACCAGCTCAAGGACGGCTTCCCCTACTGCCCCAAGGCGTACGCCTACTGCACCGATGAATCGGTGATCGGCGCTGAGTTCTACGTCATGGAGCGGGTCAACGGCATCATCCTGCGCAGCGACCTGCCCAAGGAGCTGAACCTCGATGCCGAGAAGACCACCGCCCTTTGCAAGAGCTTCATCGACAAGTTCGTCGACCTGCACAACGTCGACTACAACGCCTGCGGCCTGGGTGACCTGGGCAAGCCCGAGGGCTACGTGCAGCGCCAGATCGGCGGCTGGATCGATCGCTACGAGAAGTCCCTGACCCCCGACGCGCCGGCCTGGGAACAGGTGAAGGTATGGCTGCGCGAGAAGATGCCGGCCGACCACCACAAGCCGGGCATCGTGCACAACGACTATCGCTTCGACAACGTCATCCTCGACCCGAACAACCCGATGCAGATCATCGGCGTGCTCGACTGGGAGATGACCACCATCGGTGATCCGCTGATGGACCTGGGCAACACCCTCGCCTACTGGATCGAAGCGGGCGACCCGCAGCCGATGCAGATGCTGCGCCGCCAGCCCAGCCACGAGCCGGGCATGCTGACCCGCCAGCAGTTCGCCGACTACTACGCCGAGCGCGCCGGCATCCAGATCGACAACCTCGATTACTACTACACCTACGGCCTGTTCCGCCTGGCCGGCATCATGCAGCAGATCTACTACCGCTTCTTCCACGGCCAGACCCAGGACAAGCGCTTCGCCACCTTTATCCACGCCAACAAGCTGCTGGAACAGGTGAGCCTGCAGGTCATCGGCAAGTCCCGCCTGTAACGGCGCTAGAGAATAAGGAGAACTCCCATGTCCAAGACCCAACTGTTCGACCTCGACGGCAAGATCGCCTTCGTTTCCGGCGCCAGCCGCGGCATCGGCGAAGCCATCGCCAAGCTGCTGGCCCAACAGGGCGCCCACGTGATCGTATCCAGCCGCAAGATCGATGGCTGCCAGGCCGTGGCTGACGAGATCAATGCCGCCGGCGGCAAGGCCACCGCAATCGCCTGCCACATCGGCGAGATGGAACAGATCCAGGCCGTCTTCGCGCAGATCCGCGAGCAGTTCGGCCGCCTGGACATCCTGGTCAACAACGCCGCCACCAACCCGCAATTCTGCAACGTGCTGGACACCGACCTGTCGGCCTTCCAGAAGACCGTCGACGTGAACATCCGCGGCTACTACTTCATGTCCATCGAAGGCGGCAAGCTGATGAAGGCCAATGGCGGCGGCAGCATCATCAACGTCGCCTCGGTCAACGGCGTCACCCCGGGCGAGTTCCAGGGCATCTACTCGGTGACCAAGGCTGCGGTGATCAGCATGACCAAGGTCTTCGCCAAGGAATGCGCGCAGTTCAACATCCGCTGCAACGCTCTGCTGCCGGGCCTGACCGACACCAAGTTCGCCTCGGCGCTGGTGAGCAACGACGCCATCCGCAACGTTGCTCTGCAGCGCATCCCGCTCAAGCGCGTAGCCGACCCGAGCGAAATGGCCGGCGCCGTGCTGTACCTCGCCAGCGATGCCTCCAGCTACACCACCGGCGTAACGCTGAACGTGGACGGCGGCTTCCTCGCGTAAGGCTTTTCGCGGAAACGAAAAAGGGAGCCGATTGGCTCCCTTTTTCATAGGTGTGAAATATCAATTCACGTAGGAGCGGACTCCGTCCGCGATCGGCATCCGCCGTGAAGAAATCGCGGATGAATCCGCTCCTACACTCACTGCCAATCCTTGAGCGCCTGGATCGCCGCGGCATTCATCGGCTCCGCCGTCAGCCCACCCGCGCCATAGCGCACGGCGAACACCGCCTGATCGGCCATCGGCAGGTAATTCACCCTGCCCGCCTTTGGCACGAAGGTCAGCAGGTCGTGCTGGCCGTCCCGCAGCCAGCGCCAGAGGTCGATGCCCAGGATATCGGAAGCCAGCGGTACCTTGCGCCCCATGGCCTGCTGCTCCACGGCCAGGAAGCGGCCGCTGAGGTCCTGCAGGCGATAGCCCGGCGCCAGGCCGATCAGCCGCGCCAACCCCTTCCACTCCAGGACACGGGTATCCAGTTGCCAAAGATCGCCGGCCAACTCGACACGGCGCTCCTGCGCGCCTTCGAGCAGCGTCACCTCGAAGCGCTGATCCGCCACCCGGTGGAAACTCAGCGTCGCCAGGGGGCGATCCTGGGGCAGCGGCTCATAGCTGCGCAGATCCCAGGCCACCAGCGCCACCAGCACGGCGAGTGCGCCGAACAACAGGCCGGCGGTGCCACGCAGCCAGCCGAGGAACCAGTGACGGTCGAACAGAATGCGCGCCGCCAGCAGCAGAGCCAGCAACGCCAGGAAGGCCACGACCCAGGCCAGACCGTCGTACTGCATCGAATGAGTTCCTTCCTCGTAGAATTGCCGGCATTATGCGCACCGCGTACCTGCGCGGCCAGCCAGACCGTTGCAGCTTTCGGGCCCGTTAACGTTTTCCTGCCAGCCACTCCTTACAAAGGAGCGGCGCATCGGGCTCCTGAACAAGGCCGAACCCATGCCCTTCGAACTCGTCGTAGATCCCAGCACCCTGCTCATCCTCGCCGGCGTCGCCTTCCTCGCCGGCTTCATCGACGCCATCGCTGGCGGCGGTGGGCTGCTGACCATCCCCGCCCTCCTCACCGCTGGCGTCCCGCCACACCTGGCGCTGGGTACCAACAAGCTGAGCTCGACCTTTGGCGCCGCCGTGGCCAGCCACACCTTCTACCGCCGCAAGCTGTTCGAGCCGCGCAAGTGGCGCAAGGGCTTGATCGCCACGGCCATCGGCGCCGCGCTGGGTGCCTGGGCTGCGCACCTGATGCCGGCGGAATGGCTGAACCGCATGCTGCCGGTGGTGGTGTTCGGCTGCGGCCTGTACCTGTTGTTCGGTAAGACGCCCGAGGCGCCGCTGGACGCCAACCCGCGCATCGCCCAGCGCCGCCAGTGGCCTCAAGGTCTCGGCCTGGGCTTCTACGACGGCGTGGCCGGCCCCGGCACCGGCGCCTTCTGGACCGTCAGCACGCTGCTGATGTACCCCCTGGACCTGGTGCGCGCCAGCGGCGTAGCGCGCAGCATGAACTTCGTCAGCAACATCGTGGCGCTGGCGGTGTTCATCGCTTCGGGGCAAGTGGTCTGGCTGCTCGGCTTGTGCATGGGCAGCTCACTGATGGTCGGCGCCTATTTCGGCGCGCGCACGGCGATCGGCGGCGGCGCCAAGTTCATCCGTCCGGTGTTCATCCTGGTGGTATTGGCGCTGACCGTGCGCCTGGCCTGGCAGCACTGGTTCAGCGCAGCCTGACAGCCGTGGTCGGCGCCTGAAGCCTCAGGCGCCGCCGGGCAGGACGGGATCGGGACGACCGGCGCGGCGCGCCAGGTAGACCTCGATCAGGTAGCGGGCGATGGAGCGCTCGGCCGGCAGGCGCGGCAGCTCGTCGACGTGGAACCAGCGGGCATCCTCGATTTCGTCCGGCTGCATGACGATCTCGCCGCTGACGTACTCGGCGTGGTAGCCGAACATCAGCGAATGCGGGAACGGCCAGGGCTGGCTGCCCATGTAGCGGATATTGCCAATCTCGATCCCCACTTCCTCGCGCACTTCGCGCGCGACGCAATGCTCCACCGACTCGCCCGGCTCGACGAAGCCGGCCAGGGTGCTGTACATGCCCGGCACGAAGCGCGGCGAGCGCGCCAGCAACACTTCATCACCACGGGTCACCAGCACGATCATGCTCGGCGACAGCAGCGGGTAACGCTGGATTTCGCACGCGGGGCAATGCATGGCGCGGTCGCGGGGCATGCGCTGGTTGGGCTGGCCGCAGCTGCCGCAGAAGCGGTTCTGCCGCCACCAGATGCCGATCTGGCTGGCGAAGCCGAGCATGGCGAAGATGTCTTCCTCGGCCTGCATCATGAACTGGCGCAAGCCAATCCAGCTGGCGCCTTCCAGCGGGTCGGTACGGTCGATCTCCAGCAGGTACACCGGCTCGCCATCGAACTGGCCGACAGCATGTTCGGACAGAACTGACAGGTCCTGGCGCTTCAGCCAGTCACGGGGGAACAGCACGCCGTTGCTGTCGGCGAGGAACTGCTGCTGGCAGTGAGCGAGCGCCCAGCCACCGTTCGCCGCCATCTCGAACAGCGAGGATTCCCAACGTCCGGTGCGCATCAGGCGGCCACCGTCAGGCCAAGGGCCTTGACGCTCTCGCTGGCGACATCCAGGACGTCGGGTTGGCCTTCAGGCCGCATCATGGCTCCACCCTCCAGGTAATACTCCAGGCCGGTCAGAGCGTCGGCCAGGGTTTCCAGCATCTGCTCGGACGGCATCTGCGTCGTCTCGATCATCTGCCCCTGAATGTAATCGGCACAGGCCCCCACGAGCAATGCCGCGCGCTCCTGACCGAGGAACCACAGACCGCCACGCACCGCCTGCAGGCTGGTGGGAACGTTGGCAAGGTGCAGCTTGTCGCCATTGGATTCCAGGTAGGCGGTGATCGCGCGCTTGGCCAGCGCCAGGCCGGCCTGGGCTTCGTCGATCACCACGATGCGCGCTTCGGCGAGCTGGTGGACGGCAAAGGAATCGTCCTCCCCCACCGGCGCCGGGCGCGCACTCATGCGTTCGCCGCGCTCCAGGTTGCCGACCATGCTTTCGACGTACAGCAGCGCGTCGGCCAGTGAGTTGAGCGCCACCGGATCGTCCACCGCGCCTTTGGCCACCCAGCCGGCGACCACGCCGTGCTGGTGCTGCAGCGATGTGGAGGCGGAGTTCAGGCCGACCATGCCCAGGGTCTTGGCCAGCTTGCCCAACTGGGTGTGCAGGGTGCCCAGCGCATCGGCCTGGGACACGCCGCGCTCGATCAGGTCGAGCTGGTCCTTCACCGCCGTGAGCTCCTCGCGGATCGCCACCGACAACGAGCGCATCACCGACTGGCCAGGCCCGGACAGGCGCTGGGACTCGTCTTCGAGCAGGTGATCGGTGAACGGCAGCGATGCCAGGCCGAATACCTGGCGCAGCTCCATGGCGAGCGGTCCCTGGGTATCGGCCAGCGCGGTGAGGTAGAGCAGTTCCTTGAGCAGTTGCCGCGGCGCTTCGTACTGCGGGTTGGCGATCATCTGCTTGAGCTCGCGGTCCAGGCGCGAGAACACCAGCTTGCGCGTCTTGCGCGGCAGCATCTGCGCATCGACCAGCGCTTCCAGCGCACCGGCGCCGACCCAGCACAGGCGAGTACGCGCGACGCTGCCCAGCAGCACGTCGAGCTTGCCCAGCGCACGACCCATCAGTTTCAGGCTGGGATAGAGGTTCTGTTCGCGGATCAGCCCAAGCAGGCCGACCTGGTACATCTGCCGCAGGCGGCGGACTTCACGCTCGCGATCATCCACCTTTGGCGCGGTGACGGCCCGCAGCGGGCGCGGCAGGTCCAGGCGGGCGCTGAAGAAGAAGCTCTCCGGCAGCGCCGGCTGGCCGGCGGCCTGGCGCACGTCGTTGATCGCCGGCAGCAGCAACTCGGGGATTTCCTGGCGATGGGCTTCCAGGTTCTCGAGGTAGCGGCGCAGCACATACAGTGCATTGCCCAGGGCGGCCAACTGGCCGTCACGGTCCTCGCTGACGCCGGCGGGAATGTCGGTAGCCAGGTCGAGCGCTTCCTGGGCCAGCAGTTCGGCGCCGGCCAGTTCGATCAGGTTCAGCGTGCCGCGAATCTGGCTCAGGCACTCGACGGAATGTTGCAGCAGGCTGCCGTTCTCGCGTTCGGCGATGAAGTGCTCGAGGTTCTGCTCGGCCTCTTCCATCGTCGCGAACAGCTCGTCGCGGACCAGACTGAGGGACGTGGCTCCAGTAACCATCGGCCTAGTGCGCCTCCTGCGCGCAAGAAGAGTGGAAGGGCATCAATCGGCGAACTCGGGAGTCTTCTTGCTCATGTGCGCCATCATGGCGGTCTGCAGGTCGGCGGACTGCAGCATGGCGGCGTTCCAGGTGGCGATGTACTCCAGGCCGTCCTCGACACGGTGGTCGCGGGCGTAGCCAATCATTTCCTTGGTGCCGCGGATGGCGATCGGCGACTTGGCGGCGATCTGCCGGGCAATCTCCATCACACCGTCGAGCAGCGCGGCGTGGTCGGCATAGACGCGGTTGACCAGGCCGATCTGACGGGCTTCCTCGGCATCGGCGTTGCGGCCGGTGTAGGCCAGCTCGCGCATGATGCCGTCACCGATGATGCGCGGCAGGCGCTGCAGCGTGCCGACGTCAGCGGCCATGCCCATGTCGATCTCCTTGATGGAGAACAGCGCGTCGCTGCTGCAGTAACGCATGTCGCAGGCCGAGACGAGGTCGATGGCGCCACCGATGCAGTAACCCTGGATCGCGGCGAGGACCGGCTTGCTGCAGTTGTCCACGGCATTGAAGGAGCCCTGCAGCTGCAGGATGGTCTTGCGCAGGACGCGGGCGTTGCGGCCGACGTCCTTGCTCAGTTGACTACCGGCCTGGGCCAGCAGCGCCAGGTCGATACCGGCGGAGAAATGCTTGCCGGCGCCGCTGAGCACGACCACGCGGACTTCATCCGTTTCGTCAGCCCACTGGAAGATTTCGATGATTTCCTTCCAGAAATCGGCGTTCATAGCGTTGATCTTTTCCGGACGATTGATCTGCACATGGGCGATCTTGTCCGCCAGTTCAACGCGGAAAGCTTTGTATTCGGTCACGGGGATGTCCTCGGGATTGCCCTGCTTCACATCTGGGTACGGCACCCTGCCGCTGGAGCCCGGGCCAACAGTTCTTATTTGTGTCGCTTTTTCGCGTGGGAAATAGATGTCGGAAATCGCGTCACTATAACAAGGCAAGACCAAAAGTCGATGCCGTGGTCTGTGACACAGGCCACGGCATCGGACGCGAATTGGCCAGCAATCAAGCCAGCAAGTGCCTGATCGGGCGAAAGCCTCAAGAGCGCGGCAATCAGTCGCCCGCCGCCAGCGGCAATCCCTGGGCGCGGTTTCGGTACTGGCGCCAGGTGTACATCGGGATACCGGCCATGAACACCAGGAAGCCCCAGAAGATCGCCTGCTCGCCGGTGCCGTACAGCGCCCACAGCGAATAGAGGAAGCCCAGGCAACCGATGGCCAATACCTGCGGGCGCGAACGCGGGGAGAAGGACTCCGGTTTCACCGCCAACAGCTGCAGCAGCGCAGCGGTACAGAAGGCGTACGGCACGACACCGGTCATGGTGCCGAGCAGGATGATGACGTTGAAGACCTCCACCAGCTCGCCATGGCCGTCGACCATCACCAGCGCCGTCACCAGCAAGCCCGACGCCAGCAGGCCGTTGGCCGGCGCGCCGTTCTTGTTGAGCTTGCCCAGGGATTCCGGGAACAGGCCGTCACGCGCCGGCGCCACGGGAATCTGCCCCTGCAGCAACACCCAGCCGTTGAGCGCGCCCAGGCAGGCGATCACTGCGCCGCCAGCCACCAGGTAGTAGCCCCAGTCGCCCAAGAGGATGCGCGCGGCATCGGCGAAGGGCGAGGTGGATTTGGCCAGCACTTCCGGCGGCATCAGCCCCTGTACGGCCGTGATCGACAGGATGTACACGGAAGCGGCCGCCAAGGTGCCGAACAAGGTGGCGCGGGGAATGGTCTTCTTCGGATCGCGCACGTCGTCCGCCGGCACGGTGGCCGATTCCAGGCCGATGAACGACCACAGCGTCAACGCCGCCGTGGTGGCGATAGCCTGGGCATAGCCCATGCCCGGCAGCTCGCTCGGCGCGGGGATGGTCAGGTAATCGGGGTTGAAGTGGAACCAGCCGAGGATACCCACCAGCAGCAGCGGGATCAGCTTCAGCGCGGTCAGGCAATTCTGCACCACAGCGAAAGCGGTGATGCCGCGCAGGTTGATCAGGGTGCACAGCCAGATTGCGCCGATGGCGACGGCGACCATCAGGATCGGATCGGCAAGCGCCGGGATAAAGACCCGCAGATAACCCACCAGGGTGACGGCGATGGCGGCATTGCCGATCCACGCTGCCTTCCAGTAGGTCCAGGCGCACAGGTAGCCGGCGAAGCTGCCGAATCCATCGCGGGTATAGGCATAGGGGCCACCGGCACCGGGATTGAGCCGGGCCAGCCGGGCGAAGGTGAAGGCCAACAGCACCGCGCCGGTGCTCGATACCAGCCAGCCGAACAGGCTGAGCCCGCCAAATGCCGCCAGGCTCGAGGGCAACAGGAACACGCCCGAGCCGACCATATTGCCAACCACCAGCGCAGTGCAGCTCCAGAATCCCATGCTGCCCTTTTTCGCTTCCGCCATCTGCGCTCCTTAGAAGCCCGCGACTCGACCCTGTATTGCGGTGCTTTGCTTCCAGGCAAAACCAGCCTGATCGCACGCAAAGCGCCAATCTGTCCTACAGGGTAGACAGCGCCGGGCAAAGGAGGAAACCGTTTTGCAGGGCGACAGCGCGCGTTTCGCGCAATTTCGCCCCGCCCGGTCAATGGAGCAGCAGAAAAACCGCGGCTATCCCGTCGAGCCGACCTGCCGCCCGCCAATGCCATACAACTGCTCGAACTGCAGCGATGGCATCGGCTTGGCGAACAGGTACCCCTGCCCTTCGGTGCAACGCTCGGCGCGCAGGCGGTCGCGCTGGGCCGAGGTCTCGATGCCTTCGGCGATGGTCTCCAGGTTGAAACTGCGCGCCATGTCCAGGATGGCGCGGATCACCGAGAGGTCCTGCTGGGTTTCCAGCATGCCGTTGACGAAGGTGCGGTCGATCTTGATGCGCGACAGCGGATAGGTCTTCAGCAGGCTGAGCGACGCATAGCCGGTGCCGAAGTCGTCAAAGGCGATACCCACGCCTTGGGAACGCAGGCTGTGCAGCGCACTGAGCACCACATCATCGTGGTTGAGGACGATGTTCTCGGTAATTTCCAGCTCCAGCGCCTCGGCGGGCAGGCCGTGCCGCTCCAAGGCCTCCAGCACCTGGGTGACGAGGTTGCCCATGCGGAACTGCGCACCGAATAGGTTGACCCCCATGCGCAACTCCGGCGCCCCGTTTCGCCGCCAATACGCCGCCTGGGCGCAGGCTTCGTCGAGAATCCAGGCACCGACGATGGCGGCCAGCGGACCACCTTCGAGCGAGGGCAGGAACGCCGCCGGGGACAACAGTCCCCGTTGCGGGTGCTGCCAGCGGATCAACGCCTCGGCGCCGCGCAGCGAGCCGTCCCGGAGGCTGACCTGGGGCTGGTAGAACAACAGGAATTCGCCATTGGCCACGGCGCGGTGCAGCTCCATGCCGTACAGATGCCGCGCGGCCGCCTCCATCTTCAACGCCGGGACGAACACGAAGGCATGGCTGCGCCCGCTGCTCTTGGCCTTGAACAGCGCAAGATCGGCGTCGCCCACCAGGTCCAGCGCTTCCTGCGCATGCAGCGGCGCGAGCGCCACGCCACAGCTGGCGGCGACCCGCACTTCATGGGCATCGATAACGATGGGCTCGGCGATGCTCGCGATGACCGCCTGGGCCAAGCGCATCGCATGTTCAGGGGAAATCAGGTTGGGTTCGAGGATGGCGAATTCGTCACCACCGATGCGCGCCACCGTCGCGGTGCCGCTGGCCAGGCGAACCAGGCGCGACGCAACCTGACGCAGGATGCCGTCGCCCACGGCATGGCCGAGGGAGTCGTTGACATCCTTGAAGCCGTCCAGGTCGATCATCAGCACGGCCGCAGGGTGCGACTGCACCAGCACCTCTTCGGTACGCCGGTAGAACTGGCCTCGGTTGGCCAGCCCGGTCAGCACGTCGACACTGGCCAACTGGCGCAACGCTTCCTCTTCGAGCTGACGCGCGGTGAGGTCCTTGAGCACGGCTTCGAACTTGAGCTTGCCCTTCTCCGTCCAGCTGAACAGGGTCAGCCCCAGGGCCAGCTCGCTGCCGTCCTTGCGGACGCCAACGATTTCGCCGGGAACGGCCACGCCATCCAGGGACGTGGCATCGCTCGCCCCGCTGATCAGCGCGCGGAAAAAAGAACGATTGCGCTCGGGAAGCAGCAGCTCGAACGCCTGACCGCTGCCCTCGGCCAGGTCATAGCCGAACAGGTTGGCGGCGGCTTCGTTCCAGGCGCCGATTTCCCCCCAGCAGTCGAACCACACCACGGGCGTCGGCGAGGTGCCGGCATACTCTTCGAACAGCGGCCGGGTACGCGCCGAGGCGACCTCGATGCGGCGCAACTCCAGGCGATCGGCCGCCATTCGCGCCAGCTCACGGAGGCGCTCGCAGTCCTCGCGGGAGAAATCCTCGTGGGGTTGGCTATCGATGATGCACAGCGCGCCCAGCGCCTGCCCTTCCACCGACAGCAACGGCACGCCGGCATAGAAACGCACGCCATTGGGCGCGGTCACCAGCGGGTTGTCGTGGAAGCGCTCGTCGCGGCTGGCATCGCCCACCACCATCACACCGTCCTGGGTGATGGCGTGGGCGCAGAAGGACACGTCGCGCCCCATGTCGACCTCACCGATACCGGTGGCGGCGGCGAAGAACACATGGTCACTGCCGATCATGTTCACCGCCGCGACCGGCATGTCGAACATGCGCACGGCGATCTGCACTACCGGGTCGAGGCTCGGCAGCAGGCTTTCGTCGTCGAATCCATAGTCAGAGAGCGTGCTCAGGCGCTCGCTCTCGTTCGGCAACGTCACGGGACAGCGCATGGGGGAAACCTCCCTTTTTCCTCAATTTCTCCCTTTACCGATGCGCACAAGGATAGTTCTACTTTTCATACAGCGATGTATGTCACTTCTGTCAGTAGCCGGACGGTCATTTGCAGCATTCCACGGTGTAGCGCTTCTGCCCGTCTACCTCGCGCACCTGCAGGCCATGGACGTCCGAATCGAAGCCGGGGAAGTTGCGCTCGAAACTCTGGGCGAAGGCCAGGTAATCGAGTATGGAACGGGTCGATTCGGTGAACCGTTCGCCTGGCATGATCAGCGGAATTCCTGGCGGATATGGCACCAGCATCACCGCGGCAATGCGCCCTTCCAACCGATCGATAGGCACCGCCTCGACCTCGCCGCGCACCAGCTGCGCATAGGCATCGGCCGGGCGTATGGCGATCTCCGGCAGCACCGTGTACATGCGCTTCATTGCCTTCGCCGTGGCGTGGTCGCGATAACAGCGGTGCAGTTCATCGCACAGGTCGCGCAGGCCCATGCCTGCATAGCGCACGCCGCCAGCCTGGGCGACGCTCGGCAGCGCGTCCGCCAGCGGCTGGTTGGCATCGTAGCTGCGCTTGAACTCCAGCAGTTCGGTGACCAGGGTGCTCCACTTGCCCTTGGTCACGCCCATGGAGAACAGCACGAGGAAGGAGTACAGCCCGGTCTTTTCCACCACCAGCCCGCGCTCCCAGAGGAAGCGACTGACTACCGCGGCGGGAATTCCGCGCGAGTCCAAGCGACCACCCGCGGTCAGGCCCGGCGTGGCCAGGGTGACCTTGATCGGGTCGAGCAGCACGTAGTCCTCTACCGCGTCGCCGAAGCCGTGCCAGTCGGCATTGGGTTCCAGCACCCAATCGCGGGTCTTCACCTCGTCGGTCCCCTCGACGCCCGGCGGCTGCCAGACGCAGAACCACCAGTCGTCTTCCGCGAGATTCTGCTGCACATTGGCCAGCGCACGACGGAAGCTCAGGGCCTCGTCGAAAGTCTCCTGGATCAGCGAACGCCCCGCCGGGCCCTCCATCATCGCCGAGGCCACGTCCAGCGAGGCGATGATGCCGTACTGCGGCGAGGTGGAGATGTGCATCATGAAGGCTTCGTTGAAGCGCGCCTGCTCGAAGCGCCGCACACCCGCGTCCTGCACGTGGATCATCGAGGCCTGGCTGAAGGCGGCGAGCATCTTGTGCGTGGAGTGGGTGGCAAAGACCATCGGGCCGCCCGCGTCACGGCTGGTGCCCATGCCATAGCGGCCCTCATAGAAGTCGTGGAAAGCCGCGTAGGCATACCAGGCCTCGTCGAAATGCAGCACTTCGACGCTGTCACCCAGGGCCTGCTTGATCATCTGCGCGTTGTAGCAGAGGCCGTCGTAGGTGGAATTGGTCACCACGGCCAGCCGCACCTTCGGCTCGCGGCCACGGGCCAGGGGGCTGGCCTCGATCTTCGCGGCGATGGATTCGCGGCTGAATTCCGACAACGGAATGGGCCCGATGATGCCCAGTTCGTTGCGTTCCGGCGTCAGGTACAGCGGGATGGCGCCAGTCATGATGATCGCGTGCAGGATCGACTTGTGGCAGTTGCGGTCCACCAGCACCAGGTCATCGCGGCAGACCATGGAGTGCCAGACGATCTTGTTCGCCGTGGAGGTGCCGTTGATCACGAAGTAGGTGTGGTCGGCGCCGAAATTGCGCGCGGCGCGAGCTTCCGCTTCGGCCAGCGGGCCGGTGTGATCGAGCAGCGAACCCAGCTCGGGCACCGAGACGGAGAGGTCCGAACGCAGGGTGTTTTCCCCGAAGAACTGGTGGAACGCCTGCCCCACCGGACTCTTGCGATAGGCCACGCCGCCGCCATGGCCGGGCGTGTGCCAGGAGTAATTGGACTGCGCGGTGTGCTCCACCAGCGCACGGAAGAACGGCGGCAGCAGGCCTTCCAGGTACTTGCGCGCGGCGCGACTGACCTGGCGCGCCAGGAACGGGACGGTGTCTTCGAACAGGTAGAGGATGCCGCGCAGCTGGTGCAGGTCGGCCATGGACTCGGCCGGCGCATTCTCGATGGTCATCTGCTCGCCGAGGGCGAAGATCGGCAGGTGCGGCGCGCGCACCCGCGCCATGCGGATCAGTTCCACCACGTCCTGCAGCAGCCGCTGGTTGTCCCCCGCGCCCTCGGCGGCAACCAGGATGCAGGCCAGCCCGTGGTGGGTCGAGGCAACGATGCGTCCCTCGGCGGAACTGGCGGTGGAAAGGATGCTGAAGCCGTCCTGCTCCAGTTCCCGCGCGATATCCCTCACCCGGTCGCCGGCCACGGTGTCGGCCTTGATGTCGCGGTGAACGATGAGGATGGGGAATTTTAAGTCTTTGTACATTGTGAACCCCTGAATGGACGTACGACGGGCGTCGATCCCTCTCAGAGTATGGACTCACGGAATGTAGGGGAATGCGGTCGGCTTGCGGCTGTAATAAAACGTCGCAAGGGTGACAGGTGCAGCTCGCCCCCACGAAAAACAAAAAAGCCCCTTTCGGGGCTTTTTCTCAGGCAGCGCGGAGGATCACTCCTTCGGCGCGTCCATCTGCACCCACAGCGGCGGCGCGCCGGCGGACTTCTCGATCACCTCCAGGCGGGCAATGTGAGCCTCCAGCTCCTCGTCGGTCGCGCGGATCACCCGGGTCAGCGAACGCTCGGCCGCCAGGCGGCGGATCGCGGTCGCGGTAGCGCGGCCACTGCCATCGGTATCGGCGCCATTGCCAGCCAGCGACAGGCTGGTCTGGCCGCCGGTCATCGCCAGGTAGACGTCGGCGAGGATCTCGGCATCGAGCAGTGCGCCGTGGAGGTCACGGCCGGAGTTGTCGACGCCGTAGCGCTTGCACAGGGCATCGAGGTTGTTGCGCTGGCCCGGATGGCGCTCGCGGGCCATCAGCAGGGTATCGAGGATCGAGCAGTAGTCGCTGACTTCGGCGCGCTCGCTCTGCCCGATCAGGGCGAACTCGTTGTTGATGAAGCCAACGTCGAACGCCGCGTTGTGGATGATCAGCTGCGCGCCGTTGATGAACTCGAAGAAGTCATTGGCCACCTCGCGGAAGCGCGGCATGTCCTTGACGTAGTCGTTGGTGATGCCGTGGACCGCGATGGCGCCTTCGTCGATCTCGCGGTCGGGCTGCAGGTAGACGTGGAAGTGCCGGCCGGTGAGACGACGGCCTTCGAGTTCGACGCAACCGATCTCGATGATCCGGTGGCCGTCGGTGACCGGCATACCGGTCGTTTCGGTGTCGAGGACGACGCTACGCATTGTGTCTGAAACCTTCTTGCGGTTGATCCGCCCGGGCTATGGCGGGCGGCCATGAACTGAATTTCGGGATTCTCAGCGCGGCAGCTCGCTCACGCCGCGGTTGGCAAGCATGTCGGCGCGCTCATTACCGGGGTGGCCTGTATGGCCGCGCACCCAGCGCCACTCGACATTATGCCGGTTCACCTGCTCGTCCAGCGCCTGCCACAGGTCGGCGTTCTTCACCGGCTGCTTGGCGGCGGTCTTCCAGCCGCGCTTCTTCCAATTGACCATCCACTCGGTGATGCCCTGCATGACGTACTGCGAGTCGGTGACGATGCGCACGTCGCAATGCCGCTTGAGCGCGGCCAGGGCCATGATGGCGGCCATCAGTTCCATGCGATTGTTGGTGGTTTCCGCCTCGCCGCCCCACAGTTCGCGCTCGGCGCCCTTGTAGAACAGCACGGCGCCCCACCCGCCAGGACCCGGATTGCCCTTGCAGGCACCGTCGGTGTAGATCTCGACTTTCTCTTCGCTCATTGGACTCGTATTCAGGACTCGGAATCGCGGCGACTGACCTTGGCCACCGGCAGCGGCACCAACTGGCCACGCGGTTCGCGGCGGGGCTGGCGCAATGGCCGCAGACCGACCACCAGCTTGCGCGCCACCAATAGATAGAAGCCGGCGCCGGAGCCTTGCAGGACGGGTCCCCAGGTCTCCATGCGGGCCAGGCGGCCCTGCCATTTCGCCGATGCAAGCGGCGGACGATAACACCCGTAGCGGCGTTTCTCCAGCGCGAATCCCAGCAGGTTCAGCCAGTCGCAGACCCGTGTCGGCGAGATGCAGCGCGCGCGGCGCAAGGCATCGCGGGCGAAGTAATGGCGAATGCCCCAGGCACTCCAGGGATTGACCCCGACGACCAGGAGATGACCGCCCGGCCGTACGCTGCGTGCGGCTTCGCGAAGCAGGCGGTGGGGTGACAGGCAGAAATCCAGGCCATGCTGCAGCAGCACCACGTCTGCGGCGTGCTCGCCCAGCGGCCAGGCGCCCTCGTCGCAGGCGATCTCGACGCCCGGCAACGGCGGGCCGAGACGCACGCCGCGCTGAATGTTACCGGTACTGGCCGGCAGCTCGGCATGCGGGCCGTAGTGCACCAGGTAGCCGCCGAAATAACGCTCCAGCTCATTGATCAGCAGGCGCTGTTCTTCCGCGAGCATCATTCCGCCAATCGGACCGGCCAGCCAGCCGCGTGCCTGTGCAATCAGCTCCAGCCAGTCGGCATCGGCCTGGGCGAAGGGTTCTTCGATCATCACTACCCCCTGTGGGACAGCGCGACACAAATGTGCGTATCCGCACTACTATGCGCCAATGCCCACCACTTGGCGACTTTCCCTCCATGATACAGATAGACGCACTGCCCGCCTTTTCCGATAACTACCTGTGGCTGTTGCAGGATGTGAATCGCCGTGAGTGCGCGGTGGTCGATCCGGGCGACGCCGCGCCCGTGGAACAATGGCTCCAGGCCCATCCAGGCTGGAAGCTGACCGACATCCTGGTTACCCACCACCACGCCGACCACGTCGGCGGCGTCGCCCGCCTCAAGTCCGAGACCGGCGCCCGCGTGCTCGGCCCGTCCAGCGAGAAGATTCCCGCGCGGGACGTCGCGCTGAACGACGGCGACCATGTCGAGGTGCTGGGCCTGGGCTTCGAGGTGATCCATGTTCCCGGCCACACCCTGGGGCACATTGCCTATTTCCATGCGGACGCCAACCAGCCGCTGCTGTTCTGCGGCGACACCCTGTTCGCCGCGGGTTGCGGCCGCCTGTTCGAGGGGACGCCAGCGCAGATGTACGACTCCCTCAGCCGGCTCGCGGCGCTGCCGGACCCGACGCAGGTCTACTGCGCCCACGAGTACACCTTGAGCAACCTGCGCTTCGCCTGCGCCGTGGAACCGGAGAATCCGGACGTGCGCGCGCGGTTCGAAGAGGTCACCCGCTGGCGTGAGCAAGGGAAGATCAGCCTCCCTTCTTCTATAGGCCTGGAGCGAGCGACGAATCCTTTCCTCCGTGTATCGGAAATATCCGTTAAGAAAATCGCCGACGAGCGGAGCGGCCAGGAAACACGCGCCCCCGAGGAGGTCTTTGCGACCATTCGCCGCTGGAAGGACCAGTTCTAACGGTTGGCGAAATCTTGACCAGGGCAACCGCGATTCCTAGAATCCCCGAAATTTTTGCCCCGGACACAGTCATCAGCCAATGCCGCCAAAGACCAGCAAGACCTCCGATCTAGACGCATTGGCACGAGCCATTCGAGTCTCCATCGTTCTGCTCGCCGCGGGCCTGGCCGGCTGCCAGTCGACCCAGCGGACCGATCTCGCCAGTACGTCCCGTCCCGCCGCGCGGGCCGTCGACATGCAGTTCAACCCTGCCTGGTCGGCCAGCGCCCAGAACGACATCTGGGAGCGCATGCGTGGCGGCTTCCAACTGCAGGACCAGATCGACACCAACCCGCGTATCGAGCGCCAGCGCCTGTGGTTCATGGGCAACCAGTCGTTCCTGGAGAACGCCAGCGAACGCGGCGCGCCGTACATGCACTACATCGTCGAGCGCCTGGAAGAGCGCGACATGCCGCTGGAACTGGCTCTGCTCCCGGTGATCGAGAGCTCGTACAACCCGATGGCGGTCTCGCGCGCCCAGGCCGTGGGCCTCTGGCAGTTCATCCCGAGCACCGGCACGCACTTCAACCTGCGCCAGACCAACTTCTACGACGGCCGCCGCGACATCACCGCGTCGACCAATGCCGCGCTGACCTACCTGACCCGCCTGCACGACATGTTCAACGGCGACTGGCTGCTCGCGCTGGCCGCCTACAACGCCGGTGAAGGCACCGTCAGCCGTGCGATCGAGCGCAACGAGCGGCTCGGCCTGCCGACCGACTACTGGAACCTGCCACTGCCGCAGGAAACCCAGGATTACGTACCCAAGCTGCTGGCCCTGTCGCAACTGGTCAACGCGCCGACCATCTACGGCATCAACCTCAGCCCGATCGCCAACCAGCCCTACTTCACCTCGATCCGCATCAAGCCGGGCCTGGACCTCTCCCGCGTCGCCGCCCTGGCCGACCTGGACGAGGACGAGCTCTACCAGCTCAACCCGGCCTTCAAGCGCAAGGTAACCCTCGACGGCCCGCAGCACCTGCTGGTGCCGCTGGACAAGGCCGATACCCTGCAGGCTGGCGTGGCCAACATGCAGCCGGTCGAGATCAAGGTTGCCAGCAACGCGCACTACCGCGTGCGCAAGGGTGACAGCCTGCACAGCATCGCCCAGCGCTACCGCCTGAGCGTTGCCGAGCTCAAGGCGGCCAACCGCCTGAGCGCCAACCGCCTGCGCAATGGCCAGACCCTGGTCATTCCTGGCCAGCCCGGCCGTCCGACCATCGAGCCGGAAAGCCCGCGCCAACTGGCCCAGGTGGACCGTTCGAAGGCGGTCCCCAGCGCTCGCGCCAGCAGCCGTAGCTACACCGTGAAGAGCGGCGACACCCTCTGGCAGATCGCCAAGAAGAACGATGTCGATGTCGCCGACATCAAGCGCTGGAACAAGCTCGACAGCCATGGCGTGAAGCCCGGCCAGACCCTCACCCTGCAGGGCGGCAAGGCCGCAGCCACCCAGGTGGCCTCCAGCAGCAAGGCCAAGCAGGACACCGCGACCTACTACAAGGTCAAGCAAGGCGACTCGATGTACCTGATCGCCAAGCGCTTCAACGTCGAGATGCAGCACATCAAGCGCTGGAACCCGCGCAGTGGCAAAGCCCTGAAGCCGGGCCAGACCATTACCCTGTACCTCGACACCGCCAGCCGCTGATCCCGCTTTCGCGCCGGGGCGGCATCGCCCCGGCCGCATGTCTTCTGGCAGCCAGGACAAGCTGCTACTGTACGACGCAACTCTCCCTCAGCCAGCCAGGATCGGATCCTACGCCTGATGCGTCGATTGTCTCTCCTGTTCCTGGGACTCTTCCTGGGCCTGCCCGCCTCCGCCCAGATCACCGAGAGCCACGGTTACGCGCAGTTCGGCGACCTCAAATACCCGGCCAGCTTCGACCATTTCGACTGGGTCAACCCCAAGGCCCCCAAGGGCGGCCTGCTGCGGCTGATGGGCCTGGGCACGTTCGACACGCTCAATCCCTATACCTTCAAGGGCAGCCCGCCCGTCAGCACCGCGGACTTCCTGCAATACGGCGTCAGCGAGCTCAATGAGCCGCTGATGGTCGGCACCGGCCTCTACGACCCTTCGGGCGACGAGCCCGCCTCCAGCTACGGCCTGATCGCCCGTAGCGTGGAGTACGCCGAGGATCGCAGCTGGGTGGTGTTCAACCTGCGCCCGGAAGCGCGCTTCCACGACGGCAAGCCGATCACCGCCTACGACGTGGCATTTTCCTACCGCACCCTGCTCAAGCATGGCCACCCGATGTACCGCACCAACCTGCAGGAGGTGCAGCGGGTCGACATCCTTTCCGCGCAGAGCATCCGCTTCGTCTTCAAGCGCCATGACAATCCGCTGCTGATCCTGCGCCTGGGCGAAATGCCGGTGCTGCCACAGCACTACTGGAAAGGCCGCGACTTCCAGGCCACCACCTTCGATCCGCCGTTGGGCAGTGGTCCGTATCGCATCACCGAAGTAGTGCCGGGGCGCCGCCTGGTGTTCGAGAGGGTCAAGGACTGGTGGGGCAAGGACCTGCCTGTGAACCGCGGCAAGTACAACTTCGACCGGGTCGAAGTGGACTTCTATCGAGACGCCGGCATCGCCTTCGAAGCCTTCAAGGCCGGTGAATTCGATTTCTACATCGAGCACCAGGCGAAGAACTGGCGCAGCAACTACCGCTTCCCGGCTGTGCGCCGCGGTGAAGTGGTGAAGGTGGAAATCCCCCACCAGATCCCCACCCAGACCCAGGCGCTGTTCCTCAATACCCGCCGTGCGACCTTCGCTGATCGCCGTCTGCGCGAAGCGCTGGGGATGATGTTCGATTTCGAATGGACCAACCGCGCACTGTTCAACGATGCCTACGTGCGCGCCAGCAGTTACTACCCCAACAGTACCTTCGCCGCCACCGGCGCGCCCCAGGGCAAGGAGTGGCTGCTGCTCTCCCCTTACCGTCAGCAACTGCCCGAAGCATTGTTCAAGCGCCCCTTCACCGTGCCGGTGACCAAGGGGGCCGGCATTTCGCGGGAAACCCTGCGTCACGCATTGGGTCTATTAGGCGAAGCCGGCTGGAAGCTCTCCGGCGACCGGCTTCTGAATGCCAACGGCAAACAGCTGCGCTTCGAAATCCTGCTGGTCAATCCCAGCCTGGAGCGGGTACTCCAGCCCTATCGCGAGAATCTCGCCAGCATTGGTATCGATGCGAGCTTGCGCACCGTGGACCGCGCCCAGTACAAACAGCGTCTGGACCAGTTCGACTACGACATGATTCTGATGACCCTGCCCCAGACATTGAGCCCCGGCCTCGAACAATGGCAGTACTTCCATTCCAGCCAGGTGGCGGTCAAGGGCAGCAAGAACTATGCGGGCATCGCCAGCCCTGTGGTGGACGCGATGCTCGAAAAACTGCTGGGCGCCACCGACCGCGACCAGCAGGAAGCCGCCGCCCGCTCCCTGGACAGGGTGCTGCTGTGGCAGCACTACAGCATTCCCAACTGGTACCTGAACAAACATCGACTGGCGTACCGCAACCGCTTCGCCTTCGTCACCACGCCGCCCTACACACTGGGCTTGCGCGCGTGGTGGCAAAAAGACCAGGAGAACACCCTATGAAAAGCCCCCGCCGCGCCGCGCTCTGCGCCGGCCTGTTGCTGGGACTGCTGGGCAGTGCGCAGGCCGCGCCGCAGCACGCCATCACCCTGTATGACGAGGCGCCGAAGTACCCGGCCAACTTCAAGCACTTCGATTTCGTCAATGCGGATGCGCCCAAGGGCGGAACGCTGCGTCTCTCCGACTTCGGAGGTTTCGACAGCCTCAACCCCTTCATTGCCAAGGGCAACTCGGCCCCGCAGATCAACCTGATCTACGATACCCTCACCTTCCACTCCCTCGATGAGCCCTTCACCGAATACGGCCTGCTTGCCGAGAAGATCGAGAAGGACCCGGAGCACCGCTTCGTCCGCTACTACCTGCGCCCCGAAGCGCGCTTCCAGGACGGCACGCCGGTCACCGCCGAAGACGTGGTGTTCACCTTCGAAACCCTGATGAAGGACGGCGACCCGATGTACCGCAACTACTACGCGGACGTCGACAAGGTGGTGGCCGAGGACAAGCTGCGCGTGCGCTTTGACTTCAAGCACGGCGACAACCGCGAGCTGCCACTGATCCTCGGCCAGCTGTCGATCCTGCCCAAGCACTGGTGGGCCAGCCGCGACTTCAACAAGACCAACATGGAACCGCCGCTGGGCAGCGGCCCGTACCGCATCGCCAAGGTCGAGGCCGGCCGCTCGATCCGCTACGAGAAGGTCAAGGACTGGTGGGGCGACAAGCTGCCGGTGAACCGCGGCTTCAACAACTTCGACGCTGTGGTGGTGGAGTCCTACCGCGACCTCACCGTCGCCCTGGAGGCCTTCAAGGCCGGGCAGTTCGACTTCAACGACGAGCGCATCGCGAAGAACTGGGCGACCGCCTACGACTCGCCAGCCGTGCGCGATGGCCGCATCGTTCGCGAGGAGCCGGTGAACGGCAATCCATGGGGCATGCAGGCCTACGCCTTCAACATCCGCCGCCCGGTGTTCCAGGACCCGCGCGTGCGCGAGGCGATCAGCCAGCTTTTCGACTTCGAGTGGACCAACAAGCAGCTGTTCTTCGGCTCCTACCTGCGCGACGGCAGTTACTTCGAAAACTCCGAAATGGCCGCCAAGCAGCTGCCTGACGCCGAGGAGCTGAAGATTCTCGAGCCGCTGCGCGACAAGCTGCCGCCCGAGGTATTCACCCAGGTCTACGTGCCTCCCACCAGCGACGGCAGCGGCATCATCCGCGAGCAGAAGCGCAAGGCCTACCAGCTGTTGCTCGACGCCGGCTACAAGATCGAGAACGACAAGATGGTCGGTCCCGACGGCAAACAGCTGAGCTTCGAGTTCATGCTCGCCCAGGCCGACTTCGAGCGCGTGCTGCTGCCGTTCAAGCGCAACCTCGCGGAGCTGGGTATCGACATGCAACTGCGCCGGGTCGACGTCTCGCAGTACATCAACCGCCTGCGCTCGCGGGACTACGACATGATCGTCAGCAGCTGGCCGCAGTCCAGTTCCCCGGGTAACGAGCAGCGCGAGTTCTGGCACTCCAGCAGCGCCGACAAGCCCGGTAGCCGCAACTTCATCGGCCTGCGCGACCCGGGCATCGATGCCCTGGTGGAAGGCCTGATCAACGCGGGCTCCCGCGAAAGCCTGGTGCGCCATGCCCGCGCGCTGGACCGCGCGCTGCTCTGGGGCCACTACGTGGTGCCCAACTGGTACCTGGGCAACTGGCGCATCGCCTACTGGAACCGCATCGCCCACCCGGAAAAACTGCCGCCCTACAGCTATGCGCTGCAGACCTGGTGGCAGGCCCGCGACAAGGCTGTGCCAACCAATACGGACGCCAAGGCCGCGGCCGAAACGCCCGTTGGCGGCGCCGTCGCCCAAGGGGCCGAGTGATGCTGGCCTACATCCTGCGGCGCCTGCTGCTGATCATCCCCACCCTGTTCGGCATCCTGCTGATCAACTTCATCATCATCCAGGCCGCCCCCGGCGGCCCGGTGGAGCAGATGATCGCCAAGCTGGAAGGCTTCGATGCCGCCAGCGGCGGCGCCACCGGACGCATCTCCGGCGGCGGCGGTGAAGTCCCTGCCGCCGGCACGCACTATCGCGGCGCCCAGGGCCTGGACCCGGAGCTGGTGAAGGAAATCGAGAAGATGTACGGCTTCGACAAGCCGGCACCCGAACGCTTCTGGATCATGCTCAAGAACTACGTGCACCTGGACTTCGGCCAGAGCTTCTTCCGTGACGCCAAGGTCACCGACCTGATCGTCGAGAAGCTGCCGGTCTCCATCTCCCTCGGGCTGTGGAGCACGCTGATCATGTACCTGGTGTCGATCCCGCTGGGCATCGCCAAGGCGGTGCGCCACGGCAGCCATTTCGACGTCTGGACCAGCTCGGCGATCATCGTCGGCTACGCGATCCCCGCCTTCCTCTTCGCCATCCTGCTGGTGGTGCTGTTCGCCGGCGGCAGCTACTGGGACTGGTTCCCGTTACGAGGATTGACCTCCAACAACTTCGACGAGCTGACCTGGGCCGGCAAGGTCCGCGACTATTTCTGGCACCTGGCGCTGCCCATCACTGCGCTGGTGATCGGCAACTTCGCGACCATCACCCTGCTGACCAAGAACAGCTTCCTCGACGAGATCGGCAAGCAGTACGTCGTCACCGCCCGCGCCAAGGGCCTCACCGAGCGCCGCGTGCTCTACGGACACGTGTTCCGTAACGCCATGCTGCTGATCATCGCCGGTCTGCCCTCGGCCCTGCTGGGCATCTTCTTCACCGGCTCGCTGCTGATCGAGGTGATCTTCTCCCTCGACGGCCTGGGCCTGCTCAGCTTCGAAGCGGCGCTGAACCGCGACTACCCGGTGGTGTTCGGCACGCTGTTCATCTTCACCCTGTTCGGTCTGATCATGAAGCTGGTCAGCGACGTCCTCTACACGCTGGTCGATCCGCGCATCGACTTCGAGAACCGGGAGTAATCCGATGCGCCTGTCTCCCATCAATCAGCGCCGCTGGGCGCGCTTCAAGGCCAACAAGCGTGGCTGGTGGTCGCTCTGGCTGTTCCTCACGCTGTTCATCCTCAGCCTGGGTGCGGAACTGATCGCCAACGACAAGCCCCTGGCCATCCGCTACGACGGCGAGTGGTACTTCCCGGTGGTCAAGCGCTACCCGGAAACCGCCTTCGGCGGCGAGTTCCCCATGGAGGCGAACTACAAGAGTCCGTACATGCGCGAGCAGATCGCGCAGAAGAACGGCTGGATCCTCTGGCCGCCGATCGCCTACAGCTACGACACCATCAATTACGACCTGCGCGTACCGGCGCCCTCCGCGCCCACCGCGGAAAACTGGCTGGGCACCGACGACCAGGCGCGCGACGTGATGGCGCGGGTGATCTACGGCTTCCGCGTGTCGGTACTGTTCGCCCTGATCCTCACCGTGCTCAGCTCCATCGTCGGCGTCGTCGTGGGCGCGCTGCAGGGCTTCTATGGCGGCTGGATCGACCTGCTCGGCCAGCGCTTCCTGGAAATCTGGTCGGGCCTGCCGGTGCTCTACCTGCTGATCATCCTTGCCAGTTTCGTGCAGCCGAGCTTCTGGTGGCTGCTGGGGATCATGCTGCTGTTCTCCTGGATGAGCCTGGTGGACGTGGTGCGCGCCGAGTTCCTCCGTGGCCGCAACCTGGAATACGTGCGCGCGGCGCGCGCCCTGGGCATGCGCAACGGGGCGATCATGTTCCGCCACATTCTGCCCAACGCGATGATCTCCACCCTGACCTTCATGCCCTTCATCCTCACCGGCGCGATCGGCACCCTGACCTCCCTGGACTTCCTCGGCTTCGGCCTGCCCGCCGGCGCGCCGTCGCTGGGCGAACTGGTCGCCCAGGGCAAGTCCAACCTGCAGGCGCCCTGGCTCGGCATCACCGCCTTCGTGGTGCTGGCCGTGATGCTCAGCCTGCTGGTGTTCATCGGCGAAGCCGCCCGCGATGCCTTCGACCCGAGGAAATGAGATGAACCAGAACGAGAACCTCATCGAAGTCCGCGACCTGTCCGTCGATTTCCTCTGTGGCGAGGAACAGGTACGCGCGGTGGAACACATCAGCTTCGACATCCGCAAGGGCGAGACCCTGGCGCTGGTGGGCGAAAGCGGCTCCGGCAAGTCGGTGACCGCGCACTCCATCCTGCGCTTGCTGCCCTACCCCACCGCGAGCCATCCCTCTGGCAGCATCCACTACGCCGGCAAGGACCTGCTCAAGCTCCCCGAGCGCAAGCTGCGCGGGATTCGCGGCAACCGCATCGCCATGGTGTTCCAGGAACCCATGACCTCGCTGAACCCGCTGCACAGCATCGAGAAGCAGATCGGCGAAGTCCTCGCGCTGCACAAAGGCATGAACGGCGCCCAGGCTCGCGCACGCACGCTGGAGCTGCTGGACCTAGTGGGCATCCCCAACCCTGCCAGCCGCCTCAAGGCCTATCCGCACGAGCTCTCCGGCGGCCAGCGCCAGCGGGTGATGATCGCCATGGCCCTGGCCTGCGAACCGGAGCTGCTGATCGCCGACGAACCGACCACGGCCCTTGACGTCACCGTGCAGCTGAAGATCCTCGACCTGCTGCGCGACCTGCAGCAGCACCTGGGCATGGCCATGCTGCTGATCACCCACGACCTCAACCTGGTGCGGCGCATCGCCCATCGCGTTTGCGTGATGAAGAGCGGCTGTATTGTCGAGCAGGCCGACTGCGAAGCCCTCTTCGAGGCCCCACAGCACCCCTACACGCGCGAATTGCTCGGAGCCGAGCCCAGTGGCAGCCCCGCGCAGAACGAGCCAGGAGCGCCACTGCTGGAGGTCAACGACCTGCGCGTGTGGTTCCCGATCAAGAAAGGCGTGTTCCGCAAGACCGTCGATCACGTCAAGGCCGTCGACGGCATCGACTTCAGCCTGCCCCGCGGCCAGACCCTGGGCATCGTCGGCGAGAGCGGCTCCGGCAAGTCCACCCTGGGCCTGGCCATCCTGCGACTGATCAATAGCCAGGGCGGTATCCGCTTCGAGGGCCAGGCACTGGAGGGCATGAGTCAAGCCGAGGTGCGGCCGCTGCGGCGCGAAATGCAGGTCGTCTTCCAGGACCCCTTCGGCAGCCTCAGCCCGCGCATGTCGGTGGGCCAGATCGTCGGTGAAGGCCTGGAAATCCACGGCACCGGTTCGGCCGAAGAGCGCGAGCAGGCGATCATCGCGGCCCTGAAGGAAGTCGGCCTCGACCCCGACACCCGACACCGCTACCCGCACGAATTCTCCGGCGGCCAACGGCAGCGCATCGCCATCGCCCGCGCACTGGTGCTCAAGCCGGCGCTGATCCTGCTGGACGAGCCGACTTCCGCGCTGGATCGCACCGTGCAGCGTCAAGTGGTGGAACTACTCCGGCATTTGCAGGAGAAGTACAACCTGACCTACCTGTTCATCAGCCATGACCTGGCGGTGGTGAAAGCGCTGAGCCACCAGTTGATGGTGATCCGTCATGGCAAGGTGGTCGAACAAGGCATGGCCGACGAGGTCTTCGCCGCGCCGCAGCACACCTATACCCAGCAACTGCTGGAGGCCGCCTTCCTGGTCCCGGCGCCGGCCTGACTCCGCACACGAACAAGGAGTGACTATGGGATTTCTCAGAGGTAAGCGCGTCCTGATCGTCGGCGTCGCCAGCAAGCTGTCCATCGCCTCCGGTATCGCAGCCGCGATGCATCGCGAAGGCGCCGAGCTGGCCTTCACCTACCAGAACGACAAGCTCAAGGGGCGGGTCGAAGAATTCGCCGCCGACTGGGGCTCCAATGCGCAGCTGTGCTTCCCTTGCGATGTGGCCAACGACGCCGACATCGAGGCCGTTTTCGCCGCGCTGGCAAAACAATGGGACGGACTGGACTGCATCGTCCACTCAGTGGGCTTTGCGCCAGGTGACCAGCTCGACGGCGACTTTACCGCGGTCACCACCCGCGACGGTTTCCGTATCGCCCACGACATCAGCGCCTACAGCTTCATCGCCCTGGCCAAGGCCGGCCGCGAGTTGATGCAGGGCCGTAACGGCAGCCTGCTCACCCTCTCCTACCTGGGCGCCGAGCGCACCCTGCCCAACTACAACGTGATGGGCATGGCCAAGGCCAGCCTGGAGGCCGGCGTACGCTACCTGGCCGGCAGCCTCGGCCCGGAGGGTACGCGGGTAAACGCGATCTCCGCCGGCCCCATTCGCACCCTGGCCGCGTCGGGCATCAAGAGCTTCCGCAAGATGCTTGCCGCCAATGAGCGCCAGACGCCGCTGCGCCGCAATGTGACCATCGAGGAAGTCGGCAACGCCGGCGCGTTTCTCTGCTCGGACCTGGCCAGCGGCATCAGCGGCGAAATCCTCTATGTCGATGGCGGCTTCAACACCACCGCCATGGGCCCGCTGAGCGACGACTAACCTCGTCCGCCAGATGAACGAAAGGCCGCAGATGCGGCCTTTTTCTTTGCCTGATAGAACAAGGGCCGCTTGCGCGGCCCCGTTCGTTACTTCTTGGCTTCGTCGAATTTCTCGACTTTCGCCTGATCCTGCAGATAACGGCGGAACGCGGAGAAATCATCCTGGCCGCTACGCGAGGCGAGGAAGCGTTGGTACATCGCCTTCTCTTCCTCGGTCGGCTTCGCTTCCGGCTCATTCACACCATTGAGCTTGACCAGTACGAAGTCGCCATTCTGCAACGCCACACCGCCCAGGCTGGGCTTGTCGGCGGCTTCAGGACGAGCCATGCGGAACACACTCTGCAGCACGACCGGATCGACACCTTCCTGGCCGCGGGCGGCCGCTTCGACGACCTTCCACTCCTGGCCTTCCTGAGCCTTGGCCAACGCGACCTTGCCATCGCGCAGACCTGCCAGCAGGGCTTCGCCACGGGTCTTGGCGTCGGCCGCAGCATGCTCCACCTGCAGGCGCTTGAGGATGCTGTCGCTCACCTGCGCGAGGGTTTCCTGCTCAGGCTTGTGGTGCTCCTTCACGCGCAGCACGACCACGGTGTCCGGATCCAGCTCGATGGCGCCACTGTTGGCACCGTCTTCCAGCACCTCGGTGCCGAACGCAGCCTGGATCACCTGGCGGTTCGCAGTGACACCTTCGCCGCCTTCCTTGCCGAATGGCTTGCTGGTCTGCACCTTCAGGCGCATGTCCTGGGCGGGCTGCGCCAGGTCAGAAGCTTCGTAGGCGGAGCTTTCCAGTTGTTTGGTCGCATCGACGAAGCGCTGCTCGACCAGTTGGGTCTTGACCTCTTTCTCCAGCTTCGCCTTCAGGCTGTCGAAGGTCGGAACCTCAGGCGCTTCGACGCCCAGCAGCTTGATCAGGTGCCAGCCGTAGGACGTCTTGACCGGCGCGGAGACCTCGCCCTTCTTCAACGCGTACAGCGACTCCTCGAAGGCAGGATCGTAGACCCCACGGCCGGCATAACCGAGATCACCACCGTTGGCAGCGGAGCCGGTGTCGTTGGACAGCTCCTTGGCCAGCTTGGCGAAGTCCTCACCCTTGTCCAGGCGCGCCTTGATCTCGTCGATCTTGGCCTTGGCCTGCTGATCGTTCTGCTTGTCGTTCACCTCGATCAGGATGTGCGCGGCATCGCGCTGCTCGGCCAGGCCGGCGATTTCCTTCTGATAGAGGGCATCGAGGTCCTCCTTCTTCACTTCGACCTGGTCGAAGAAGCCGGATTTCTTCAGCTCGATGTAGTCGATGGTGACCTGCTCGGGCGTCATGAACTCGGTGCTATGGGCGTCGTAGTACGCCTTGATTTCGCTGTCTTCTACCTTGCTCTTGGCCGGGTCGGCCTTGAGGGTCAGGGTGGCGAAGTCACGGGTCTGCTTTTCCAGACGAGCGAAGGCGCTCAGCTCATCATCGGTGACGAAACCGGTACCGGCGATGCCGGCGCGCAGTTGGCCGATCAGCATTTCCTCGCCGAACATGCGGCGGAACTGCATGCGGTCGTAGCCCATCTGGCGGATAACCTGATCGAAGCGGTCAGCGCTGAATTTGCCGTCCACCTGGAATTCCGGAGTCTGCAGGATGAGCTGGTCCACGGCCTGCTGGGAGAAGGCGAACTTGTCGTTCTGAGCCGCCTGCAGCACCAGCCTACGCTCGATGAGCGACTTCAGCGCAGATTCCTTGAGCAGCTTGTCGTCAAGCATGGACGCATCGAAGTCCTTGCCCAGACGCTGCATCAGTTGGCGACGCTGCATGTCCACGGCCTGCTGCAGTTCCGGCAGGCCGATATCGTCACCATTGACCTGGGCAGCGACGTTCTCGTGATGGGTTGCGCGAATGATCTGATCGAACCCGGTCAAAGCCATGAGGACAACGATCACGCCCAGGATGGTCTTGGTGATCCAGCCTTGGGAATTGTCCCTGATGTTTTGCAGCATGCGGCCCCCGGCGCGAACGCGGCCAGCCGTCAATGGCGGCGCGGCGTGAAAAAAAAGGCGGATATAAGAAAGGCGCATCCGAGGATGCGCCTTCTCGTAACTGGTGGAGCTTGCGGGCTTGAGCCCGTGACCCCTGTGAGTCCGACTGGTTTGAAGCCTGCCGGCTCACCGCTCCGTGATCGGTTCAGCCAAGGCTGAACCGATCCAGGTCAAGTCCAAAAAGACGCTTAGTTAACGGCATCCTTGAGGGCTTTACCGGCCTTGAAGCCCGGGATCTTAGCAGCAGCGATCTTGATCGGCTTGCCGGTTTGCGGGTTGCGACCGGTGCGAGCAGCACGCTCTTTGACAGCGAAGGTGCCGAAGCCGACCAGTACGACGGAGTCACCAGCCTTCAGGGCGCCAGTTACGGACTCGATCACCGCGTCCAGAGCGCGACCGGCAACAGCTTTCGGGATATCAGCAGATGCGGCGATAGCATCGATCAGTTCCGACTTGTTCACTCTAAGTCCCCTTATTTCTGTTGAGTATGTTTCTAGGTGTTAGGTGTAAGCAAAAGCAGGTGTTGGTTTGCCAACTGACAAAGCAAGTGCCGCTTTATAACAAGGGCTCAAAAACAGTGTCAAGAAAGCCCCCCAACTAATGCGTGCTGATTCGCTCCTTGGAATCAGACTCGCGCTTCTCATCCTTTGCAACCATCTCGGGAGCCGCATCGGGCAAGGGCTCCGGGGCGTATTGCAGCGCAATTTGCAGGACCTCGTCAATCCATTTAACCGGTTTAATAACGAGATCAGCCTTAATATTGTCCGGAATTTCCCTAAGGTCTCGTACGTTTTCCTCGGGAATGATCACAGTCTTGATTCCGCCTCGATGCGCGGCGAGAAGTTTTTCTTTCAGACCACCGATGGCCAGCACTTGGCCTCGGAGGGTGATTTCACCGGTCATGGCAACGTCGGCGCGCACAGGAATCTGCGTGATGGCCGAGACCAGCGCCGTGCACATGCCGATGCCCGCGCTAGGGCCGTCCTTGGGCGTCGCGCCTTCCGGCACATGGATATGGATATCGTGCTTCTCGTGGAAGTCCGGAGCGATGCCCAGGCTCTTCGAACGACTTCGAACCACGGTCAGCGCGGCAGTGATCGACTCAGCCATGACGTCGCCCAGCGAGCCGGTCTTGGTCAGCGCGCCCTTGCCCGGAACCATGGCCGACTCAATGGTCAGCAACTCACCGCCCACCGAAGTCCACGCAAGGCCGGTCACTTGGCCGATCTGGTCCTGCTGCTCGGCCAGCCCGTAACGGAACTTGCGCACACCCAGGTAATTTTCCAGCGAATCCGGGGTCACGATGGCGTCGATGCGCTTCGCCTTGCCACCCTCCTTCACCGCCTTGCGGCAGACCTTGGCGATCTGTCGCTCCAGGCCACGCACACCGGCCTCGCGGGTGTAGTAACGGATGATGTCGCGAGTGGCCGCCTCCTCGAAGGCCAGCTCGCCCTTCTTGAGTCCATTGGCCGCAGTCTGTTTCGGTACAAGATATTTCGAGGCGATGTTGATCTTCTCGTCCTCGGTGTAGCCCGGCAGACGAATGACCTCCATACGGTCCAGCAACGCTGCCGGAATGTTCATGGAGTTCGCCGTGCAGAGGAACATCACGTCGGAGAGATCGTAATCCACTTCGAGATAGTGGTCGTTGAAGTTGTGATTCTGTTCCGGATCCAGCACTTCCAGCAGCGCCGAAGCGGGATCGCCGCGCATGTCGCTGCCCATCTTGTCGATCTCGTCGAGCAGGAACAGCGGGTTGCGCACGCCCACCTTAGTCATTTTCTGAATCAGACGACCGGGCATGGAACCGATGTAGGTACGGCGGTGACCACGGATTTCCGCCTCGTCACGCACGCCACCCAAGGCCATGCGTACGAACTTGCGATTGGTCGCACGGGCAATGGACTCCGCCAGCGACGTCTTGCCAACGCCGGGCGGGCCGACCAGGCAGAGCACCGGCCCCTTGAGCTTCTTAACGCGCTTCTGCACGGCGAGGTACTCAAGGATGCGCTCCTTGACCTCTTCCAAGCCATAGTGGTCGGCGTCGAGGATGTCCTCGGCCTTGTCCAGGTCGTGGCGAACCTTGCTCTCGGCTTTCCACGGCACGTTCACCAGCCAATCGATATAGGAGCGCACAACGGTGGCCTCGGCGGACATCGGCGACATCTGCTTGAGCTTGTTCAGCTCGGCAGTGGCCTTGGCCATGGCCTCCTTGCTCAGGCCAGCGGCGTCGATACGCTTCTTCAGCTCCTCGACTTCGTTATGGCCTTCATCGATGTCACCCAGTTCCTTCTGGATGGCCTTCATCTGCTCGTTGAGGTAGTACTCGCGCTGACTGCGCTCCATCTGCTTCTTGACGCGGCCACGGATGCGCTTCTCGACCTGCAGCAGGTCGATCTCGGCATCCAGCATCGCCAGAACATGCTCGACACGAGCAGACAGCTCGGTGATTTCGAGAATTTCCTGTTTCTGCTCGATCTTCAGCGCCATGTGCGCTGCCATGGTGTCAACCAGGCGACCAGGCTCGTCGATGCTGTTCAGGGAGGACAGCACCTCGGCAGGGACTTTCTTGCCCAGCTGCACGTACTGCTCGAACTGGCTCAGGAGGCTGCGGGTGAAGACCTCGGACTCGCGCTCGCCGACAGCGGCTTCGTCAATGATCGAAACTTCGGCGCGGCAATAGGCATCTTCGTCGATGAAACGCTCTACCTGACCACGCTGCTCACCTTCGACCAGCACCTTGACGGTGCCATCGGGCAGTTTGAGCAGTTGCAGGACGGTGGCCACGGTGCCCATGCGATACAGGCCGTCTTCGCCCGGATCGTCGTCGGCGGGGTTTTTCTGCGCCAGCAACAGGATCTGTTTGTCGCCGGTCATGGCGGCCTCGAGGGCCTCGATCGATTTCTCACGTCCCACGAACAGCGGGATGACCATGTGCGGATACACCACTACGTCACGCAGGGGGAGCAGGGGCAACTCGACGAGTGTTTTCATGATATTCGGCTCTACAGCGGCACTTGGCCAAAACGATGGGATTGGACCCTTCGGCCTAAGATGGGGTTAGGGCAGGGAAAAAACAAGCGCGGTAGATGGGAAGAAAAAAGGGGCCCTAGGGCCCCTTCTGGTTTCAGGCGTCAGGTGCAGCCTTGGCCGGCTGCTCGCTGTTCTCGTAGATCAGCAGCGGCTGGGAGGAGCCCTCGATGACGCTTTCGTCGATCACCACCTTGCTGACATCGTTCTGCGAGGGGATTTCGTACATGGTATCGAGCAGGATGCCTTCGAGGATCGAACGCAGGCCACGGGCGCCAGTCTTGCGCTCCAGAGCGCGACGGGCAACGGCCTTGAGCGCGTCCGGACGGAACTCGAGGTCCACGCCTTCCATTTCGAAGAGCTTGGCGTACTGCTTGGTCAGCGCGTTCTTCGGCTCGGTCAGAATCTGCATCAGCGCAGGCTCGTCCAGCTCGTCAAGGGTCGCGATGATCGGCAGGCGGCCAACGAACTCCGGAATCAGACCGAATTTCACCAGATCTTCCGGTTCGACTTCGCGCAGCGCTTCACCTACCTTCTTGCCCGCTTCCTGACTGCGAACCTCGGCGCTGAAGCCGATGCCGCCCTTGGTGGAACGGTTCTGGATGACCTTTTCCAGGCCAGCGAACGCACCACCACAGATGAACAGGATGTTACGGGTGTCGACCTGCAGGAACTCCTGCTGCGGGTGCTTGCGGCCGCCCTGCGGCGGCACGGAAGCCACGGTGCCCTCGATCAGCTTCAGCAGCGCCTGCTGAACGCCTTCGCCAGACACGTCGCGGGTGATCGACGGATTGTCGGACTTGCGCGAGATCTTGTCGATTTCGTCGATGTAGACGATGCCCATCTGGGCCTTCTCGACGTCGTAGTCGCACTTCTGCAGCAACTTCTGGATGATGTTCTCGACATCCTCGCCCACATAGCCCGCCTCGGTGAGGGTAGTGGCATCGGCGATGGTGAAGGGAACGTTGAGCAGGCGCGCCAGTGTCTCGGCAAGCAGCGTCTTGCCCGAGCCAGTCGGCCCGATCAGCAGGATGTTGCTCTTGCCCAGCTCGACGTCATCCTTGCGCTCACGCTGGTTGAGGCGCTTGTAGTGGTTGTACACCGCTACTGCCAGGGTTTTCTTGGCACGTTCCTGGCCGATCACGTACTGATCGAGGATGGTGCGGATCTCTTTCGGCGCCGGAAGCTTGTGTGCACTGCTCTCAGCCTGTGCCTCCTGCACCTCCTCGCGGATGATGTCATTGCACAGGTCGACGCACTCGTCGCAGATAAAGACCGAGGGGCCGGCAATCAACTTGCGCACTTCGTGCTGGCTCTTGCCGCAGAAGGAGCAATACAGCAGCTTGCCGTTGTCCTCGCCGTTGCGGGTGTCAGTCATTCGATCGTTCCAATCGGGGATATACGTGAAGGACAAGATGAAGGCATTCGCAGGCATTTTCAAGCCCGCGAAGCGGCCGGATCACCGGCCGCCGTATTGCGGAGAGACTCAGCTGGCGGAAGGACGCTGAGTGAAGACCTGATCGATCAGACCGTAGTTGACCGCTTCTTCGCCGCTCATGAAGCGGTCGCGATCAGTATCGCGGGCGATGATATCCAGCGGCTGGCCGGTGTGATGTGCCAGCACCTGGTTCAGGCGCTCCTTGATGAAGAGGATTTCCTTGGCATGGATCTCGATGTCCGAGGCCTGGCCCTGGAAACCACCCAGCGGCTGGTGGATCATCATGCGCGAGTGCGGCAGGCAGTAGCGCTTGCCCGCGGCGCCGCCAGCCAGCAACAGGGCACCCATGCTGCACGCCTGGCCCACGCAGATGGTGGACACGTCGGGCTTGATGAACTGCATGGTGTCGTAGATCGACATGCCAGCGGTCACGGAGCCGCCTGGGGAGTTGATGTAGAGGTGGATATCCTTGTCCGGATTCTCGGCCTCGAGGAACAGCAACTGGGCCACCACGAGGTTGGCCATGTAGTCCTCGACCTGGCCGACCAGGAAGATGATCCGCTCCTTCAGCAGGCGCGAATAGATGTCGTAGGAACGCTCACCGCGGGCAGATTGCTCCACCACCATCGGCACCAGACCACCAGCAGCCTGAATGTTCGGAACTTGCGGCATATAAGGATTATGCATGTCCGACGATCACTCCCTAATAAAAAGTCATGTCTCTATAGACGCACAAGCCAGCCCGAAGGCTGGCTTGTGACGATCGAACGAAGCGCTGGATCAGGCCGCTTGCGGAGCTTCTGCAGGCTTGACCGCGTCTTCGTAGGATACCTGCTTGTCGGTCACATTGGCCTTCTGCAGGACAGTATCTACAACTTGTTCTTCCAGTACAACCGAGCGAACTTCGTTCAGTTGCTGGTCGTTCTTGTAGTACCAGGAAACAACTTGTTCCGGCTCCTGATAAGCGGAAGCCATCTCTTCGATCATTTCGCGAACGCGGGCTTCATCAGCCTTCAGCTCGTGCTGCTTGACCAGCTCGGCGACGATCAGACCCAGCACGACGCGGCGCTTGGCCTGCTCTTCGAACAGCTCAGCCGGCAGTTGGTCGGGCTTGATGTTGCCACCGAACTGCTGGACGGCCTGCACGCGCAGACGATTGACTTCGTTGCCGATCAGGGCTTTCGGAACTTCGATCGGGTTGGTCTCGACCAGACCTTCCATCACCTGGTTCTTCACCTTGGACTTGATGGCCTGACGCAGCTCGCGCTCCATGTTCTTGCGAACTTCGGTACGGAAGCCTTCCAGGGTGCTTTCCTTCACGCCGAACAGAGCGAAGAACTCTTCGTTCAGTTCCGGCAGCTTCGGCTCGGCGACGCTGTTGACGGTAGCGGTGAACTCGGCGGCTTTGCCGGCCAGGTCCAGGTTCTGGTAGTCCTCGGGGAAGGTCACGTTCAGAACGCGCTCTTCACCGGCCTTGGCGCCGACCAGGCCTTCTTCGAAGCCCGGGATCATGCGGCCGGAGCCCAGCACCAGCAGGGTGCCCTTGGCGGAACCGCCAGCGAAGGCTTCGCCGTCGATCTTGCCGACGAAGTCGATGTTCACCTGGTCGTCGTTCTGAGCGGCACGGTCAACAGCTTCGAAGCGGGTGTTCTGCTTGCGCAGGATTTCCAGCATGTTGTCGAGATCGGCATCAGCCACATCAGCCTGCAGGCGCTCGACCTTGATGCCGTCGAAACCGGCAACCTGGAATTCCGGGAAGACTTCGAAGGTAGCGACGTACTCGAGGCCCTTCTCTTTCTCGAACACTTTCGGCTCGACGGACGGAGCGCCGGCCGGGTTCAGCTTCTGCTCAACCACTGCTTCGTAGAAGGTTTCCTGGATCAGGTCACCGAGGGCTTCCTGACGAGCGGCGGCTTCGTAGCGCTGACGGATCACGCTCATCGGCACCTTGCCGGGACGGAAGCCAGGAACCTTGGCGCGACGAGCGGTCTGCTGCAGACGCTTGTTGACTTCGGTCTCGATGCGCTCGGCCGGCACGCCAACGGTCATGCGGCGCTCAAGAGCGGAGGTGCTTTCAACGGAAACTTGCATGGATATTCCTCGTGGCACAGACGTAAGCCGGTCCTTCCGGCTCCCAGAATCAAGGGCAAGCATTCTAGTAGCTAGAGATGCAGAAGTCACCCAGGCCGGAAGCTGCGGAAGTTCACGGATGCGAGAGCTTATGGAGAGAAGATGGTGCGGACGGAGAGACTCGAACTCTCACAGCTTGCGCCACCGGAACCTAAATCCGGCGTGTCTACCAATTTCACCACGTCCGCAGGGTACCGCAGAAACGAAAACGCCAGGCTCTAGGCCTGGCGCTTCGGAATATGGGGTGGACGATGGGAATCGAACCCACGACACCAGGAGCCACAATCCTGTGCTCTACCAACTGAGCTACGCCCACCATATTACATGCTTGTACCGAACGCCACTTGGCGCACCCGGCAGGACTCGAACCTGCGACCATCCGCTTAGAAGGCGGATGCTCTATCCAGCTGAGCTACGGGCGCTTTAGTGGCTGCAACCCTTGCTAAGCAGATCAGTGGAAACCACTGAACCGGTTGGCACCGCCTTCGTCTTTCGTTTCAGGCTGTGCTCGGCAAGCGGGGCGCATGTTATCGATGAGGCCATACCCCGTCAACAACTTTTTTAAAAAAAGTTCAAAGAGATAAAGGAGTTACGGCAAATCGGGGGCGCCCGCCTTTGCCTTATGGAGGCAGCGTGCGAAAATGCGCGCCTTCTTTTCACCCGCCTTAATGGTTATCCCCCCGACATGACTGCAAAACTGATCGACGGCAAAGCGATCGCCGCCAGCCTCCGCCAGCAGATTGCCCAACGCGTCAATGAACGCCGCCAGCAAGGACTGCGCATCCCCGGCCTGGCTGTGATCCTGGTCGGCAGCGACCCCGCCTCTCAGGTCTATGTCGCGCACAAGCGCAAGGACTGTGAAGAGGTCGGCTTCCTCTCCCAGGCGTACGACCTCCCCGCCAGCACCACCCAGGAAGAACTGCTGGCACTGATCGACCGCCTGAATGCCGACCCGGCCATCGATGGCATCCTCGTCCAACTGCCTCTCCCCGCCCACCTCGATGCCTCCCAGTTGCTGGAGCGGATCAACCCGGACAAGGACGTGGACGGCTTCCACCCCTTCAATATCGGCCGCCTGGCCCAGCGCATCCCGCTACTACGCCCCTGCACCCCGAAAGGCATCATGACGCTGCTGGAAAGCACAGGTATCGACCTGTACGGCCTGGATGCCGTGGTAGTGGGCGCATCGAACATCGTCGGCCGCCCCATGGCGCTGGAACTGCTGCTGGGCGGCTGCACCGTCACCGTGACCCACCGCTTCACCCGCGACCTGGCCGACCACGTGCGCCGCGCCGACCTGGTGGTCGTGGCCGCCGGCAAGCCGGGCCTGGTGAAGGGCGAGTGGATCAAGGAAGGCGCCATCGTCATCGACGTGGGTATCAACCGCCAGGAAGACGGCAAGCTCGTGGGCGACGTGGAATATGACGTGGCTGCCGAGCGCGCCAGCTGGATCACCCCGGTTCCGGGCGGCGTTGGCCCGATGACCCGCGCCTGCCTGCTGGAAAACACCCTGTACGCCGCTGAACACCTGCACACCTGACAGGTTTTCGACGAGCAAGAAAAAGGCCGCTGATCAGCGGCCTTTTTCATTTCCGGGTTGCGATTACTCGGCGAGGCGCCAGGTAGTACCACCCTTGCCGTCTTCCAGCACCACGCCCAGAGCGGTCAGCTCGTCGCGGATGCGGTCGGACTCAGCCCAGTTTTTGGCCGCGCGGGCATCCAGGCGCGCCTGGATCAATGCATCGACCTGCGCCGCATCGACCTTGCCGGCCGCGCCTGCCTGGAGGAACTCGTCGGAGTCCATCTGCAGCACGCCGAGCAGAGCACCCAACTCACGCACGCGCGCCGCCAGCGCAGCAGCTGCTGCCGGATCGCTGTCGCGCAGGCGATTGACCTCGCGGACCATCTCGAACAGTACGGCAACGGCTTCCGGCGTACCGAAGTCGTCATCCATCGCCGCGCCGAAACGCTCGACGAACTCCTCGCCACCCTGGACAGCCACCTGCGGCAGGCCGCGCAGCGCGGTGTAGAAACGCTCCAGCGCGCCCTTGGCTTCCTTCAGGTTGTCTTCGGAGTAGTTGATCGGGCTGCGGTAATGACTGGAGACCAGCAGGAAGCGCACGACTTCCGGGTGGTACTTCTCCAGCACTTCGCGAATGGTGAAGAAGTTGCCCAGGGACTTGGACATCTTCTCGCCGTCCACGCGCACCGCGCCAGCATGCATCCAGCTGGCCGCATAGAGCTTGCCGGTGGCTGCCTCGCTCTGGGCGATCTCGTTCTCGTGGTGCGGGAACACCAGGTCCGGGCCGCCGCCGTGGATGTCGAAGGTCTCGCCCAGGCAGCAGGTGGACATCACCGAGCACTCGATGTGCCAGCCCGGACGACCGGCGCCCCAGGGCGACTCCCAGCTCGGCTCGCCCGGCTTGGCGCCTTTCCAGAGCACGAAGTCCAGCGGGTCTTCCTTGGATTCGTCGACCTCGATCCGCGCGCCGATGCGCAGGTCTTCGATCTTCTTGCGCGAAAGCTTGCCGTAGCCGGCGAACTTGCCGACCCGGTAGTAGACGTCGCCGTTACCTGGCGCGTAGGCGTAGCCCTTTTCGATCAGGGTCTGGATCATCTCGTGCATGCCGGCAATATGGCCGGTGGCGCGCGGCTCGATGTCCGGACGCAGAACGGACAGGCGCGCCTCATCCTCGTGCATCGCGGCGATCATGCGGGCGGTCAGGTCTTCGAACGATTCGCCGTTCTCCTGGGCGCGACGGATGATCTTGTCGTCGATGTCGGTGATGTTGCGCACGTAGGTCAGGTCATAGCCGCGATGGCGCAGCCAGCGGGCGATGACGTCGAACGCCACCATCACGCGGGCATGGCCGATGTGGCAGAAGTCGTAGACGGTCATGCCGCACACGTACATGCGTACCTGGTTGCCTACCAGCGGTTTGAAGACGTCCTTGGTCTTGGACAGCGTGCTGTAGATCTGCAAGTCAGCCATCCCTTACTGCCCCCAGGAATCGCGCAGGGTCACGGTGCGGTTGAACACCAGGGCGCCAGCCTTGGAATCCTTGGCGTCGGCGCAGAAGTAGCCTTCGCGCTCGAACTGGAAGCGATCCTCGGCGGTGGCGCTGGCCAGCGACGGCTCGGCGCGGCAGCCCTTGAGCACCACCAGGGATTCGGGGTTGATGTTGTCGAGGAAGCTGCCGCCCTCTTCCGACTTCTCCGGGTTGGCGGAGCGGAACAGGCGGTCGTACAGGCGCACTTCGCACTCGACGCTCTCGGCGGCCGGCACCCAGTGAATCACGCCCTTGACCTTGCGGCCCTCGGGGTTCTTGCCCAGGGTATTCTCGTCGTAGCTGCAGCGCAGTTCGACGATGTTGCCGGCAGCGTCCTTGATGGCTTCGTCGGCGCGGATCACGTAGCTGCCGCGCAGGCGCACTTCGCCGCCCGGGATCAGGCGTTTGTAGCCGGCCGGCGGGACCTCCTCGAAGTCGCTGGCGTCGATGTAGATCTCGCGGCTGAACGGCAGCACGCGCACGCCCATGTCCTGCTTCGGATGGCGCGGCAGCTCAAGGTTCTCGACCTGGCCTTCCGGGTAGTTGGTGATGACCACCTTCAGCGGCTTGAGCACGCACATCGCACGGCCAGCGTTGGCATCCAGGTCGTCACGGATGGCGAACTCCAGCATGCCGATGTCCACCAGGCCGCCGGCGCGGTTCACGCCGATCATGTCGCAGAAGGCGCGGATCGAAGCCGGGGTGTAGCCACGACGGCGATAACCAGACAGGGTCGACATACGCGGGTCGTCCCAGCCATTCACGTGATTCTCATCCACCAACTGCTTGAGCTTGCGCTTGCTGGTGATGGTGTAGTTCAGGTTCAGGCGCGCGAATTCGTACTGGCGCGGTTGGGCCGGGACCGGCAGGTTGGCCAGGAACCATTCGTACAGCGGGCGGTGATCCTCGAACTCCAGGGTGCAGATGGAGTGGGTGATGCCCTCGATGGCGTCCGACTGACCGTGGGTGAAGTCGTAGCTGGGGTAGATGCACCACTTGTCGCCCGTCTGGTGGTGATGGGCGTGGCGGATGCGATAGAGGATCGGGTCGCGCAGGTTGATGTTCGGCGAGGCCATGTCGATCTTCGCGCGCAGCGAACGGGCGCCGTCCGGAAACTCGCCGGCCTTCATGCGGGCGAACAGGTCCAGGTTCTCTTCCACGGAGCGATCACGGAACGGGCTGTTCTTGCCCGGCTCGGTCAGGGAGCCGCGGTAGGCGCGCATTTCCTCGGCGTTGAGGTCACAGACGAAGGCCTTGCCGGCCTTGATCAGGTCCACCGCCCAGTCGTGCAACTGGTCGAAATAGTTGGACGCATAGCGCACCTGGCCAGCCCACTCGAAGCCCAGCCATTTCACGTCAGCCTCGATGGCGTCGATGTATTCCTGGTCTTCCTTCGCCGGGTTGGTGTCGTCGAAGCGCAGGTGGCAGTCACCGCCGAACTCCTTGGCCAGGCCGAAGTTCAGACAGATGGACTTGGCATGACCGATATGCAGGTAGCCGTTGGGCTCCGGCGGGAAGCGGGTGACGATCTTCTGGTGCTTGCCACTTTCCAGGTCGGCCTGGACGATGGGGCGCAGGAAGTTGGCGGCAACAGTGGCTTCTTTCGTATCGGCGGTAGGCTTGCTCATGGTGTCCTTGATCATTCTGTCGTTCAGCCAGGGTAGGCCGGCCAAACCAAAGCGCTTATCATAGCCGAAGCTGTCAACCCCCTGACAGGCCTTCGATTTTTCCAAAGAGCGGAATTCCCTGATGACTACCACCGTCAAACTGCAGACCAACTTCGGCGATATCACCCTTGAACTGTTCGACGACAAGGCGCCGGAAACCGTGGCCAACTTCAAGGAGTACGTGAAGGCCGGCCATTACGACAACACCGTGTTCCACCGCGTGATCAACAACTTCATGATCCAGGGCGGCGGTTTCGAGCCGGGCATGAAGCAGAAGAGCACCCGCAAGTCGATCAAGAACGAGGCCAACAACGGCGTCGGCAACAAGATCGGCACCGTCGCCATGGCCCGTACCATGGAGCCGCACTCGGCCAGCGCGCAGTTCTTCATCAACGTCGCCGACAACGATTTCCTAAACCACAGCGCACCGACCGTGCAGGGCTGGGGCTACTGCGTGTTCGGTGAAGTGAAGGACGGCATGGACGTGGTCAACAAGATCAAGACCGTCGCCACCACCATGCGCTCTGGCCACCAGGACGTCCCGGCCGACGACGTGATCATCGAGAAAGCCGAAATCATCGGCGAGTGAGTCGATGAGCGTCCTGTTCATCTCGGACCTGCATCTCGAAGCGGAACGCCCGGACATTACCCGGGCGTTCTTGCATTTCCTGTCCACCCGCGCCCGCACCGCCGAAGCTCTTTATATCCTTGGGGACTTCTTCGAGGCCTGGATCGGCGACGACGGCATGGACGAATTCCAGCGCTCCATCGCCCGCGCCCTGCGTGAATTGTCCGACAGCGGCACGCGCATCTATCTGATGCACGGCAACCGCGACTTCCTGATCGGCAAGGCCTTCTGCCGAGAAGCCGGCTGCACCCTGTTGCGCGACCCGAGCCTGATCGACCTGGGCGGCGAGAAGATCCTGCTGATGCACGGCGACAGCCTGTGCACCCTCGACGCGGCCTACATGAAGCTGCGCCGCTGGCTGCGCAACCCGCTGACCCTGTTCATCCTGCGCAACCTGCCACTGGCCACCCGCCACAAGCTGGCGCGCAAGCTGCGCAAGGAAAGCCGCGCGCAAACGCGCATGAAGGCCAGCGAGATCGTCGACGTCACCCCAGCCGAAGTGGAGCGCATCATGCGCGACAAGGGCGTGCGCATCCTGATCCACGGCCACACCCACCGCCCCGCCGTCCACGAGCTGGACATCGACGGCCGCCCGGCGCGGCGCATCGTCCTCGGCGATTGGGATCGCCAGGGCTGGGCGCTGGAAGCCGACGAACACGGCATGCAGCAGGCCCCCTTCCCTCTCTGACACGGCAAGGCCACACCAGTAGTGGCCTTATGATGCCGACCCTCTCGCACTATCAGACGTTTCCACTTGACCGGCACCCGCGACCTTAAGCAGCATCGCCGGCTTGCTCACTCAAGGAAGAAACATGCTGATCTCCAAGGGAAATCTCATCAAATTCGGCGCCGCTCCCCTGGCGCTGGTCGCCGCCGGCTTCATCCTGTTCAACGGGATCTTCTTCTATAACGAAGCCGGCTTCATGACCCACGTACGGACCATCTTCGGCGACGAGAAGATCGTCGACGACGTGGGCTACGCCACCAAGTGGTTCGGTCGTGCCACCACCTGGAAAAAAGCCATCAGCGTGCAGTCCGTGCTGATCATGGACGAGAACGACAACAACCCGGACAACGACGGACTTGGCGCCACCATCGAAGCCTTCCCCATCGTTTTCCTCGGCAACGTCGACGCCAAGGTCGAGTCCTCCGCCCGCTTCCGCCTGCCAGGCGGCGACCAGTTCCTGAAGATGGCCCAGGAATACCGCAACCCGGACAACTTCATCCGCACCGCGCTGATTCCAGCAATCAAGGAAACCCTGCAGGCCACTGCCTCGCTGATGACCGCCGACGACTACTACGCCGGCGCCCGCAGCGAGTTCGCCGCGGAGTTCGAGAACCAGCTCAATGACGGCCTCTACCTGATCAAGCGCAAGGAAGTCCGCGCACCGCGGGGCGCCCTGCCCCACCAGACCGCCATTCTTCAGGCCGGCACCGAACAGGGTAATTTTGGCGACAACAACGCCAGCCAGTTCATCACCGAGAAGGTCACCGACGCCAAGGGCATCCCGGTGCGCAAGCAGCAGCAGTTCCGCAAGTTCGGCGTGGAAGTGGTGGAGGCGCGCATCACCAACGTCGACCCCAACCCGCAATACAAGCAGCGCATGGTCAAGGTCCAGCAGGCCCTGGCCGAGCTGGCCGTGGCGCGCCAGAACCGCCTGAAGGAAGAGGAAGAGAAGCTGCTGGTCACCGCCCGTGGCGAGAAGGAAGTGGAAGCCAAGCGCCAGGAAACCCTGCGCGACCAGATCGAGCGCACCACCCAGGCAGAGACCGAAAAGCAGCTGGCCGTCATCAACGCCGAACGCGAAAAGCAGCGCGCCGAGATCGAGAAACAGACCGCCGAACTGCTGCGCGACAAAGCCGCCGTGACCGCCCAGGCCACCAAGATCACCGCCGACGCCGATGCTTACGCCCGTGAAGCGGTGATCAAGGCGGACGGTGCGCTGCAGCCCAAGCTGGACGCGCTGATCGCCATCAACAAAGTGTGGGCCGAAGCCGCCGCCCAGGCGCCGGTGCCCAGCGTGATGATGGCCGGAGGTCAGACCGGCGCCAGCAGCCGCCAGGACGAGATCGGCCAGCTGATGGGCGTGCTGGCTACAAAGGCCGCACGCGACCTGGCGCTGGACCTGAAGGTGAAGGACTGACGCCGCATCTGTAGGAGCGAGCAAGAACTAGGCGTCCCCCTCGGTCCTACGAAGAGCCAATAAAAAAGCGCCCGTCTGGGCGCTTTTTTATTGCGGGGCGCAAGTCAGGCCGCCAGCTCCGCCGGCACGCCACTGTGGAAGCGGAACTCACTGTCCGGCGACTGGATCAGGCCGGCTTCCACCTCACGGATTTCGGCCACCCGGCGCTCGATGTCGGCGTCATCGCCATAACGACGAGCCAGGCTCAGATAGCCCTGAAAATGTCGCGCCTCGGATTTCAGCAGCGAGCCATAGAACTTCGCCAGATCGGCATCCAGGTGATCCACCAGCGCGGCGAAACGTTCGCAGCTGCGACATTCGATGAAGGCGCCGACGATCAGGGTATCCACCAGCTTCTGCGGTTCGTGATTGCGCACCACGGCGCGCAGGCCGGAGGCATAGCGGCCCGCGGAGATTGGCCGCAACGGGATGCCGCGCTTCTTCAGGATTGCCAGCACCTGTTCATGGTGGCGCAACTCCTCGCGAGCCAGGCGCGACATGAAGTTCACCAACTCCTCATGGGCGCTGTACTTGGCGATCAGGGCCAGGGCCGTGCTGGCGGCCTTGAACTCGTTGTTCTTGTGGTCGATCAGCATGACCGCCTGATCCCGCAATGCGGCTTCCACCCACGCATCCGGCGTGGCACAACCGAGGAATTCCCTGATTTCAGACAGCATGCTCGACTCCACCAACGACCCACTCCAAAAACCCAGCGCACCGGCGCCCTGCTGGCCGGTGCCATAAAGGCGGAGCATTATACGAGGGCCGTCGCGCGGAACCAGCTTCCAGCGTTGATATGCCTCAACGTCATGACGGCGATATCCCGACTACAGTTGTTCCACATAAACAACGCGCACGAAGGGAGACGATCATGCAAGCCATCCGTAGCATCCTCGTAGTCGTGGACCCGGACCAACCGGAAGGTCTCGCACTGAAACGCGCCCGGCTCATCGCCAGCGTGACCCAGTCGCACCTGCACCTGCTGGCCTGCGAGCGACGCAGCGACTACACCGCCAAGCTCGAGGCGGTGGCCGAGGAACTGCGCCAGGAGGGCTTCAGCGCCTCCAGCCGGCAGGCCTGGAAGGACAACCTGCACCAGACCATCATCGCCGAACAGCAAGCCGAAGGCTGCGGCTTGGTGGTCAAGCAGCACAGCCCGGACAACCCGCTGAAGAAAGCCCTGCTCACTCCGGATGACTGGAAGCTCCTGCGCTTCTGTCCCGCACCAGTGCTGCTGGTGAAGACCAGCCTGCCCTGGGCTGGCCGCAATATCCTCGCCGCCGTGGACGTGGGCAACAACGACGCCGAGCACCGCACCCTGCACGCTGGCATCGTCAGTCATGCGTATGACATCGCGGGCCTCGCCCACGGCCAGCTGCACGTGATCAGCGCCCACCCCTCGCCCATGCTGTCGGCTGCCGACCCGACGTTCCAGCTCAGCGAAACCATCGAGGCCAAGTACCGAGAAGCCTGCATGGCCTTCCAGGCGGAGTACGGCGTGGATGACCAACACCTGCACATCGAGGAAGGTCCGGCGGATGTATTGATCCCGCGTGCGGCGCACAACCTCGACGCGGCGGTGACGGTGATCGGCACCGTAGCGCGCACCGGGCTGTCTGGCGCTCTGATCGGCAACACCGCCGAAGTGGTGCTGGACGCGCTGGAAAGCGACATCCTGGTGCTCAAGCCAGACGACATCGTCGCGCATCTGGAAGAGGTCGCTGCCAAGCCTTGACCTGTAGGAAAGCAAAAGCGCCCATTCGGGCGCTTTCTCATTGGTAGGCGGACATCAGACTCGCGGTTCCAGCCCGTCGGCCAGGAAACTCGGCGCGATGTAACGTTCGTAGTGCGCCTCGGAGAGGATGAAGAACTCCTTGTCGATGGCGTCGCGCAGGTCCGGCAGCGGCCATTCGCGGAATTCCGGCAGCAGCGCCAGGCCGTAGGCCTCCACCTGGTTGATCATCCGCGAGCCGCGGGCGATCAGCTGGTACGCCCAGCAATACGGCGACTGCTCGGGGACGAAGCGGATCTGCCGCTGCTCCAGCTGGCTGCGCAGCAGGGGCGCATCGAAGACCTCCAGCTTGGCCATCATCACTTGTGCCAGGAGTATCTCCAGACGGCTCAAGACCGCCCGTTTCTCCTCGTCGCCGTAGCGGTTCCAGTTCACCACTTCGTGGTGGAAACGCTTGCAGCCACGGCAGACCAGGTCGCCATATACCGTCGAGCAGAGCCCGACACAGGGGGTTTTGATGCGTTGCGAAGACATGGTTGAACAGGTTGCTGGCAAAGCGGGCATGTTAGCCCTTTGTCTAGGCAAGATCACCCTCGGGCCCCACGCAAATCGGCTTACCAAGGCCCATTAATTCCATTAGAATGGCTGCGCCTTTTTGGCGTCATTGTCCGAAAGAAGCTGTTTTCAAAGCGTCACGAAGCACAGATTCCGGCAGCCGCGCGGTCTGGGCGCCTCCCTCAAGCGCCCAGACCCATCAGTCCCAGGCCACCCCGGCGTAAAACTTTGAAAACAGCTTCTGCCCGGAGATCGCCGGTGCCGTCGTAGGTCAGTGGATTACCGTCCACCATGCCTGACGAATGGATCGGAGGGGTCTCCTGGATACGCGTCCTCCGGGACCACTGATGAGGGAAATACTGTGCTTGAAGCCTATCGCAAACACGTAGAAGAGCGTGCCGCCCAGGGCGTCGTGCCCCAGCCGCTGAACGCCGAACAGACCGCAGGTCTGGTCGAACTCCTGAAGAACCCGCCGGCCGGCGAAGAAGAATTTCTCCTCGACCTGATCACCAACCGCGTACCGCCGGGCGTGGACGAAGCCGCCTACGTCAAGGCCGGTTTCCTGTCCGCCGTTGCCAAGGGTGAAGCCACTTCCCCGCTGCTCTCCAAGACCCGCGCCCTCGAGCTGCTGGGTACCATGCAAGGCGGCTACAATATCGCCACCATGGTCGAGCTGCTGGACAACGCCGAGCTGGCCGAAGTCGCCGCCGCCCAACTGAAGCACACCCTGCTGATGTTCGACGCCTTCCACGACGTCGCCGAGCGCGCCAAGAAAGGCAACGCCGCCGCCAAGGCCGTGCTGCAATCCTGGGCCGATGGCGAGTGGTTCAAGGCCCGTCCGGCCGTCGCCGAGAAGCTGACCCTGACCGTGTTCAAGGTCCCCGGCGAAACCAACACCGACGACCTGTCCCCCGCTCCGGACGCCTGGTCGCGCCCCGACATCCCGCTGCACGCGCTGGCCATGCTGAAAATGGCCCGCGACGGCATCGAGCCGGTCCAGCCGGGCTCCGTCGGTCCGCTGAAGCAGATCGAGGCCGTTAAAGCCAAAGGCTTCCCGGTTGCCTACGTCGGCGACGTGGTCGGCACCGGTTCGTCCCGTAAGTCCGCCACCAACTCGGTGCTGTGGTTCTTCGGCGACGACATCCCCTACGTTCCGAACAAGCGCGCTGGCGGCTTCTGCTTCGGCACCAAGATCGCCCCGATCTTCTACAACACCATGGAAGACGCCGGCGCCCTGCCGATCGAATTCGACTGCACCAACCTGGCCATGGGCGACGTCATCGACGTGTACCCGTACGAAGGCAAGGTCGTGCGTCATGACAGCGGCGAAGTGGTCACCACCTTCGAGCTGAAGACTCCGGTCCTGCTGGACGAAGTCCGCGCCGGCGGCCGTATCCCGCTGATCGTTGGCCGTGGCCTGACCGAGAAGGCCCGCGCCGAGCTGGGTCTGGGTGCCTCCGACCTGTTCAAGAAGCCGGAAGCTCCGGTCGACAGCGGCAAGGGCTTCACCCTCGCCCAGAAAATGGTTGGCCGCGCCTGCGGTCTGGCCGAAGGCCAGGGCGTACGTCCGGGCACCTACTGCGAACCGAAGATGACCACCGTCGGTTCCCAGGACACCACCGGCCCGATGACCCGCGACGAGCTGAAAGACCTGGCTTGCCTGGGCTTCTCCGCCGACCTGGTGATGCAGTCCTTCTGCCACACCGCTGCCTATCCGAAGCCGATCGACGTCAAGACCCACCACACCCTGCCGGACTTCATCATGACCCGCGGCGGTGTCTCCCTGCGTCCGGGCGACGGCATCATCCACAGCTGGCTGAACCGCATGCTGCTGCCTGACACCGTCGGCACCGGCGGCGACTCGCACACCCGCTTCCCGATCGGCATCAGCTTCCCGGCCGGTTCCGGCCTGGTCGCCTTCGCCGCTGCCACCGGCGTCATGCCGCTGGACATGCCGGAATCGGTTCTGGTGCGCTTCAAGGGCAAGCTGCAACCGGGCATCACCCTGCGTGACCTGGTCCATGCGATCCCCTACTACGCGATCCAGGCTGGCCTGCTGACCGTCGAGAAAAAAGGCAAGAAGAACATCTTCTCCGGCCGCATCCTCGAGATCGAAGGCCTGAACGACCTGACCGTCGAACAAGCCTTCGAGCTGTCCGACGCCTCCGCCGAGCGTTCGGCTGCCGGTTGCACCATCAAGCTGCCGGAAGAGGCCATCGCCGAGTACCTGAAGTCCAACATCACCCTGCTGCGCTGGATGATCGGCGAAGGCTACGGCGACGCCCGCACCCTGGAGCGCCGCGCGCAAGCGATGGAAGCCTGGCTGGCCAACCCGCAACTGCTGGAAGCCGACAAGGACGCCGAATACGCCGCCGTCATCGAGATCGACCTGGCCGACGTCAAGGAGCCGGTACTCTGCGCTCCGAACGACCCGGACGACGCTCGCCTGCTGTCCAGCGTACAAGGCCGCAAGATCGATGAAGTCTTCATCGGTTCCTGCATGACCAACATCGGTCACTTCCGCGCTGCCGGCAAACTGCTGGACAAGGTCAAGGGTGGCATTCCGACCCGTCTGTGGCTGGCTCCGCCGACCAAGATGGACGCCCACCAGCTGACCGAGGAAGGCTACTACGGCATCTACGGCAAGGCTGGCGCGCGCATGGAAATGCCGGGCTGCTCGCTGTGCATGGGTAACCAGGCTCGCGTACAGACCGGTTCGACCGTGGTCTCCACCTCGACCCGTAACTTCCCGAACCGTCTGGGCGACGCCACCGACGTGTTCCTGGCATCCGCCGAGCTGGCCGCTGTCGCTTCGATCATCGGCAAGCTGCCGACCATCGAGGAGTACATGGCCTACGCGAAGGACATCGACAGCATGTCTGCCGATATCTACCGCTACCTGAGCTTCGACCAGATCGCCGAGTTCCGTGAAGCTGCAGCCAACGCGAAGATCCCGGCCGTTCAGGTCTGAGTGATTCCAGCGTGACGAAAAGCCCCGCCTCGTGCGGGGCTTTTCTTTTCCAGAAAGCCCGCCATAGAGCCCTCGCCGCCGGGACTCACGATGGGCCTAATACTTATTGACCGGTTACGCCCTCGCCTTCTGGGTCTATGGTGGAAAACAGGCTCCTGCCGATATCCGTGCTCAGGTGCCCTTGTGGAACCCTCCAGAGGTGCGCTCCCTTCCTCTGCGCCCCGCCCTCCATGGCGGGGCTTCTTTTTTCCCGCCCCTGGCACAACCCTTGCTGCCCACCTGATACCTACGATCCAACGGCGGATCGTCCCCGACAATGGCGTCGCGCCCACCTTTCCTCGATGGGGAGGTGGCGCGACGCCTTTTGCGTTCAGAGGTGCAGATGATCGACAACAGCAGCGGCCGCCTGGACAACCTGGCCTGGGTGGCCGGCTCCGATGCCCCGGAGAAGACCGCGCTCAACCTGGGCTTCATGGCCCTCACCGACTCCGCCTCGCTGGTGGTGGCCGCAACCCAGGGATTCGGCCAGCCCTACGGGCTGACGCTGAACCTGCAACGCCAGAGCTCCTGGTCAGGACTGCGTGACCGCCTCCTCAGCGGCGAACTGGATGCCGCGCAGGGCCTCTATGGCCTCATCTACGGCATGCAACTCGGTCTGGGTGGAGCGCAGGCCACCGACATGGCCGTGCTCATGGGGCTGTGCCAGAACGGCCAGTCGATCAATCTCTCCACCCCCTTGATGCGCGATGGCGTGACCTCCGCTGAAGCACTCCAGCAGCATGTGCGCCAGAACGGTGCGCAATTGACCCTCGCCCACACCTTCCCAACCGGCACCCACGCCATGTGGCTGTACTACTGGCTGGCCAGCCATGGCATCCATCCCCTTCAGGATGTGCGCAGCCTGGTGGTGCCGCCGGCGCAGATGGTCGAGCACCTGAAAGCCGGCCGCATCGATGGCTTCTGCGCTGGCGGCCCCTGGGGCGCGCTGGCGGTGGACGAAGGCATGGGCTTCACCCTCGCGACCAGCCAGCAGATCTGGCCGGACCACCCGGAAAAGGTTCTGGGCACCACCCGCGCCTTCGTCGAGCAATACCCCAACACCGCCCGCGCGCTGATCATGAGCATTCTCGATGCCAGTCGCTTCATCGAAGCCAGCGAAGACAACCTGCGCAGCGTCGCCCAGTTGATCAGCGGCGAGGAATACATCGACGCCCCGCTCGCCAGCATCGAGCCGCGCCTGCTCGGCCGCTACCAGGACGGCCTGGGCCACGCCTGGCAGGACGCGCACCCACTGCGCTTCTTCAATGGCGGCCAGGCGACCTTCCCCTGGCTCTCTGACGGACTGTGGTTCATGACCCAGTTCCGCCGCTGGGGCCTGCTGCGTGAGGACGTCGACTACCTCGGCATCGCCCGCCAGGTCCAACGACTCGACCTGTATCGCGACGCCGCCAGCGCCGTGGGCATCAGCGTGCCGCATGCCGAAATGCGCAGCTCGACCCTTATCGATGGCCGCCCCTGGGATGGCAGCGATCCGGCCGGCTATGCCCGCAGCTTCGACCTCAATGCACTGGCGGAGCGAGGTTGAGCATGCTGCGCATCCTGCTGATCAACGACACCCCGAAAAAGGTCGGGCGCCTCAAGGCAGCCCTGGTGGAATGCGGCTTCGAGGTCATCGATGAATCTGGCCTGACCGTCGACCTGGCGCAGCGCGTGGAAACCCTACGCCCGGACGTGATCCTCATCGACACGGAATCCCCCGGCCGCGACGTGATGGAACAGGTGGTGCTGGTCAGCCGCGACCAGCCGCGCCCCATCGTCATGTTCACTGACGAGCACGACCCGCAGGTGATGCGCCACGCCATCCGTTCCGGGGTCAGCGCCTACATCGTCGAAGGCATCCAGGCCGAGCGATTGCAGCCGATCCTCGACGTCGCCATGGCTCGCTTCGAGAGCGACCAGGCATTGCGCGCCCAATTGCAGGCCCGCGAGCAGCAGTTGGCCGAGCGCAAGCGTATCGAGCTGGCCAAGGGGCTGCTGATGAAGATGAAGGGCTGCGCCGAGGAAGAGGCCTACACCCTGATGCGCCGCCAGGCCATGGGGCGCCAACAGAAGCTTTCGCAGGTTGCGGAGCAGATCATCGCGATGCACGAGATGCTGGGGCACTGAGAACCGCCGGCCATCTGCCAGCGGCGGCATGGCGCGATCATTTCGCCAGCCGCCAGGCTGGCCCCCGACGCGCGCACCAGCCCCTATGCTGCGGGCGCCCGGCAGGTTCCGGGCATCCGACGTGCCCATCGACCGGAGTCGATCGGGCATCGCAGTGGCCGCCGCCGGCTAGGCACCCCGGCGTCCACCCGACCACGCCGCGCAAGCGGCCCAGCCAGGGCAATTCCATGATCGACCTCACCACCTGGAACCTCAGCGTCCCCACCGACCCGACACCGACCGAAGTCACCACCCAGCAGATCGCCAGGGGCTACGAAAGCCGCTTCTTCCGCCGCGAAGGCGCCAACGTGGTGTTCTGGGTGCCCGTCACCGGATCGCACACCTCCGACAGCGTGTTCCCCCGCAGCGAACTGCGCGAAACCACGACAGATGGCGAAGTTTCCAACTGGTACTACAACCAGGGCGACAACGAACTGCGGGTCACCATGAGCGTCCAGCAGGTCCCCTCGAAGAACAAGATCATCATCGGCCAGATCCACAGCCGCTCGCCCTATACCGGCGATGGAGAGCCCCTGGTCAAGCTGCAGTACCACTACATCCCCGAGCAGCAGAGCGGGCGCCTGGAGGCCCTGGTGCGCAATCATCCCGACGACAGCGCCAGCCTCAACGTGCTGCTGCTGGACAACGTCGCGCTGGACCAGCGCTTCAATTACAGCCTGCGCGTCACCTCGGTGGGCAACCTGGGCATCCGCGTGGAAAGCTCCGACGGCCGGGCCAACTACTACCGCAAGATACTCAGCACGACCTGGTCCAAGCAGTTGCTCTACTTCAAGGCCGGCGCCTACATCAGCGACAACTACGGCAACGATAAAGAAGGCGCCAAGGTCACCGTCTACCATCTGAACATCGCTCATCGCTAAGCGCTCATTCAGTGGCCTGATAGGGCGCGCAGCGGGCGCACGGCGCGTAAAATACGCGCCACGCCCGTTTATCCCAGAGACCGTCCATGGCCCGCCTGAAACTCGAATTCCCCGAAGAACTCTTCATCTACAGCACCAAGCTCACCGTCCGCGTCACCGACATCAACGGCGCCAACCACCTGGGCAACGACTCGATGATCTCGATGATTTCCGAGGCCCGCGCACGCTTCCTGTTCGACTATGGCATCCGCGAGACCGGCATCATCGTCACCGACCTCGCTACCACCTACCGCGCCGAGGCCCACGCCCGCGACCAGTTGCTGTTCGAGGTCGGCGTGATGGACTTCAATAAGTACGGCGGCGACATCATCTTCCGCATTACCCGCCCGGCCGACGGCACCCTGGTGGCCATGGCCAAGTCCGGATTCGTGTTCTTCGACTACAAGGCCGGCAAGGTCGTGGAGATACCGACGGCATTCCGCGACACCTTCCCCAACGTCAACTGGATCGCCTGAGCGGCAAGCGAAGCGGCGGCGCGCTATACCTCTGGAGTCGTACCCATCAGCCTTCAGAGGAGATTCCAGCATGCCGTCCTTCCTTCGGGTGGGCGCGCTGTCCGGTTGTCTGTGCCTACCCTTCCACTCCCTGTTTTCACTCGCCCTGGCGGCGGAAACCGACCCGGTCCAGCGCGGCCGCTATCTGGTCCAGGTCGCCGGCTGCAACGACTGCCACACCGCCGGCTACATCCTCGCTCCGGACAAGGTGCCCGAGAGCACCTGGCTCACCGGCGACCAGCTCGGCTGGAGCGGTCCCTGGGGTACCACCTATGCCAGCAACCTGCGCCTGGCCATGCAGGCCTATGACGAGGAGCAATGGCTGGCGATAGCCAGACAAGCCAACTTCCGCCCGCCGATGCCGTCCCACGCGCTGCGCATCATGGATGAAGCGGACCTTCGCGGAATCTATCGCTACGTCCGCCACCTGGGGGCTGCCGGGGACAGGGCCCCCGATTACGTACCACCCGGCGGAACTCCCAAGGGGCCGGTCGTGCTCTTTCCGTCCCCGCCGACGCCCTGAACCGCCCTATCGGGGAGCACGCCATAGGCGCATACGCCCCGATGTGGCACTGCGGGCAACCCGAAGAATCCGTTAACTCATTGGCCTATCGAGGTTTTCCGTTGTTGGCCCGCGCCTTGCTCTGCACAAGGCGATGGTAATCAACGGCGATTACCCGACTTCGACAAAGGCGTCGCATCCACACCCGCACAGTGCGGTGGGTGGAGCGACGCCTTTTTCGTTTGCCCCGGCGCAGGGGCCCTGCGGGACCTTTCTCGAGCCCGGCAGCCGCCATGAGCGTGGCTGACCGGTGTCCTCAACCGTTGCTGATGAGGTGTTCGATGAACACGAGTTTCTGGAAAGCCGGCCATGCGCCGACCCTGTTCGCCGCCTTCCTATATTTCGACCTGAGCTTCATGGTCTGGTACGTCCTCGGCCCACTGGCGGTGCAGATCGCCACCGACCTGCAACTGACTACGCAACAGCGTGCGCTGATGGTCGCCACGCCGATCCTCTCCGGCGCCGTCCTGCGCTTCCTGATGGGCCTGCTGGCGGATCGCTGGTCACCCAAGGCCGCAGGCATCCTCGGCCAGGTAATCGTCATCTGCGCGCTGTTCGGCGCCTGGCAGCTGGGCATCCACAGCCTGGAGCAGGCGATGATCCTCGGCGTGCTGCTGGGCATGGCCGGCGCCTCGTTCGCCGTGGCGCTGCCGCTGGCCTCGCAGTGGTATCCGCCGCAGCACCAGGGCAAGGCCATGGGCATCGCCGGCGCGGGCAACTCCGGCACCGTGCTGACCGCGCTGTTCGCCCCGGCCATCGCTGCCGCCTTCGGCTGGCAGAACGTCTTCGGCTTCGCGCTGATCCCGCTGCTGGCGACCCTGATGGTGTTCGCCCTGCTCGCCCGCAACGCCCCGGAGCGGCCGCCGGCCAAGTCCCTGGCGGATTACCTGAAGGCCCTGGGCGACCGTGACAGCTGGTGGTTCATGTTCTTCTACAGCGTGACCTTCGGCGGCTTCCTTGGCCTGGCCAGCACCCTGCCCGGCTACTTCCACGACCAGTACGGCCTCGACCCGGTGACGGCCGGCTACTACACCGCCGCCTGCGTCTTCGCCGGCAGCCTGATGCGCCCACTGGGCGGCGCCCTGGCCGACCGCATCGGCGGCATCCGCAGCCTGCTGGTGATGTACACCGTCGCCGCGATCTGCATCGCCGCCGTGGGTTTCCACCTGCCCAGCGCAGTGGCCGCCCTGAGTCTCTTCGTGGTCGCCATGCTCAGCCTCGGTGCGGGCAACGGAGCGGTATTCCAGCTGGTGCCGCAGCGCTTCCGCCAGACCATCGGCGTGATGACCGGCCTGATCGGCATGGCCGGCGGCATCGGCGGCTTCTGCCTGACGGCGGGCCTTGGGGCGATTAAGCAGGCGACCGGCGACTACCAGATCGGCCTCTGGCTGTTCGCCAGCCTCGGCGTACTGGCCTGGTTCGGTCTGCACGCGGTGAAGGCGCGCTGGCGTACTACCTGGGGCAGTGCGGCCGTTACCGCGGCGCGGGTGTAGGCCATGCCTTTTGCGGCAACACAGGCTTTTTGCAGGGATAACAGTCTTCTCCCGGGCCAATCCGTGCCTGTGCCTCCCCCCTCACCCCAACCCTCTCCCTCAGGGAGAGGGGGCTGTCCGTGCCGGCTGACGCTGAGATTTCATCTCGTACCGAACGATCCCCTCTCCCTCTGGGAGAGGGTTAGGGTGAGGGCCGCCCCGAGCACCAATCCATCCCGCAGAAGCAGGCCATGAACCTGACCCTCAGCTTCGCCCAAGCCAGCGCCACCGGCCCGCGCGACGAGAACCAGGACGCCCTGCGAGTGGTCACCCCGCCCGCCGGACTGGCCACCAGCAAGGGCCACCTGTTCGCCATCGCCGATGGCGTCAGCCACTGCGCCGATGGCGGCCTGGCCGCGCGCCTGACCCTTCAGGCGCTGGCCGCAGACTACTACGCCACCCCCGAGACCTGGGCCGTTGCCCAGGCCCTCGACCGCCTGCTGATCTCGCAGAACCGCTGGCTGCTGGCCAACGGCGGGGGCCAGCCCCTGCTCACCACCCTCACCGCGCTGGTCCTGCGGGGCCGGCGCTTCACCCTCGCCCATGTCGGCGACTGCCGCCTGTACCGCTGGCACGCAGGCGTTCTGGATTGCCTGACCCAGGACCACGTCTGGGAGCAACCCGGCATGCAGCACGTGCTCAAGCGCGCGCTGGGACTCGACCAGCACCTGGTGGTGGACTACTGCGACGGTGAACTGGAGGCCGGGCAGAGCTTCCTGCTGGTCAGCGACGGCATCTGGGCTGCCTTGGGCGACAGCGCCATCCAGCGCCTGCTGGAGGACGCGCAGAGCCTGCAAGCCTGCGCCGACGCCCTGGTCAGCGCCGCCCACCTGGCCGGCAGCCAGGACAACGCCAGCGCCCTGTTGCTGCAGGTGGAAGAGCTACCACCCACGAGCCTCGGCGACGCCCTCGCCCAGCTCGACCACTGGCCCGCACCACCGGCGCTACGGGACAATCAGGAATTCGAGGGCTGGCAGGTCGTGGGCAAGCTGGCCCAGTCCCGCCAGTCGCTGATCTACCACGTGCGCGATCGGCAGAATCGCCCCTGGCTGCTCAAGACCCTGCCGCCAGCGCTGCGCGACTCTCCGGAAGCCACCCAGGCGCTGCTGCTGGAGGAATGGTTCCTGCGCCGCGTGCAGGGCCGCTATTTCCCCGAGCTGCACAGCCTGCCGCAGCGCCAGCACCTCTACTACGTGATGCGTGAGTATCCGGGGCAAACGCTGGACGAGCAGCTGAACCTCAACGGCCCGCTGAACCTGCCCGACTGGCTGGACATCGCCCAGCGCCTGCTGCGCGGCCTGGGCCAGTTGCACAGGCGCAATATCCTGCACCGCGACATCAAGCCGGAAAACCTGCACTGGGCCGACGACGGCGAGCTGCGCCTGCTGGACTTCGGCCTGGCTTACTGCCCCGGACTGTCGCAGGAAGACCCGCACGACCTGCCCGGCACCCCGAGCTACCTGGCGCCGGAATCCTTCCAGGGCGCACCGCCGGATGCCCGCCAGGACCTCTACGCCGCCGGTGTCACGCTGTATCGTCTGCTCTGCGGTCATTATCCCTATGGCGAGATCGAAGCCTTCCAGCATCCGCGCTTCGGCACGCCCGCACCGGCCAGCCGCTACCGCCCGGACGTATCTGCCTGGCTCGACGACTGGCTGGCAAAGCTGATCGCCGCCCAGCCGCAACAGCGCTTCGAAACCGCCGAGGAATGCCTGCTCGCCCTGGAGCAAGGCGAACGGCAGGCGCCGGCACGCCCGCGCCCCCTGCTGGAGCGCGAGCCGCTGAGGGTCTGGCGCGGCGTCGCCCTCGCCTCCCTGGCGATCAACCTGGGGCTGCTGCTCTGGTTGTTGCACCAGGGCTGAGGGCGCACCAGTTCGGCCCAGAACGCATCACCGCAGTGCAGCAAGAACGACGATTCGCCGGGCGATCTACCTGAAAGCCCCGAAAACCGGGGAGCGAGCAAGTTGGCACAGCCCCTGCAATAACCGCTTCAACAATCTACAAAAGCGCGTCCCTCAACGAAGAGGCTCGCACTTCCCGATCGAACGGGACTTGGACAAAGGCGTCCTCGCTGGGTAACCGGCGGGACGCCTTTTTTGTTTTCCGTGTTTCAGCTTTGCGTGACGGAGCCCTGACATGAAAAAGCTCAAGCTCGTACTAATCGGCAACGGCATGGCCGGCGTGCGCACCCTCGAAGAACTACTGAAGATCGCGCCCGACCTCTACGACATCACCGTGTTCGGCGCCGAGCCCCACCCCAACTACAACCGCATCCTGCTCTCCCCCGTGCTGGCCGGCGAACAGGCCTTCGAGGACATCGTCCTCAACGACCTCAACTGGTACAGCGAGAACGGCATCCGCCTGCTGCTCAACCGCAAGGTCACCCGCATCGACCGCCATCGCCGCAAGGTCTACGCCGAAGACGGCACCGAAGCCGAATACGACCGCCTGCTGATCGCCACCGGCTCCAACCCCTTCATCCTGCCGGTGCCGGGCAGCCGCCTGCAGGGCGTGATCGGCTACCGCGATATCGCCGACACCCAGACCATGATCGACACCGCCGGCACGCACAGCCACGCCGTGGTCATCGGCGGCGGCCTGCTCGGTCTGGAAGCGGCCAACGGCCTCAAGCAGCGCGGCATGGACGTCACCGTGGTGCATCTCTCCGACTGGCTGCTGGAGCGCCAGCTGGACCGCACCGCCGGCAAGCTGCTGCAAGAAGCGCTGGAATCGCGCGGCATCCACTTCCGCCTCAACACCCACACCGAGGAACTGATCGACGACGGCAGCGCCCGCGTCTGCGCCATCCGCTTCAAGGACGGCGAAGTGATCGCCGCCGACCTGGTGGTGATGGCCGCCGGCATCCGCCCCAACACCGAACTCGCAGAAAAGACCGGCCTGCCCTGCAACCGCGGCATCCTGGTCAACGACACCCTGCAGACCTACGACCCACGCATCTACGCCCTGGGCGAATGCGCCAGCCACCGCGGCATCGCCTACGGCCTGGTGGCGCCACTGTTCGAACAGGCAAAGGTCTGCGCCAACCACCTGGCCATGCTCGGCTTCGCCCGTTACCAGGGCTCGGTGACCTCCACCAAGCTCAAGGTCACCGGCATCGACCTGTTCTCCGCCGGCCAGTTCATGGGCGGCGAAGGCACCGAGACCATCACCCTCTCCGACCCGATCGGCGGCGTGTACAAGAAGCTGGTGATCAAGGACGACGTGCTGGTCGGCGCCTGCCTGTACGGAGATACCGCCGACGGCGGCTGGTATTTCCGCCAGATCCGCGAGAACCACAACGTCGCCGAGATCCGCGACCACCTGATGTTCGGTGAAAGCAGCATTGGTGACGTCGGCCACCAAGGCCAGAACAGTGCGGCGAGCATGTCCGACAGCGCCGAAGTCTGCGGCTGCAACGGCGTGTGCAAGGGCTCCATCGTCAAGGCGATCCAGGAGAACGGCCTGTTCAGCGTCGACGAGGTGAAGAAGCACACCAAGGCCGCCAGCTCCTGCGGCTCCTGCGCGGGGCTGGTGGAGCAGATCCTGATCAGCACCGTGGGCGGCGCGGCGGATGTGAAGCCCAAGAGCGAGAAGGCCATCTGCGGCTGCAGCGACCTCAACCACGGCCAGGTGCGCCAGGCCATCCGCGAGCATCACCTGGTCACCCTGGGCAGCGCCATGCGCTTCATGGACTGGCGCACTCCGGATGGCTGCGCCACCTGCCGTCCAGCGCTGAATTACTACCTGATTTCTACGTGGCCGGGCGAAGCGAAGGACGACCCACAATCGCGCCTGATCAACGAGCGCGCCCACGCCAACATCCAGAAAGACGGCACCTATTCAGTCGTTCCGCGCATGTGGGGCGGCGTCACCAACGCCGCCGAGCTGCGCCGAATAGCCGATGTCGCCGACAAGTACCAGGTGCCCATGGTCAAGGTCACCGGCGGCCAGCGCATCGACCTGCTGGGCGTGAAGAAGGACGATCTCCCGGCCATCTGGAAGGAACTGGACATGCCCTCCGGCCACGCCTACGGCAAGTCCATCCGCACCGTGAAGACCTGCGTGGGCAGCGAGTTCTGCCGCTTCGGCACGCAGAACTCGACCCAGTTGGGCATCGATCTCGAGCACGACCTGTTCAACATGTGGTCGCCGCACAAGGTCAAGCTCGCAGTCTCCGGCTGCCCGCGCAACTGCGCCGAGGCCGGCATCAAGGACATCGGCATCATCGGCGTGGACTCCGGCTGGGAGCTGTATATCGGCGGCAACGGCGGGATCAAGACCGAGGTGGCGGAGTTCTTCGTCAAGCTCAAGACCGCCGACGAAGTCCGCGAGTACAGCGGCGCCTTCCTCCAGCTCTACCGCGAGGAAGCCTTCTACCTCGAACGCACCGTGCACTACCTGCAACGGGTCGGCATGGAGCGCATCAGGAAGGCCGTGCTGGAAGACGCGGAAAACCGCCAGGCGCTCAATGCGCGGCTGCAATTCTCCCTGTCACTGGAACAGGACCCATGGCAGGAGCGTATCGCCCAGCAGCCGCTGAAGAAGGAATTCGAACGGATTCCCCTCAAGCAACTGGAACCCGCCTGAGTTCCCGCCGGGCCCCGCCATCGGGGCCCTTACTACCCGATTGCCGGAGACACCCCATGAACTGGTTCGACATCTGCGCCCTGGACGACATCAACCCGCTGGGCTCGCGCGTCATCGCCGGCCCCAAGGGCGACATCGCGATCTTCCGCACCTCTGACGACGAGGTCTTCGCCCTCGATGACCGCTGCCCGCACAAGGGCGGCCCGCTGTCCCAGGGTCTTATCTACGGCAAGCGCGTGGCCTGCCCGCTGCACAACTGGCAGATCGAGCTAGAGAGCGGCGACGCCGTGGCCCCCGACCAGGGCTGCGCCCATCGCCACGCGGTGAAGGTCGAGGACGGCCGCGTGCTGCTGGCCCTGCGCGGCGACCTGGCCCACTGCGCCTGAACTCCATTGCGCCTGAATGAGAAATGCGAGGCCGCGCCATGACTCCGCACCGTCGCACCACCGCCTCCACCTGCTGCTACTGCGGCGTCGGTTGCGGCGTACTGATCGAGCACGATGACGAGCACATCCTGGGCGTGCAGGGCGACCCACAGCATCCAGCCAACTTCGGCCGCCTGTGCAGCAAGGGCTCGACCCTGCACCTCACCGGCGATGCGGATGCCCGCGCGCACTTCCCGGAACTGCGCCTGGGCAAGGGTCTGTCGCGCGCCCGCACCGACTGGGATACCGCGCTGGAACATGCCGCCGGCGTCTTCGCCGAAACCATCCGCGAGCACGGGCCGGACAGCGTGGCCTTCTATGTCTCCGGCCAGTTGCTGACCGAGGACTACTACGCCTTCAACAAGCTGGCCCGCGCGCTGGTCGGCACCAACAACATCGACAGCAACTCACGCCTGTGCATGTCCTCGGCGGTGGTCGGCTACAAGCGCAGCCTGGGCGCCGATTCCCCGCCCTGCAGCTACGAGGACATCGAACTGGCCGACTGCGTGGTGATCGCCGGCAGCAACATGGCCTACGCCCATCCGGTGCTGTTCCGCCGCCTGGAAGAGGCCCGCGCGCGGCGTCCGGAGATGAAGCTGATCGTCATCGACCCGCGCGTCACCGACACCGCCGAGCAGGCCGACCTGCACCTGGCGATCCTTCCGGGCACCGACGTCGCGCTGTTCCACGGCATCCTGCACATCCTGCTCTGGGAAGGCTGGATCGACCTCGCCTTTATCGACGCCCACACCGAAGGCCTGGATGAGCTGAAAGCCCTGGTGCGCGACTACGGCCCGCTGGCCATGGCGGAAATCTGCGGTATCAGCGCCGACGACCTGCAACGCGCCGCCCAGTGGATCGGCCAGGCGCCGTCCTTCCTCTCGCTCTGGTGCATGGGCCTCAACCAGTCCACCGCCGGCAGCGCGAAGAACAGCGCGCTGATCAACTTGCACCTGGCCACCGGGCAGATCGGCCGCCCCGGCGCTGGCCCCTTCTCCCTCACCGGCCAGCCCAACGCCATGGGCGGCCGCGAGACCGGCAGCCTGTCCAACCTACTGCCCGGCCACCGCGAAGCCGCGAATGCCGGGCACCGCGCGGAAGTCGCCACTTACTGGGGAGTCGAAAAGCTCCCGGAAAATCCCGGCCTGAGCGCCATCGAACTCTTCGATGCGGTCCGTGACGGCCGCATCAAGGCCCTGTGGATCGCCTGTACCAACCCGGCACAATCGCTGCCGGACCAGACCCGTGTGCGCGAAGCCCTCACCGCCTGCCCCTTCGTCATCGTCCAGGAAGCCTTCACCACCAGCGAGACCTGCCAGTACGCCGACCTGCTACTGCCCGCCGCCAGCTGGGGCGAGAAGGAAGGCACGGTGACCAACTCCGAACGACGCATCAGCCATGTACGCCCGGCCATTCGCGCCATCGGTGAGGCCCGAGCGGACTGGAGCATCGTCTGCGACTTCGCCCGCCGCCTGGAGCAGCGCCTGCGCCCCGGCGAGCCCAGCCTGTTCGACTTCGGCTCGCCGTCCGCGCTGTTCGACGAATACAAGCTGCTGACCCGTGAGCGCGACCTGGACCTCTCCGGCATCGACTACGCGCTGCTGGACACCCGCGGCCCGCAGCAATGGCCCTTCCGCTCCGGCGCAGCCCGGGGCACCGAGCGCCTGTATGGCGACGGGCAATTTCCCACCGCCAATGGCCGCGCCCGACTGATCGCCGAGCCCTACCGCGCACCGAAGGAGAAGCGCGATGCGCGCTATCCACTGATCCTCAACACAGGCCGCCTGCGCGATCACTGGCATGGCATGACCCGCACCGGTACAGCGCCGCAACTGTTCGGCCACGTCGAAGAAGCCGTCCTTAGCCTGCACCCGGATGAACTACGCCGTCGGCGCATCAGAGACGGCCAACTGGTGCGCCTGCACAGTCGGCGTGGCGAACTGGTGCTGCCAGTGCAAGCGGACGACCGCCTGCGCCCCGGCCAGGCCTTCCTGCCGATGCACTGGGGCGATCGCTACCTCAAGGGGCTGGGCATCAATATACTCACCCTGCCCGCGGTTGACCCTCTGTCCCGCCAGCCGGAACTGAAACACGCCACCGTGGAAGTCAGCCGCGTCGAGCTGCCCTGGCAGTTCTTCGCCCTGGTGGAAGGCGAGGTACAGAAGCGTTTCGATGCCCTGCGCCCGCTATTCGAAGACTTGCGCTACGCCAGCTTCAGCCCGACCGGCCGCGAGCGACCGGCACTGGTGATCCGCGCTGCGCACGTTGAGGCGCCCAGCGCGGAGTGGCTGGCCCGCATCGATGCTCTGCTCGGCCTGTCTGATGGCCCGGTCATGGCCTACGACGACCCGCGCCGCACCGTCGGCAAACGCGTGCGTATCGAACAATCACGAATTGTCTCGCTGCGCCTGGCCGGCGAAACCGCCGCCCGCGGCTGGCTGCGCGAACTGTGGAAGGAAGGCCGCGCCGACCAGGAACTGCGCCGCTGGCTGCTCGCCCCGCTCAGCGCCGCCCCTGGCAAGTCCGGCGGCGCGATGGACAAGACCCTGTGCAATTGTCTGAACGTCAGCCAGAGCCGTATCCAGGCCGGCATCGACAAAGGCCTGGACCTGGAGGGCCTGAAATGCGAACTCAAGTGCGGGACCGCCTGCGGCTCCTGCGTACCGGAAATCAAGCGCCTGCTGGCCCGGAAGCCGTTGGCCGCCACCGCCTGAACCAAGCCGCGAAGACGGTAGCCTGAGGAGAACGACATGAGTGGAAAAGTCTGGCTGATCGGCGCCGGCCCGGGTGACCCGGAATTGCTGACCCTGAAGGCCGTCCGTGCCATGGCGCACGCCGACGTGGTGCTGATTGACGACCTAGTCAATCCAGCGGTACTGGAACACTGCCCGTCCGCGCGGGTGATCGCTGTCGGCAAACGCGGCGGCTGCCGCTCCACACCGCAGGACTTCATTCACCGCCTGATGCTGCGCTACGCGCGCCAGGGACGCCGCGTGGCGCGCCTGAAGGGTGGCGATCCTTGCATCTTCGGCCGTGGCGGCGAAGAGGCGGACTGGCTTGCAGCGCGGGGAATCGAGTGCGAGCTGGTCAACGGCATCACTGCCGGGCTGGCAGCCGCCACCCAATGCGGCATCTCTGTGACCCTGCGCGGCGTCAGCCGGGGCGTAACGCTGGTGACCGCGCACACCCAGGACGACAGCTCGCTGAACTGGCGCGGCCTGGCCGAAGGCGGTACCACGCTGGTGGTGTACATGGGAGTGGCGAAGCTGGCGGAGATCCGCGACGGCCTGCTTGATGGCGGCATGGCTGCCAACACGCCGGTGGCGATGATCGAGAACGCTTCCCTGCCCGCCCAGCGGGAGTACCGCAGCCAACTGGCGGACATGCTGGAAGACGCCCAGCGCTTCACCCTGAAGAGCCCGGCGATCCTGGTGATCGGCGAAGTCGCCGCCACTGCGCAGCAGACACTCCTGGCCTGTACCGCCTGAGCCTCACTTTCCTGCAGGCAAAGAAAAACCCGGCCTAGGCCGGGTTTTTCTCGTCAGCTCAGACCAATTACTTGGCTTGGGCTTCCACTTCGGCTTCTACGCGACGGTTAACAGCGCGGCCTTCGGCGGTTGCGTTGTCAGCAACCGGACGGGACTCACCGTAACCAACAGCGTTCACGCGGCCGCCTTCAACACCGTACTCGTTGACCAGTACGTCACGAACGGCGTTGGCACGACGCTCGGACAGTTTCTGGTTGTAGGCGTCGGTGCCGACGGAGTCGGTGTGGCCTTCAACGGTGGTGGAAGTGGACGGGTACTGCTTCATGAAGTCAGCCAGGTTTTTGATGTCAGCGTAGCTGTTCTCTTTAACCTTGGACTTGTCGAAGTCGAATTTCACGTCCAGCTGAACGCGAACGACTTCAGCAACAGCCGGGCAGCCGTTGGCGTCAACGGTGACGTTGGCCGGGGTGTTCGGGCACTTGTCGACGTTGTCGCAGACGCCGTCGTTGTCGGAGTCGGAGCAGACTTCAGCAACCGGTTCCGGAGCCGGGGCCGGCTTGGCGCCGCCACCGAAGTTCATGCCAACGCCCAGGCCAGCCATCCACTCGCCCTGGTGACCGTTGTCACGCTTCTCCAGGCCGTACTGGCCGTCGAGGCTGGCTTTGGCATAGAAGTTGTCGGTGAAGTAGTACTTCAGACCGGTACCGATCATGGCCATGGTCAGGTTCTGACGGCTGCCGTTCTCGGAGTTGATGTTGGTCAGGCTCTGGTGGCCGACACCTGCCGAGACGTACGGACGCAGGTTGCCAGCACCCGGGGTGCCGAAGTGGTAGATGGCGTCCAGAGTGCTCAGGTTGCCATGAACCTTCTTGTTGCCGGTCTCGTAGGTGCCACGAACGTCGTGGTACTCACCGTAGGAGAGAGCCAGCTCGACGTCGTCGGTCAGGAAGTAACCTACCGAGCCGCCGTACAGATCGGCGTTCTTCATGTTGCGGGTGCTGTCGGTGAAGTAGCGCTTGCCGAAAGCTTCAACTTCGACGGCGCCCTGGCCTTGAGCGAACGCGTTGACAGCGGCGGTGGCGATCAGCGAGCCAACTACGACGCCTAAGGTGTTCTTCAGTTTCATCCGTTAAATCCCCATCTTGGTGGTCAATAAGTTGTCCAACCATAGGCCGTACAACTTGGGTGGCAAGTTTATCAGAACTTCCCAAACAGAGAGACAATATTTCCCGGACTAAGATTCCGTCACATTGGAAAACTTTTCTCTCATTCGATCGAGTGCACGTTTGTAGCGCATTTTGGTGGCACTGAGCCCCATGTGCATGATGTCGGCGATTTCCTGGAACTCGAGTTCCGCAACAAATCGAAGCACGAGAATTTCCCGATCAATGGGATTGACATGAACTAGCCAGCGGTCTAGCCCACCTCGCTCCTCGACTTTCGGAGCCTTCTCTTCAGAAGCTTCCTCGATCGGATCCAGACTCAGCGCATCGAGCAATCTGCGTTTGCGGCGTTCCTTCCGATATTGGGTAATGCACTCGTTGTAAGTGATGCTGTACAGCCAGGTCTTGAACTTCGACTTGCCCTCGAAGTTCTTCAGACCATACAACACCTTGAGCATGACCTCTTGACACACATCATCGGCGTCCCGGTCATTGCCCAGATAGCGCGCACAGACGTTGAACAGCGTGCGCTGGTAACGGCGCATCAGCTCTTCGTAGGCCCGTGTCACGTGGAACAGTTCCTCGTGAGAACGCTCCACCAGCTCCTCGTCGGTCAGCTGGCGCGGGTCGTAGCGCAAGGACAGTGATTGCGGCTTGTTCAAGTCGGGTCGGGCCAGGTCAAGTCAGCGTCCGGCGCGGCTTCGGCGAAGGCGCACCGGCAATCGGTCATCATCTTCAGCGACTGGTCACACGCTGATCGAGCAGGATGCGGTTGGCGATCGACACCAACTCACCCTCATCCGTCAGCAGGATAGTCTTGATGGTACCAATTTCCTCGATGATGCCTTCGATATCCGCGACTTTCACCTGTTGTCCAACCTGGTACAGCTCCCGCACGTAGATCCCCGCGATGATCTGCCCTGCCACCTCGCGACTGCCCAACCCCAGCGCCAGCGCCGCGGCGAGGCCGATGGTGATCAGCACGATGGCGATGATGTAGTTGAGCAGGTCGGTCTTGATCTCGAGCTGGCCGATGGCGACCGAGATGCTGATGATGATGACCAGCCACTGGGCAACTCGGCCCAGGCCGTTGGCATAATCCAGGCCGAACCCATCGGCGGCGCCACGTACCAGGCTGTTGGCCAGTTGGGCGAGCAGGACGCCGACGATCAGCACCAGCGCTGCGCCGAATACCTTGGGCAGATAGAGCGCCAGCGCGTCGAGGGACGTCGACACCCGCGGAAGCCCCAGGGTGTCCACGGCGGAAACCAGGAACACCAGCAGCACGAACCAATACATGATCTTGCCGATCAGTGTCGACACCGGCACCTGGATGCCAGCGCGCGACAGCAGCTTGGTCAGACCGGTGCCGCCCATCAGGCGGTCCAGGCCGAGCTTGGCGAGCAGCTTGGAGAGCAGCGCATCGAGCAACTTGGCGACGACGAAGCCGAGCAGCACGATCACCAACGCGGCCAGCAGGTTCGGAATGAACGCGGCCAGCTTGCCCCACAGGGTGTTCATGGCGGTCAGCAGGCTCTGCGTCCAGATGTCGATTTGCATATTCAGTCGGCCTTGTCAGCGGAAGGGGCGGAATTCTGCGCGCGGCGCGAAACCGGTGCAAGGTGCATGGCTCCACGGCTCACGCCAATGGTCAGGGCTTCGAACCAATGCCCGACCAGGCTGAACAGATCGCCGGCGCCGACCTGGCGATTGGCGGTCTTGAGGACGCGATCCAGCCGCGAATTGTCTCCCGGCTGTTCCGGGGGCATTCGCAGCAGATCACGCAAGGATTCTTCAAATGGGTCGTGCATGCGCACCTCGCCTGTGTGAGGTGCTTGACGCCCCCACCACCTCAAAAGTCACACCTAGAGCCATCGCAGGCGGCGGAATATCCACCACTGGAACGTCGCCAGGCCGCCAATCAGAAGGCAGGCCGCGACAAACCCATAAGGCGCGTCCGAGCCCGGAATTCCGCCGACGTTGATGCCCAGGAGCCCGGTCACGAAGCTCATGGGCAGGAAAAAGCCGGTGATGATACCAAGCAGGTACATGGTTCGGTTCATCCGCTCGGTAATTCGACGATGTTCGGCTTCCTGAATCAGGCTGATGCGCTCGCGGACCAGCTCGAGCTCTTCCAGGTTGCGGGTCAGGCGGTTGTACAGTTCGTTCCAGTAGTCGGCATCGTCGCCCACGGTCCAGGACAGCTTGAACTTGACCATCTGCGCGTAGATTTCCCGCTGCGGCGCCAGGTAGCGGCGCAGGCCTGCGGCGCGTCGACGCAGGGTGCGCAACTGATGCTGGTCGGGGATGCTGCGCTCGTCCTCCTCGATGGCCTCCTCCATGGCGTCGAGCTGGTCGGCCAATCCGGCGATCAGGGTGTCTACACGGTCGGTGAGGTAATGGGCGAGATACAGCACCACTTCCGAGGCGGTCTTCGGGCCGCGCCCGGCATCGAGATCAGCGCGCAGGTCGGCCACGGCCTTGAGCGGACGCAGGCGCAAGGAGATCACCCGCCGGGATTCGGCGTAGACGCGCAGCGACACCATGTCCTCAGGCACCGCGCCAGGGTTCAGGTTGACGCCGCGCAGGAACAGCAGCAGGCGCTCGCCACCCAGGTCCACCAGTCGCGGCCGGGTCGCCTCCTCCAGCAGCAGGTCACAGGCGAATTCGTTCAGCCCGCTGGATTCGCGTAGCCAGGACTGGGCCTCTGGCACTCCGCGATCCCAATGCACCCAGAGGCTCTCCTCGGGCTTGAGATCCAGCAGCGGCAGTTCGCTGCGATTGATCCGCCGGCCGCCGCCGTGGCCGTCCAGCACAAAGCCGTCGATCAACCCCCGCTCCGTGCCACTCTCATACTGCTGCATGTGGTTTCCCTTCACTCGACGTCGATCGCCCGATGCGCAACGAAAGTCCCCATGAAAAATGCCGGAAGCTTTCGCTTCCGGCATTGACCCGAACACTTTCTGAAAGGTTCGATTTATTCCGGCATTTTCAAGGCTTTAGGCGAGACGATGATGCCATTGTTGTCAGCATAGACGAACTCGCCCGGGCGGAAGGTGATGCCACCGAAGGTCACCGCGACGTTGAGGTCGCCGATGCCGCGCTTGTCAGTCTTCATCGGATGGCTGGCCAGCGCCTGGACGCCCAGGTCGGTCTGGGCGATCACGTCGACGTCACGGATGCAGCCGTACACCACGATGCCTTCCCAGCCGCTCTTGGCGGCTTTCTCGGCCAGCATGTCGCCCAGCAGCGCGCGGCGCAGCGAGCCGCCGCCGTCCACCACCAGGACCTTGCCCTTACCGTCCTTCTCGACCTGCTCCTTGACCAGCGAGTTGTCCTCGAAGCACTTGATGGTGACGATCTCGCCACCGAAGGAGTCCCGCCCGCCGAAGTTGCTGAACATCGGCTCGACGACCTGGACCAGCTCCGGGTAGGCATCGCACAGATCGGGGGTGACGTAATGCATGGAAAACGCTCCTCTTGATGAAATCCGGCAGGCTCCAAGCCTGGATGTGACCGAAAGCCGCAATGGCGTCACAGTCTACTCCCTGCCGCGTCAAGCTCAAGCCCGCGCCAGAGCGCTCTCCCCCGCTGGCAACGAGCCGTGCTCCAGCCAGTGCTGCAACTGCGGCCAGACTTCACGCTGGGCGCCCTTGCTGATGAGCATCTCGACGTGGCCGAAATCGTCCGAGAATCCCTGCCGACGCCCCAGGTGCAGGTACTCGCGCACCTCGGAGCCGAACTGCTCCAGCAGTTTCCGGCAGGCCCAGGCCGGGTCCTGGATGTCACCGTCGGAGGCGACCGCCAGCACCGGGACGCGAACATTCTGCAGACCGCTCCACCAGTCGTTGTCCTTCTCGCCGAAACGGCCGAACAAGCTGTACCAATGCAGGGTTTCCAGCGCCAGCCCGAGTGGCTCGTCTTCTGGGCCGCGCTTGAGGCGGGAACCCGACAGTCCCCCCATGCGCTTGAGCAGAAAGCGCCCGCTCCAAGCCACCGGCGGCAGCTTCAGCGGCCAGTAGGTACGGCTGACCTGGCTGCCGCACAGCGCGATGCTGGCCGCCGTCGCTTCATCCAGGTAGCCGCCGCCCAGGGCGGCAGCCAGGGTGATGCCACCCAGCGAATGACCGATCCAGTGCGGCGCCTGGCCGCTCTGCTCGACCACGAAGGCGGCGATGGCCGGCAGGTCGAAGCGCGCGTAGTCCGCTACGCGGTTGCGATCGTAATCGTTGTTGCGCGGCGACAGGCCGTGACCGCGCATCTCGGCGATCCAGACGTCGAATCCGGCGCGCGCCAGGAAAGCCCCCAGGCCGACACCCTTGGGCGAATACCAGAAGCGCCGGTTGGAGAAACTGCCGTGCAGCAGGATCACCGGCACACCGCGACGCCCTTCCGGGCGCCCAAGGCGCGTGAGGGCCAGCTCGACGGTGGAGTCCGGGCTGTTGTTGGGCTTGAGGCGGTAGATATCCTCGGCGAGGTCACCGCGCAATTCCGCGCTCAGGAGCGCGACGGGAAAGAGTTGACTGCTGCTTTGCATGGAATCGCTTGCACAAAAAAGGGCGGGTGAATTCACCCGCCCTTCTCAGGATGGTAGAGGAAACGTCAGGACTGGCCTTCGGCGAGGAAGAACCAGGTATCGAGGACCGAGTCGGGGTTCAGCGACACGCTCTCGATGCCCTGCTCCATCAGCCACTTGGCGAGGTCCGGGTGGTCCGACGGGCCCTGGCCGCAGATGCCGATGTATTTGCCGGCGCGGTTGCACGCCTGGATGGCGTTGGACAGCAGCTTCTTCACGGCCGGGTTACGTTCGTCGAACAGGTGCGCGACGATGCCCGAGTCACGGTCCAGGCCCAGGGTCAGCTGGGTCAGGTCGTTGGAGCCGATGGAGAAGCCATCGAAGAACTCGAGGAACTCGTCCGCCAGCAGGGCGTTGGACGGCAGCTCGCACATCATGATGACTTTCAGGCCGTTCTCACCGCGCTTGAGGCCGTTGGTGGCCAGCAGGTCGACGACCTGGGAGGCTTCACCCAGAGTACGCACGAACGGCACCATCAGCTCGACGTTGGTCAGGCCCATCTCGTTGCGGACCTTCTTCATCGCGCGGCATTCGAGCTCGAAGCAATCGCGGAAGGACTCGCTGATGTAGCGCGAGGCGCCACGGAAGCCGAGCATCGGGTTCTCTTCTTCCGGCTCGTAGAGCTTGCCGCCGATCAGGTTGGCGTATTCGTTGGACTTGAAGTCCGACAGGCGCACGATGACTTTCTTCGGCCAGAAGGCGGCGGCCAGGGTGCTGACACCCTCGACCAGCTTCTCGACGTAGAAGCCGACCGGATCGTCGTAACCGGCGATGCGCTTCTCGACGCTTTCCTTGATGTCTGCCGGCAGGCTTGCGAAGTTCAGCAGCGCCTTGGGGTGAACACCGATCATGCGGTTGATGATGAATTCCAGACGGGCCAGGCCCACGCCTTCGTTCGGCAGTTGGGCGAAGTCGAAGGCACGGTCCGGGTTGCCGACGTTCATCATGATCTTGAACGGCAGCTCCGGCATGGCATCGACCGAGTTCTGGCGGATGTCGAAGCCCAGTTCGCCTTCGTAGATCAGGCCGGTGTCGCCTTCGGCACAGGATACGGTTACGCGCTGGCCATCTTTCAGCGCCTGGGTGGCGTTGCCGCAGCCGACGACGGCGGGGATGCCCAGTTCACGGGCGATGATCGCAGCGTGGCAGGTGCGGCCGCCACGGTTGGTGACGATGGCGCTGGCGCGCTTCATCACGGGCTCCCAGTCCGGGTCGGTCATGTCGGAGACCAGTACGTCGCCCGGCTGGACCTTGTCCATCTCGGAGACGTCGTGGATCACCTTGACCGGGCCGGCGCCGATGCGCTGGCCAATGGCGCGACCTTCGACCAGGACCTTGCCTTTTTCCTTGAGCAGGTAGCGCTCCATGACGTTGGCGCTGGAACGGCTCTTCACGGTCTCCGGGCGGGCCTGGACGATATACAGCTTGCCGTCATCGCCATCTTTGGCCCACTCGATGTCCATCGGACGCTCGTAGTGCTTCTCGATGATCAGGGCCTGCTTGGCCAGCTCGGTCACTTCGGCGTCGGAGAGCGCGAAGCGGGCGCGGTCGGCCTTCTCCACGTCGACCACCTTGACCGACTTGCCGGCCTTGGCTTCGTCGCCGTAGATCATCTTGATGGCCTTGCTGCCCAGGTTGCGACGCAGGATCGCCGGGCGGCCGGCTTCCAGGGTCGGCTTGTGGACGTAGAACTCGTCGGGGTTCACCGCACCTTGCACCACAGTCTCGCCGAGGCCGTAGGCGCCGGTGATGAACACCACGTCACGGAAACCGGATTCGGTGTCCAGGGTGAACATCACGCCGGCAGTACCGGTTTCCGAGCGGACCATGCGCTGCACGCCAGCGGACAGGGCGACCAGCTTGTGGTCGAAGCCCTGGTGCACGCGGTAGGCGATGGCACGGTCGTTGAAGAGGGAGGCGAAGACTTCCTTGGCCGCGCGGATCACGTTGTCCACGCCGCGGATGTTCAGGAAGGTCTCCTGCTGGCCGGCGAAGGAAGCGTCCGGCAGGTCTTCGGCGGTAGCGGAGGAACGCACGGCGACAGCCATGTTGTCGTTGCTGCCGGCCATTTCGGCGAAGGCCTTGCGGATCTCGGCATCGAGCTGCGCGGGGAACTCGGCGTCCATCACCCACTGACGGATCTGCGCACCGGTCTTGGCGAGGGCGTTGACGTCGTCCACGTCCAGGGCGTCGAGCGCCGCATGGATGCGATCGTTCAGCCCACTCTGATCGAGGAAGTCACGGTAGGCCTGGGCGGTAGTGGCGAAGCCACCCGGTACGGAAACGCCGGCACCGGCGAGGTTGCTGATCATTTCGCCCAGGGATGCGTTCTTGCCCCCCACATGTTCGACATCGTGGACGCCGAGCTTATCGAGGGAAACTACGTACTCTACCAAGGTGATCTCTCCACTATGTGTTGGAAAAGGTCATACAAGTCGGTGCGGCCCCACCCTGTCTGGCCGGAGCCGGAAAAATGGGTGAGAATGCCCCGGCAAAGGGCCTTGCAAACGTGGGGCCTATCATAACCAGGATTCGATCCTACCTATAAGGCCCGCAGCGCACATGAAACGAACTGCATTTTTCATTTCCGACGGCACCGGCATTACTGCCGAAACCCTCGGCCAGAGCCTTCTGGCGCAGTTCGAGAACATCAATTTCACCAAACTGACGCGACCTTACATCGATACCGAAGAAAAAGCGCGCGTCATGGTACAGCAAATCAACCGGGCTGCGGAGGCGGACGGGGCGCGCCCGATCATCTTCGACACCATCGTCAATCGTGAGATCCGCTCGGTTCTGGCGCAATCCAACGGTTTCATGATTGACATCTTCTCGACCTTTTTGTCCCCGCTCGAGCAAGAATTATCCTCAGACTCGTCGTATTCCGTCGGAAAATCCCACAGCATCGGCCACAACCCGCACTACATGGAGCGGATCGATGCGGTGAACTTCGCCCTTGACAACGACGACGGCGCCCGCACCCACTACTACGACAAGGCCGACCTGATCCTGGTCGGCGTCTCGCGCTGCGGCAAGACGCCCACCTGCCTCTACATGGCCCTGCAATACGGCATCCGCGCGGCAAACTACCCGCTGACCGAAGAAGACATGGAGCGCCTGCAACTGCCCAACGCGCTCAAGCCTTACAAGCACAAGCTATTCGGCCTGACCATCGACCCGGACCGCCTCACCGCCATCCGCCACGAACGCAAGCCCAACAGCCGCTATGCCAGCTTCGCCCAGTGCGAGTTCGAGGTTCGCGAGGTGGAGAACCTGTTCCGCCGCGAGAACATCGCCTACATCAATTCCACGCATTTCTCGGTGGAGGAAATCTCCGCGAAGATCCTGGTGGAAAAAGGCGTCGAGCGCCGCCTGAAGTAATCCCCCAGAGACTCATCGCCTCTCCGCTCGACGGCCGGTCATACCGGCCGTTGATCTTTCGGCAGCTTCTTGCCGCTGCGCCTATCATTCTCCAGACCCACGAATTACCCGTGACCTATGTCATGGGGCGGGCATTCCATAGCACCGGCACAGGAGAGCGCCATGCGAGGATGTCAGTATCTGGTTCTGGTCTCACTACTGGCGCTGTCGGGTTGTGATTCGGATGAACCGCCCAACGCCAAGACGGCCACCCCGAACACACCAGCCGCCAATCAACCCACCGTCGCAGCCGCTGCGCCAGCCCCCACGCCTGCTCCAGTACCCGCGCCCGCGCCTGCCACGGCAACGCCCACGCCCACGCCCACGCCCACGCCAGAGTCGCCGCCCCAGGCGATATTCACCACCGAGCAACTGGACCAGATGCTCGCGCCCCTGGCGCTATACCCCGACTCGCTATTGGCGCAGGTGCTGATGGCGACCACCTATCCGGGCAACGTGGCCGACGCGGCAGCATGGTCGAAGGAGCACCCCAAAGTCAGTGGCGACGACGCCGTCAAGCAAGTGGCAGATCAGCCATGGGACCCCAGCGTCCAGTCGCTGGTCGCCTTCCCGCTGGTATTGGCCACGCTGGGGCAGGACCCGGTCTGGGTGCAACGGGTCGGCGATGCCTTCCTGGCCCAGCCTGATGCGGTGATGGACGCCATCCAGCGCCTGCGCCGCCAGGCCCAGGCCGCCGGCAACCTGAGCTCCAACGAGCAACAGACCGTCACCGTGAAACCCGCCGCCGCGGCTCCCGCACAGCCAGCTTCAGGCGGCAACGCCGTGGTGGTTCAGCAACCCGCGCCGGCACAGACGATCGTCATCGAGCCGGCCAACCCACAGGTGGTCTACGTCCCCAGCTACAACCCCACGCAGGTCTATGGCACCTGGGCCTACCCCTCCAGTCCGCCGGTCTACTACCCGCCTCCACCCCAATACCCCGTCGCCACAGCGCTGGCCTCCGGCCTGGCGTTCGGCGCGGGCGTCGCCATCGTCGGCTCGCTCTGGGGCGACTGCGACTGGGACGACCACGAGATCGATGTCGATGTGGAGCACTACAACAACTTCAACAGTAACCGGAACGTCAACGTCAACCGCGACTTCAACAGCAACCGGACGGTCAACGCCAACCGCACCGCCTGGCGCCACGACCCGACCTATCGCAATGGCGTGCCGTATCGCGATGCCCGCAGTCGCGAGCAGTACAACCGCCGCCTGGCAGGCGGCGAGCAGCGCGAAGCCATGCGCGGGTTCGACTCCGCGAGAGCCGAAGAACGCTCGCGAGCACGGGAAAGCCTGACCCAGCGTGGCATCGCACCGCCTGCGAACAACCAGCAGGCGCGTGAACGCGCCCAGGCGGCGACACGAGACCTGCGCGATAACCCGCAGGCTCTCCAGCGCGCCCAGCAGGCCAACCGCGAGCCCCGCGACGCCAACCAGGCTCGCGAACGCGCACAGAACGCCACCCGCGAGCTGAAGAACAATCCCGAAGCCCGCCAGCGCGCACAGAACGTGGCGCAGAACCGCAGCACACAATCTCAGCAGCGCCCCAGGGCACAGAACAACCAGCAGATTCGCGAGCAGGCGCGCGAGCAGCACGCCAGGACCCAGGCGCCACGCAACAACGCCTTCGCCGGTGCCAACAACCCCAGGCAAACCCGCGATTTCGCCAACCGTGGACAAGCCAGCCGCGCCGCCGCCAGCCGCCCCCAAGCGCAGGCGGCTCGCGCCGGCCATACCGTGCAACGCCCTGCCCGCGCGCCCCGTGGCGGCGGTCGCCGATAGGAGACGACTCATGCGTATCGCATCGCGCCTACTGGCGCTCGCCCTCCTGGCAGCACTGCCCGGCAGCCTGCTGGCACAGGACGCCTTCCCCTCTCCGGAGGCTGCCGCCGACGCCTTCATCGCCGCGCTCGGCACCGAGAAGGCCGATCCCGAACGCCTGGCCGCGCTGCTGGGCAAGGACTGGCACAGCTATATCCCGACCGAAGGCATCGACCGCGCCGAAGTCGACGCCTTCCTCGCCCACTATCGAGACAAGCACCAGATCGAGAAGGACAATCCCCACCTCGCCCACCTGGTCGTCGGCAACGATCCCTGGACCCTGCCCCTGCCAATCGTCCATGAGAAAAAAGGCTGGGCATTCGATGCCAAGGCGGGCGGCGAGGAAATCCGCATCCGCCGCATCGGCCGCAACGAGGAATCGACGCTGGAAGCCGTGCAGGCCTATCACGATGCGCAGATGGACTTTGCCGAGGTCGATCGCAACGGCGACGGCATCCTGGAATACGCGCAGAAGTTCGTCAGCAGCGACGGCCGCCATGACGGTCTGTACTGGCCCGAGGAGGATGGCGGCGAGGAAAGTCCGCTCGGCCCGTTGTTCGGCGACGAGCTTCCCGGTGATGGCTGGCATGGCTACCACTACCGGATTCTCACCGCCCAGGGACCGTCAGCGCCCGGCGGCGCCTACAGCTATCTGATCGACGGCAGGATGACGCGCGGATTCGCCCTGATCGCCTGGCCGGTGCGGTACGGCGACAGCGGCGTCATGAGCTTCATGATCAGTCACGATGGCGAGATCTTCTCCAAGAACCTCGGCCCGGAGAGCGGGAAGATCGCCATGAAGATGACCCGCTTCGACCCTGACAGCAGTTGGAGCGAAGTTGCCGTGCCGGGAGAAAAGAATCCCTGAACCCCCGCGGTCCGGCCGTCCCCCTGGACGGCTGGACTCGCCGGCAAGGCACGCCGTCCTCCCCTGGCCGACTGGCCGTCGGACCGTCACATGCCTGCAACAAAACCGTGCCTTGGCGCCAACCGACTGTCGCCACTCAAAAACCACATGATAGAATTCTGCGCGCTCGCGCCTGGCGAACATGGCCCGCCCCGCAGCTCGCGGGCCATGCCCGAGGCAACCATTTTTCAAGGCTTTGCGGCCACCCACTCATCAAGACTCATGAGACTCACGCCCACAGCCCTGTTCCTCTTCAGCCTTATCCTGCTATCCGGCACCAGCCTCGCTGCCGGCAAGACCGTCTATGGCCTGAACGAGTACGCCCGCATCAACGACCTGGACATCGAGCTGGCCGCCAAGCTCGATACAGGCGCCAAGACCGCTTCCCTGAGTGCCCGTGACATCAAGCGCTTCAAGCGCGACGGCGAGACCTGGGTGCGCTTCTACCTGGCCACCGATACCGCCGACAGCCAGCCGATCGAGAAACCCCTGGCGCGCATCAGCAAGATCAAGCGCCGCCATGGCGACTACGATCCCGACGAGGGCAAGGCCTATACCGCCCGCCCGGTGATCGAACTCGAGCTGTGCATGGGCAAGGCCCTGCGCACCATCGAGGTGAACCTTACCGACCGCAGTGCATTCCAATACCCGCTTCTGATCGGCTCCGATGCCCTCAAGCGGTTCGGCGCACTGGTCGACCCGAGCCTGAAATACGCTGCCGGCAAGCCCGGCTGCCAACCCGTAGCGAAACCTGCCGAGTAACCCCATGCGCTCTCTTACCCTGCATCTGAAGGTCCTGATCGCCATCCTGCTGACGCTGGGCGTCGCGATCACCGCCTACCAGATCTTCGTCCTCGGCATTCCCATGACCGAGGCCGAGACCGACGACCTGTGGAACATCGACGCCAAGGTCGAATTCGTCGCCACGCCGAAGACCCCGGTGAAGGTGCAGATGTTCGTACCGCCGCTGGCCCAGGACTACGTCAGCCTCAACGAGAGCTTCGTTTCCAACAATTATGGAGTGGGCATCAACCGCTCCGACGGCAACCGCAAGGTGACCTGGTCCTCGCGCCGCGCCAGCGGCCAGCAGACCCTGTACTACCGCCTGGTGCTGACCAAGCGCTACGCCGGTGCCAGCGGCGAGAAGGCCAAGGAGAAAGGCCCGATCTTCCGCGACAGCCTGCCCCTGGAAGGTCCGGACAAGATCGCCGCCGAAGCCCTGATCGCGCCGATCCGCCAGCATTCGGCGGACGTCGAGACCTTCGTCAGCGAAGCCATCAAGCGCGCCAACAACCTCAACGACGACAACGTGAAACTGCTGCTGGCCGGCGACACCAGCCTGGACAAGCGCTCCCACGTGGTCGAGACCCTGCTCGCGGTGGCTCACGTGCCGCTGGAGCGCGTGCACACCATCCGTCTGGTCGCCAACCAGCCGCAGCAGCCCGAGCTCTGGCTGCGCAGCTACAACGGCAAGGAGTGGCTGTACTTCAATCCGGAAACCGGCGAACGCGGCTTGCCCAACGACCGCCTGATCTGGTGGCTGGGTGACGAGAGCCTGCTGTCCATCGAAGGTGGCAAGAAGGCCCAGGTCAGCTTCAGCCTCAACAGCAGCGAGATGAACGCCATCCGCCTGGCCAAGCTGTCCGACGAGAACACCGACGCCGCCTTCCTCGAGTACTCGCTGTACGGCCTGCCGCTGTCCACCCAGCAGACCTTCCAGATCATGATCATGATCCCGTTCGGCGTGCTGGTGATCCTGATCCTGCGCAACCTGATCGGCCTGCAGACCCTGGGTACCTTCACCCCGGTGCTGATCGCCCTGGCCTTCCGCGAGACCGGCCTGCAGTGGGGTATCGGCCTGTTCACGGTAATCACCGCGCTGGGCCTGTCGCTCCGCTCGTACCTGGAGCACCTGAAGCTGCAGATGCTGCCACGCCTGTCGGTGGTGCTGACCTTCGTGGTGGTGATGATCGCCGCCATCAGCCTGCTCAGCCACAAACTCGGTTTCGAGAGCGGCCTGTCGGTCGCCCTGTTCCCGATGGTGATCCTGACCATGAGCATCGAACGCCTGTCGATCACCTGGGAAGAGCGCGGCGCCGCCCACGCCATGAAGGCGGCCATCGGCACCCTGTTCGCCGCCGCCCTCGCGCACATGCTGATGCGCGTACCGGAGCTGGTGTACTTCGTGTTCACCTTCCCGGCCGTGCTGCTGATCCTGGTGTCGTTCATGCTGGCGATGGGTCGCTACCGCGGTTACCGCCTGACCGAACTGTTCCGCTTCAAAGCCTTCCTCAAGGACTAAGCCATGTTCGGCCTGATCAAGCGATGGAGAGCCCTGGAAGCCAAAGGCATCATGGGCATCAACCGACGTAACGCGGACTACGTGCTGAAGTACAACGAACGGCACCTGTACCCGATCGTCGACGACAAGATCATCACCAAGCAGCGCGCCATCGAGGCGGGCATCCACGTACCGGAGATGTACGGGATCATCTCCACCGAGAAGGAAATCGAACGCCTGCCGGAGATCATCGGCGAGCGCAGCGACTTCGTGATCAAGCCGGCGCAGGGCGCCGGCGGCGACGGCATCCTGGTGATCGCCGACCGCTTCGAGGAACGCTACAAGACGGTCTCCGGACGGATCATCAGCCATGAGGAAATCGAGCACCAACTGTCGAGCATCCTCACCGGCCTGTACTCCCTGGGCGGCCACCGCGACCGCGCGCTGATCGAGTATCGGGTAACCCCGGACCAGATCTTCAAGAGCATCAGCTACGAAGGCGTGCCGGACATCCGCATCATCGTCCTGATGGGCTACCCGGTGATGGCGATGCTGCGCCTGCCGACCCGCCAGTCCAACGGCAAGGCCAACCTGCACCAGGGCGCCATCGGCGTGGGGGTGGACCTGGCCACCGGCGTGACGCTGCGCGGCACCTGGCTGAACAACAAGATCAGCAAACACCCGGACACCACCAACGCGGTGGATGGCGTGCAACTGCCCTATTGGGACGGCTTCATGAAGCTCGCCGCCGGCTGCCATGAATTGTGCGGCCTGGGCTACATCGGCGTGGACATGGTGCTGGACCAGGACAAGGGCCCGCTGATCCTCGAGCTCAACGCCCGCCCCGGCCTGAATATCCAGATCGCCAACGACTGCGGCCTGACCCTGCGCACGCATGCCGTCGAGGCGCATCTCGCCGAGCTGGAAGCCAAGGGCGTGAAGGAAACCGTGGAAGAGCGCGTGCGCTTCTCCCAGCAGCTCTTCGGCCACGTGCACCCGAAGGAAGTCTGAGGGGCCCTGCTCCATGAAAAAGCCCGGCAAATGCCGGGCTTTTTCATGGGTGACCGCTGGGATGCAACCCCGTAGGGCGCATAACCTGGAACAGGTTATCCGCCGGATACTCTATGGCGGATAACGCTGACGCGTTATGCGCCCTACGCAACTGGGCGGTTCGCGAGCAAGGACTAGGCGTCCCCCTCGGTCCTACGAAAAGCATCGCCCCCGCGCACAGCTCATCGCACGACAGCCAGCTCGAAGCCCCCCTGGTCGCTGTGCTCGCGTACCTTCATCCCCGCCTCGTTCACCGCCAGGTTTTCCAGCGGCCGCTTGTAGGGCTTGTTGTCGAGGGTCTGCAGGCTGCGATCCTCGTCGGTGGTCAGCAGCAACACATAGCGCTCGCCCTGGTTGGCGCGCACCGGCACCGTGCCCTCGATGAAGGCGTAGCGGTACCAGGTCTCGGGGTTGAGCTTGTACACCGCATCGCTCACCAGGCGGGTCGGACGCTTCTGCTCGTCGAGGAACAGCAGCGACGGATAGACCACCTGGTGGTTGGCGAAGCTGCGCACGCGCAGGCCGTAGACACGCTGCGAACTGGGCAGCTTCATCGCCACGAAATAGCTCTTGCCCATGGGGAAATCGAAGCTGGGCGAGAACTTGTTCAGCTCCTCGTAGCGCGGCTCGTCCGAGGACAGTTCGGTGAAGTCGCCATCGCCCATCTGCTCACAGCAGCGCCGCTGCAGGTCGACATAGAGGTCATCCAGGGTCTTGCCGCTGCCCTTGAGCAGCGCCTTCATGGCATCGGTCTGCTCACCCATGCCGTCGAGCCCCGGCAGGTTGCTGGGACGGGTCTTGAGATCGATCTGCCGGCCCTCGGTGAAGGCGATCTGGCTACCGCCCTGCTCGCCCCGGCGGAATGCTGCGGCGCGCTGCTCGCTGGTGATCGGCGAGTTGCGTACCTGGCCCTTCTCGTCGACCCAGGTGAAGTAGGGGCTGCCATTCTCGCTGCGGACGAAACCACGGTCCTCATAGGACTCTGCGTCGATGTACTCCGCGGAATGATCGCCATTGGGCAGCACGTAGTCCGCGCGCCCCGGCGCCACCTGGCCGGCGGCATAGAAGCTGTTCTGCAGGTTGCCCTGGGCGTCGACCCAGGTGAAATAGCGGCGCTTGCTCTCCCCCGCCGGCTTGCTGCCAGGCCACTGGGTGACGCTGACATCCATCAGCCGGGCGCGGTCGCTCTGGTCGATGCGCCGGTCCGCCTGGCGCTGCTGCTGGGCATAGGTGGCGTCGACGAAGGTGTTGTGCACCTGGCCGTTGTCGTCGATCCACGACAGGTAGCGCCCGCTGGCGGAATACGCCGCGGGAGCGACCAGCCCGGCGGCGGCGAGGCAAGTCATCAGGAGGGTCAGCCTGCGCATGTCCAATGCCCTCAGAAGGTGGTGCGGTAAGTCATGGCGAAGATATAGGCCTTCACCGTGGTATTCACGTCAAGACCCGCGTAGGGGTTGTAGACCAGGTTGTCGATGCCGGTGCAGTTCAGGTTGCAGCTGGAGCCCGCCTTGATGCTCTGCTTGGAGACGAAGTAGTTGAAACCGAGGTCGATGACCGTGTCCTTGTCCCACTGGTAGCCCAGGCCGAGGCCATAGAGATCGGCATCGCCGATCGGCACCAGAGCGTCGGCCTTGTCCTTGGGAATCGCCGAGGGGCGGTACTCGTAGCCGGCGCGCAATTGCAGGCGGTCGTTGACGTCGTACTGCATGCCCATGGCGTAGCTCCAGGTGTCCTGGTAGCCGCGGTCGAGGATGATGCTGTGGTTGGTTGCGCCGTTGGGGGCGAAGTTCTTGGCGATGCGCAGCAGGTCGAGTTCCTTGTCGAACTCGATCTCGAACTTGTTCCAGTCGCTGTAATCGGTCCACTTCAGGTCGAAGTTGAACTGCCACTTGTCGAACGGCCGCAGCTTGATGCCGGTGGAGAAGCTGTCCGGGTTGACCAGGTTCATGGTGGCCACGCCATGTTCTTCGTCGGCGTTGCCGTAGGGGAACAGCGGACTGAGGAACGCGCCGAAGACGGAGTTCTGCATGCCCGACCAGAAACCCTGCCAGTCCTTGGTGTAGTCGACGCGGTATTTGCCCTTGAGGTGCATGCGCGACTCGCTCTGGTAGGTCGCGCCCCAGGCGAACCAGTCGTAGGGTTCCCAGAGGATGCCGAGGTTGTAGCTCGGCGACAGGGTCTGCTGCATGTCCAGCTTGAGGTTGGCCAGCGAATCGTAGGGGCCGATCCGCCCACCGCAGACGTTGAACACCAGTTCGACGATCTCCTGCGCGCCGGGCACGCAGGTGGTGTCGTGCAGGGTCTGCAGCAGGCCGGTGAGCAGGCCGGGGTTGCGGAAGTCGGTGTCCAGCGCCATCGCCTGGTGGGAAAAGCCGATGCTCATGCCCACCGAGAGGTCGTCGTTGACCTGGTATCCCAGCGACGGCGAGAAGTAGGTGATGCGCTGCAGCGAGACGCGGCGCCCTTCGAAGCGCCCCGGATCGCTGTCCGAATCCCGCGAGTAGCCCAGCGCCTGCGGAGCATAGACGTTGGTGGCGAAGGTGAACTTGGAGCCCGGCGGGTTGATGGAAAGGCCCGCCAGCGGGGCCACCAGCAGCGGCATGTCGGTCATGCCGCCGAGGCCCGGCAGGTACATGGTCGGCGTCAGGGTCCGGCTGCTGTCGCCGGCCACCGGGTCATCGTCCAGGCCGAAGGCCGAGGAGCCGTAGTCCGGCGGTGCGTGGAAGCCGGCGCGGATATCCATCACCCCGGTGATCAGCTTGATCGCCGTCTGACGGCCCTTGAGTTTGGTCAGCGCGGCCGGGTTGTAGTGCACCGCGTCGATACCGGTGGAGTCGGCCGTGACCGCGTTGGCCATGGCCATGGCCTTGGGGTTGCCGATGGTCAGATCGTTCGCCAGTTGAGCGTGGGCGAGCGTCGCCCAGCCAAGACTCACCCCTGCCATCGCCACCGCGAGGGGCGAAATGCGCATAGTCATGTGGTAGTCGCTCGTCGGTTACTGGGCCTTGAGGCCTTGGATATCCAGGGGAAGGGAAAGCCCTAGCAGTACATCCGGCGAGTCTTCGGTCAGACCGAAACCGGCGTTCACGTTGACGATGTAGTCGGGTGACGTTCGCAGCCCGAGCGAGAAGTTCATGATCGCGCTGGTCTGTTCCGGCGCCTCTACCGTGCGGTCGTTGAAGTAGTACTTGTTCTTGAACGAGTAGGCCATCTGGTACGAAGTGGCCAGCGACACGTCGTAGGACAGGGCATAGGCCATGCCCATGGCGAAGTTGATGGTGTCGCCCGGCACCACTTTCTGGAGTTCTTCGCCGTACTGGTTCTGGTGGATGTTGTCGACCTTCATGTTGTAGGTGTAACCCAGCGATCCGTAGAGCACGACCGGGTCGATCACGTAGGACATGTTGGCGCCGCCGCCCAGGCTGTAGTAACCACTGCCGGTGGATACGTCGCTGGCCACGTTCGTATCGTAGGGGCTGTCGCCGGTGGGCAACCCCAGGGTCGCGTAGAGGGTGGTGACCGGTGCGCCGCGACGAGCCGCCCAGGGCTGCCAGCGCAGGGTCGCGGAAATGTCACCCAGGCTGTAGGCGTGGATATCGCGCTCGGTGTCGTACTTCGCCACGAACGGCAGGCGCATGCTGAAGGTCAGGTTGTCCCAGATGCCGTAATCGAAGGTGAAGGAGTTGGTGAAGGTGTGCTGCGCCTCGCTCTGCGCCAGCACACTGTAGACGTTCTGGCCGGTGCGCACCGCCTGGATGCGGGTGTCGCGCATCAGCGAGTAGTCCAGTCCGTAGGTGAGTTGGCGCTCGCCCTTCTTGAGCAGGGTGTAGCTCTTCTCCGCAGCCTGGAAGACTTCCTCCAGCGCCTTGGCGCTGTCGGCGTCGCTATCCTTCTTGGCCAGTGCATCGCGCGCATCCTCGGACGACTTCTCTTCCGCCACGGCGCCTGTACTGGCCAGCAAGGCCAGAGCGGCAACGCACGCAAACCCCTTCAAATCCATCTCGCTATCCCCTGGTCTTGTTCTTATTCGTATGGGCCGATCGGGCAATCACTTGCGCCGGATGTACTGGACATCCCCCTTCGAGGCGGCTTCGCCAATCTGGTTCTGGGTGAGCTTGCTCATCTCCGGGAACTCGCGGAAAGCCAGCAGGCTGACGGTCCGGTCATCCACCAGGCGCAGGTCGTTCTCCCTCAGTTCAAGAGCGTTCTTGGGCTCCTGGCCGCTGGGGTAGATGACGAAGAGCACGTTCTGGTCCCAGATTTCCTCGAAACGGGCGCGGGTGAAACTGATGTTGCCCAAGGCAGGATCGGCAACGAAAACATGGTCGTTGTAGACATCACGGACCACGACGAAATGCTTGAAACCGGCATAGTGGATCGGCACCAGCGCCGGGTGTTCGAGCGAGTCCAGGTCGGAGAACTCGGCACGGAAGCCGCCACTCTTGTAGCCGAGTGCGGCGGCGTAGCGCTTCATGTCCAGAAGCGAGAATCCACGGCGCTGGACGATCTTGTCGGCCTCGCCGTACTTGATCAGGCCTTCCATGACCTGACGCTCCTCCAGGTTGCGCCCGAGGTAGTAGTCCAGCAGCGTGGTCAGCGCCGCAGAGCCGCAGCTGTAGTCATAGGCCTGGCGAATGACGTTGCGGAACTGCACCTGGCTCATCGGTTCGAGCTGCACCGATTCGCGGAAGGGACCATTGGGCGTGAGCGGCTGCGAGATATTCACTGTGCCCTGCTGTTGCGGCTTGGTATCCACGGCCTGGGTAAAACCGAACAGGCCCAGCAGGCTTCCCAGCAGAATCTCGAACATCCAGCCCCCTTCTCCTCAATCCTGGAAGAACCTTGCCGGCGAACGCCGGCAAGGGTTACCGCGCGTACAACCTCGGGATCAGTGACCCCAGACCTTCACGGTCGAACCAGCCAGGTTCAGGTTGGATACGGTCAGCGAGCCAATGCTGGCGCCAGTGGTGCCAACCTTGACGGCGTCGATGGTGACGTCGCCGGTCACGGTGGGCAGGCCGATGGCCAGCTGCTGGGTTGCAACAGCGGTGCCGCCACCGGCCGGGGTGATGTTGGTGGTCACCACGTCGACAGTCATCGGGGCGTTGTCGGCAATGGTCACGCTCGGCAGGTGGATACCCTGCAGGACCAGGGAACCACCGCCGGCGTCGGCGTCCTTGTAGGTGACGGCGCCGATGGAGGCGTTGAAGGTACCGGAAATGCTGATGCCGTCCTGGCCGGTGATACCGGACAGTGCAGCGTCATCCATGGATTTCATGTCGGCATGTGCCAGGAACGGAGCGGCCAGAACTGCGCTTGCAAGAACCAGTTGCTTGATTTTCATTGTTATAACTCTCCAGTGTTCAGGTGGGTTGCCCCAGGCACTGCAAGGAGCGTCCTGCCCCTCTGCAGGTTGACCGGCTTGGCCGGTCCTCCAAACCCGCAGCTTCTTCCATAGGCGCCGCGGGCATGGATTCGTGAAGCACGAAGCTTCGCGTCCTGATCTCCAAGCTACTGACCCGCCTTGAACCTGCCAGCCCATCCAAGGGATGGCGCAAAACCGACCTTCCCACTCAGGCTTCGCTGAGCAATCCCAGACTCTTCCCCTTGAGTACCGCCTGGGTCCGACTGCGTACGCCGAGCTTGGCGAACAGGTTGTGCAGATGCCACTTGATGGTGGCCTCCGACAAGTGCACCGCCTGGGCGATATCGCGGTTCGACAAACCCGCCGCCACGAGCCGCAGGATCTCCCGCTCGCGATGGCTAACATCCTGATTTTCATCGAAACTTTCCGGATCGACGGACAGCCTGCGGCATTGTTCTCGGAGCAGTTCCGCCACCCCCTGCCAGGCCGAGGCGCGCTTGGGCTCCGCCGCTTTCCAGGCCTCCCAGAGCGGCAGCAACCACAAGGCATCGTCCTGGAACAGCCGGCGATAGCCCAGATTCCACGCCTCTTCCAGCGTGGGGGCGAACAGAGCGAAGGCCTTTTCGCTGTTACCTTTCTGCCAATACGCCACAGAAAGTAACAGCGACAGACGCAGCCGCCGGTCGCGCTGATAGGCCGAGGTGAAGCCCGCCAGGCAGGACTCCAGGCGTTGCTGCGCGCGTTCGGCGTGGCGCTCGGAAAGCGCCAGGCGCGCCTCCGCCATGACCAGCGCCGCATGGGCATCGGCATAGCGCTCGGCGTTGAGCCCGGCAAGATGCCGCGCAAGCTGCAGGCAAACGCGCTCGGCCTCGTTCGGCCGGCGCATCCACAGCAACAGCTGCACCTTGCAGCTCATGGCGAGCGCATGCACCCGCTCATAGCCCGGCGACTGCAGGCCAACCAGCCATTCGTCGAGCTGGGCCAACCCTTGTTCGGCCTCGCCGGCGAAGAATCGCGCCTTGGCCATCACCAACTGACCGCGGCTGATCAGCTCCACCGGCGTGGCGACGTCGCGCCAGGTGGTGGCCAACGGCAATTCGGCGAGGATCGCGGCGTGGCGATCCTGCTCATACAACAGGTCGGCATAGGCCAGCGACAGCGGCCCGCCCACCCGGCTGCGCCGGCCGAAGACCCGCTCCACGCGACTGCGCGCGCTTTCCGCGATGGTCCGGCCACGCTCCAGCTCGCCACGCTCCTTGCAGATCAGCGCCTCGATCATGCTGACCACGACCTGCAAGTACTCGCTGTCCGCCATGCGCAGGCAATCGCGGGCGACACCGATGGCGTTCGCCGCTTCGGCGTAATCCCCCAGCAGCGCATAGGCCGCCGCCTGGATGCACGACAGGCTGGCACGGAACACCGGCTGGTTGCCCGGCACCAGCGCCAGCCACTGGCGCGCCACCTTCAGGCAGGCTTCCAGCTTGTCCTGGTAGAGCAACACCAGCGCCTTGAGCACCTGGGCCACCGCCAGCAACTCGGCCATGCCGAAATGCCGGACCTTGCCCTGCCCTTGCAACAGGCGGGCACTGAGCTCTTCGATCAGCGCCTCGGCCTCGGCGAACTTCTGCTCGAAGGCCAGTTGCCAGGCGTAGAAGATCTGGAACACCGGATGCTCGCGGATCACCTCGGCGGGAATGCTGCCGAGCATGCCGAGGATGCCGTAGACGCGGTTGCCGGCGATCAGCTTGGCGCCCTGGCGCTCCAGCAGGTCGGCGGCGAAGGCATAGTCACGGGCACGCAGGGCGTACTTGATCGCCCGGTCGGCCATGTCGCGACTCTCGCACCAGCGCGCAGCGGCGTGCAGCAGCGGCGTCGGGTCGGAGTTGCGGGCGAGGCGGCCCTGGAGAAACTCGGCGAACAGGTGGTGGTAGCGGAACCACTCGCGCTGGTCGTCCAGCGGAATGATGAACAACTGCTCGTTCTGCAGCCGCATCAGCATGTCCAGACCGTCGCGGCGGCCGGTCAGGGCATTGCAGAGTTCGGCACAGAACTCGTCCAGCACCGAGGTCTGGTCGAGGAACTGCTGCAGGGATTCGGGGAGACTGCGCAGCACATCCTCGGCGAGATAATCGGCGAGGTCGCGCTCGGTACCACTCAGGCCCTTGAGAAATCCGGCGCGATCCGGGTTGCGCGCCAGCGCCAGTGCGGCCAGGTGCAGCGCGGTGATCCAGCCTTCGGTGCGCTTGTGCAGCAGCTTCAACTCGCTGTCGGTCAGGGCCAGCCCCTTCAGCTCGGTGAGGTAGGTATCGGTCTCCTCGCGCGTCAGGCGCAGATCGTCGCCGCTCAGGCAGAAGGCCCAGGGCGCCAGGCCCGGCTCATCCACCAGGAAACGCGGGCGATAGCGGGTGCTGGTGACCAGCCGGATGTTGTCCGGCAGGTGCTCGATCAGGTAGCGCGCACCGTGGGCCAGCGCGGGATGGCGAATCTGGTGGAAATCGTCGAGGAACAGGTACAGCGGGCCGTCGAGGCGGGACAGGTCGGAGAGAAAGGCGTCGATGATGCCTTCCAGCGGCAGCGTCATGTCCGATTGCAGCAGGTTCGAGGTGTTGGCGCCAAACCCTTCCTCGACACTGCGGATGCTCGCCACCAGGTACTGCACCAGGCGTTGCGGCTCACTGTCACCCTCGTCGCAGGAGAGCCAGGCCACGTTCCGGCCATCTTCCTTCAGACGCTGCCTGAACAGGCTAAGGATGGTGCTCTTGCCGAAGCCGGCCGGCGCGCTGAGGATCAGCACGCGCTGCTGGCGGTTGGCATACAGGCGGTCGATCAGCGCGCGTCGCGGCAGCAGCGAATCGCTGTCGGTGCGCGGCGGGAACAGTTTGGTCCGCAGCAGCGGCATCGGCTGCTGCGGGAGGGTGGTCAGGGTCGTCATGTCAGAGCAGACTCAGCTCGCGGGCACGGCGAATCGCTTGAGTCCGATTGCGCACCTTGAGCTTCTCGTAGATGTTGTGCAGGTGCCATTTGACGGTGCCCAGGGCCAGCGACAACTGCTGGCCGATCTCCTCGTTGGAGAGTCCCTGCGCCGCCAGGCATACCACCTCGCGCTCGCGGTCGGTCAGACCTTCCTCGAGCACCTCCGGCAACCTGCGTGCTTCCTGCCCCGGCCAGACGGTCAACATTCCGCGAATGAAAACCTGCAAGGCCGGTTGCCGCTCGGTGGATTCCAGTTGCTGCAACAGCTGCCGGATCCCCTCGCCCTCCTCGATGAAAATGCTCCGTACCCCTTCCCGCTCGGCGCCGACCAGGCACTGTCCGAGCAGGCTGTGGGAACGCTCCTGGTAACCCAGGCGCTGGTAGCTCAGCGCTGCCAGCAAGTCCAGGCGCAGGCGCTGCAAGCCGTGCCAGCCCGGCTGCAACATGCCGCGCAGCTGGGTTATCTCATGCAGGGCTTCGCTGAAATGTCCGCGCGCCTGTAGCAGGCGAATGCGGCTGATGCCCTGCACCCAGAGCACCGGGTTGAACGGCATCTGCTTGTAGTGGCTGGCGAGCTTCGCCCAGTCGATCGCCTTGAGTCGCTGCTCGGCGCGCTTGCAGCGGTCGGTGGCGGTCTCCTGGAGGATCAGATTGATCTCCTCGCCCACCGCCATGGCGAAGAAGCGCCAGGACTGGTTGCGCGAGGCCAGGGTCTGCATCAGCCCGAGCGTGGCCAGCGCTTCCTTGCCGCGCCCCTGCAGGCGCTGGATGCGTGCCAGGCACTGCATGCCCTGGGCGTACAGGTCGATGGGGTTGACCACGTCGACCCGGCCCAGCGCCCAGCGCAGGCGTTCTTCCAGGCCATCGAGGTCGGTGCGGTAGTAGGCCGTCAGCGCCTCGGCGATGGCCGGCAGTGCCAGCGCCTGGGAGCGCTTGTCGAACAGCGGCATGGCCTGTTCGCGCACGCGCTCGATGAGCATCTGCGCCTGCTTGACCTGGCCCTGCTCCAGCGCCAGCACCACCTCGATGGTGCACAACTGCATGTGCAGGTAGCGGCCGTCGAGGAAGTGATTGCGCTGCTGCGCCAACCCCATCAGCCGCCGCGCCTGTTCGGCCTGACCGCGCACGACCTGGGCGAACGCGGCGATCAGCAGGATGGCGCCTTCGAGAAACGCGGAATTGCGCCCCAGCTGACTCTCGACGCGCCGAGCCAGCGTGATGCATTGCTCGAGATCGTCCTTCTGCAGCGCCAATACGGCTTTCACCGCAAGCGCCGAGAGGTATTGGTCGCCCATCGGGCCGCTGCCCTTGTGATCGCCCCAGCGCCCCAACAGCTCGTCGATCATGCGATTGGCTTCGGGCAGGCTGAGCTCCGAGGCGCGGGTCCAGACATCGCTGAGCACCAGGATCGGATAGCGCTCGGCGATCTCGTCCGGCACATGCCGGCGCCAGCGCGAAATCAGGTAGAGCTGGCCACGATTGATCAGCTCCAGCCCGCAACCGTCCACCAGCGCGGCGAGCATTTCCGGGTCCTCGGCGAGGCAGGCGTGCTCGATGGCCAGCGTCGGCATGTGGTGGTTGGTGAACCACAGGCTGGCGTTGAAGTGCAGTTGCTTGAAACGCTCGGGGTCGCGCTCGCGCAGGCGGGCACGGAGGAAGTCGGCGAACAATTGGTGGAAGCGGTACCACTGGCGATCACGGTCCAGCGGCAGGAGGAACAGCTGCATGCTGTCCAGGTGTTCCAGCAGCGCCTGGCCATCCTGGCGACCGGCAAGGGTATTGGCCAGATCGCCGTTGATGCGGTTGGCGATGCCCAGGGACAGCAGCGCGTCCTGGATATCCCGCGGCAGGCGTTCGAACACGGCGCGCAGCAGGTAATCGCCCACCGCCGCCTTTTCGCTGCTGAGCAGTTTGAGGTCTTCCGGCGCACCGGGTTGCTGGCGCAGCCACAGGCTGACCAGGTGAACCCCCGCCATCCAACCTTCGGTCTGGTTGTGCAACGACTGCAGGCAGCTATCTTCGAGTTGCAGGCCATCGCGGGCCAGGTACTCGCGGGTTTCGTCGCGGGACAGGCGCAATTCGTCCTGGCCGACTTCCAGCAGCAGGCCCTTCGCTCGCCAGGTGGCGAGGTTGAGCGGCGGCTGGGAACGACTGCCAATGGCCAGGGTCAGGCCGGGCGGCGCGTATTGAACCAGGCGATTGAGGCCGGCGAAGACATCGGGATGGTTGATCTCATGCAGATCGTCGAGTACCAGCAGAACCTTGCGCTCGTCGCGGGAAAGGTCCATCAGCAGGCTTTCCATCACCGCGACGACGGGCACGCGCATGGTATTGCGCACGTAGCCCAGCGCGTCCTCGCCCGTGCCCGGCACGGCGGTGGACAGCGCCTGAATGAGTTTCAGGCAGAAGCGACCGGGATCGTCGTCGTCGCTCTCCAGGGAGAGCCAGGCGACGCTATCGCCCTGCCTGGCACGGGTGCCGGACAGCGCCGCCAGGGCCGTGGTCTTGCCAAAACCGGCCGGGGCGGAGAACAGCAGTATCGAGGCATACGGATGACGATCCAGGGCATTCTGGACCGCGGGACGAATCAAATAATCAGCAGGCACCCGGGGGGGTGTTAATCTGGAGCGCAGAAGGCTGCCGGCTGCGGGTTCGAGCACTACATCCACGGCCTGTATCCCTATGTCATTATCGTTGTTGGTACGGAGCGTAGTCCGCGTGGGATATTTCAATTCTTATCAGAATGTCTTTCCTGCGTAAACTTAAGAAATAGCTCTAGGATCGACCCTTCAGACGACCTGATCACTTCATTTGCCTGCACGCGTCTACCCATGCCTGACTGTTTTCTGCACCCGCTTCCCTACCAGGAAGACCCGGGTGAACGCTTCGCCCTGATCCATCGCGCACCCGGCGCCGTCCTCCTGGATGCCGGTCGACCCATTGCCACACGTGGACGCTATGACCTTATGAGCGCCCAGCCATTGGCAGAACTGGCACCGGCTTCTGACGAATCGGCCAAGAGCTTTTTCGCCCGGGTGCGGGTGGCGCTGCAGAGCCTGGGCGACGCTCAGGCCCCCGATAATTGCAAAGTGCCATTCGTCGGCGGAATGATCGGCTATCTGGGATATGACTTTGGCCGGCGCATCGAACGCCTGCCCGAGCCGAACCTCGACGACCTCGCCCTGCCCGACGCGCGCCTGGGCCTGTATGCCTGGGCGCTGGTCACCGACCACGAGGAACGCAGCAGCCAGTTGGTGTTCCACCCTGCCTTGCCGCCTAGCGAGCAGGAGCGGTTGATTGCGCTATTCGAATGCGGTGCGACCGCCGAAGCCCTGCCGCCCTTCCGCCTGGGCGCGCCCTTCCGGCCGGACCTCAGCCGCGAGCAATACCGCGAGGCGCTGGAACGCGTGCATGGCTACATCCTCGCTGGCGATTGCTACCAGGTGAATTACACCCAGCGCTTTCGCGCGCCGTGCGATGGCTCGCCCTGGCTGGCTTACCGAGCGTTGCGCGAGGTCTGTCCTACACCCTTCGCCGGCTATCTGGAATTGCCTGAAGGCGCCGTCCTAAGCCTGTCGCCGGAACGCTTCATCCAGCTCCATGGCAACCAGGTCGAAACCCGCCCGATCAAGGGCACACGCCCACGCGGAAGCTCCCCCGAGAGCGACCGGGAAAATGCCGAAGCCTTGCTGGCCAGCGAGAAGGACCGCGCCGAGAACCTAATGATCGTCGACCTGTTGCGCAACGACCTGGGGCGCAGTTGCCGCCCAGGCAGTGTACGGGTGCCGGAGCTGTTCGCGGTGGAGACCTACCCCAACGTCCACCACCTGGTCAGCAGCGTGCGGGGCGAGTTGGCGGACGGCAAGGATGCGCTGGACCTGCTCGAAGGCAGCTTCCCAGGCGGATCGATCACCGGCGCCCCGAAAGTGCGCGCCATGCAGATCATCGATGAACTGGAACCGACCCAACGCAGCATCTACTGCGGCAGCCTGCTCTACCTCGACGTGCGCGGCGAAATGGACAGTTCGATCGCCATCCGCACCGTGCTGGTGAAGGACGGCCAGGCGAGTTGCTGGGCCGGCGGCGGCATCGTTGCCGACTCGGACTGGCAGGAAGAATACGAGGAGTCGCTGACCAAGGTTGACGTGCTCCTGCGCACCCTGGAAAGCCTGTAGCCCCTGTAGGAGCGAGCAAGCTCGCACCTACAAAGATCAAGAGCCCCTCACCCTCTCCCTCAGGGAGAGGGGACCGTACGGTGCAGGATAAAGCTATGGCGTCAGCCGGCACGATCTGCCCCCTCTCCCTGAGGGAGAGGGCTGGGGTGAGGGGAAAACAAGGCCACGGATTTTTCCAGGAAAAGACAGTTGCTCCTACCGAAAGCCGGAAAGAAAAAGCCCCGCATCTGCGGGGCTTTTTCGTCACATCCGGTCTTACAGGCTGAGCTGGCGGTTGGACGCCTTGAGGAACTCCTTCTTCAGGTCCTCATAGGTGTGCACGGCCGGGAATTGCGGGAACTCGCGAATCACGTTTTCCGGCGCGTGGAACAGGATGCCGGCGTGGGCTTCGGAGAGCATGGTGGTGTCGTTGTAGGAATCGCCAGCGGCGATCACACGGTAGTACAGGCTCTTGAAAGCAATGACCGACTGACGCTTCGGATCCTTCTGGCGCAGTTGGTAATCCACCACGCGATCGGTCTCGTCGGTGATCAGCTTGTGGCACAGCAGGGTCGGGAAACCGAGCTGGCGCATCAGCGGCTGGGAGAACTCGTAGAAGGTGTCGGAGAGGATCACTACCTGGAAGCGCTCGCGCAGCCAGTCGACGAACTCCACCGCGCCTTCCAGGGGCTTCAGGGTGGCGATCACTTCCTGGATGTCGGACAGCTTCAGGCCGTGCTCGTCGAGGATGCGCAAACGCTGCTTCATCAGCACGTCGTAATCCGGGATATCGCGAGTCGTCGCCTTGAGCGCTTCGATACCGGTTTTTTCAGCGAAGGCGATCCAGATTTCCGGAACCAGAACCCCTTCCAGGTCGAGACAGGCGATTTCCACGAACGATTTCCCCGCAGGTTTGACTTGAGAGGCGGCACTCTAGCCGCTCGCTCGGGGCGGCGCAACGCGGCACTTATACCCAAACACCACAGTCCACCTTCCTGATGGTTATTTAGGGGCATATTCGCCTCTTTGCTACCATCCCGCCCACAGAGCGCCTTGCGCCATTAAAACTAGGAATACCGCCTGATGAGCCTCCCGTTCGATATCGCGGAAATCGCCGCGACCTATGCCAGCAAATCCCCGCAGGACATCCTGAAGCTCGCCTTCGAGCACTTCGGCGACGACCTGTGGATTTCCTTCAGCGGCGCCGAGGACGTGGTGCTGGTGGACATGGCCTGGAAGCTCAACAAGAACGTCAAGGTATTCAGCCTGGACACCGGCCGCCTGCACCCGGAGACCTACCGCTTCATCGAACAGGTCCGCGAGCATTACGGCATGGCCATCGAAGTAATGACCCCGGACCCGCGCCTGCTGGAACCGTTCGTCAAGGAAAAGGGCCTGTTCAGCTTCTTCAAGGATGGCCATGGCGAGTGCTGCGGCATCCGCAAGATCGAGCCGCTCAAGCGCAAGCTGTCCACCGTCACCGCCTGGGCCACCGGCCAGCGCAAGGACCAGAGCCCCGGCACCCGCAGCCAGGTCGCCGTGGTCGAACTGGACGGCGCCTTCTCCACCCCGGAGAAACCGCTGGTCAAGTTCAATCCGCTGGCCAACATGAGCAGCGAAGACGTCTGGGCCTACATCCGCATGCTGGAAATCCCCTTCAACAGCCTGCACGAGCGCGGCTTCATCAGCATCGGCTGCGAACCTTGCACCCGCCCCGTGCTGCCGAACCAGCACGAGCGCGAAGGCCGCTGGTGGTGGGAAGAAGCCACGCAGAAAGAGTGCGGCCTGCACGCCGGCAATTTGATCAGCAAGGCCTGAGGCCTTAACCTCGGCTGACGGAAAATCCCACGTCAGCCCGCAGCCCAGGATCGGACTCCTGCATGCCTGCGGCGGAGCCGATCCCATGCGCATTACCCTGGTGAAGAAAGTCCTGGCCGACGGCCAGGATTGCCGCAAGTGCCGCGAAGTCCACGAACGCCTGGTCAAGGGCGGCTACCTGAACCGTATCGACCGCACCCTGGTCGCCGACGAGCGCAACCCTGCCAGCACCGGCTGGCTGGTCGCCGCACAATATGGCGTGGATACCGCACCCTTCTTCGTCGTGCGCCACGACGACGGCCGCGAGGTGGTCTACACGGTCTTCATGAGCTTCCTCCACGAAGTCCTCGAAGGCCGGGGCGAACTGCCGCTGGATTCGCGCGAGGCATTGGCGGAGCTGGCTCAGCGGGACGATCTCGATCGTTTGTGACGCGCTGCCCCTCTTGCACACCTCGCATCTGCCAGGCCGGGCCTTAAGGCTTCCTTCACCGGCCTGCGGCTAGGCTTACGCTGCCCATTGCACCGGCCTGTCACGGCCTCCATCCACCTGCCCGGCCGCCCCAGATGTCCAGCGCCTTGCCTTCGGTACCCAGCAATCTGCTGGATGCCGTCAACCAATCACTGTTCCTGCACATCAACGCCGCGCCAAGCACCTCCGCGGGGATGATTCATCTCGCCCAGCTGATCGCCACGGCCCCCTTGTTCCTGCTTCCGCTGGCCATGCTGTGGCTCTGGTGTCGTGGCGATGCCGGCCGGCGCAGCGCACTGCTCAGGGCGCTCTGCGTCATGGCCGCGAGCCTGGCCCTCGCGCAGACCATAGGCCTGCTCTGGCCCACGCCGCGTCCGTTCGCCTTGGGCTTGGGTCATGCGTGGCTCGCCCACGCCGCCAATGCATCGTTCCCCAGCGACCACATGACCCTGTTCGCTGGTGCCGCCATCAGCCTGCTCTGCGATGGGATCTACCTGCCGGGCGCAGCCATTGCGCTGACGGGCGTGCTGGTGGGATTGGCGCGTGTCTATCTCGGCATCCACTTTCCGCTGGACCTGCTGGGCGGCTGTGCCGTCGCTGCCATCGGCAATACCCTGGTGTGGATCGCCTGGAACCAGTGGGGCGGGCGTTGTACGGCGGCAGCGCAAGAACTCTATCGGCGCTGGCTGGCCCCGCTGATCCGACGCGGCTGGATTCGCGCCTGAAGCACCAATGAAAACGCCCGGCATGGCCGGGCGTTTTCGTATCGAGGCGGGACTCAGTAGACCGGCAACTCGATGCCTTCGAACAGCTCGTCCAGCTCGGTCTTGTTGTGGCACTGCACGGCCTTGGCCAGCAGGTCACGCGTCAGGTGCGGGGCGAACTTCTCGATGAAGTCGCACATGAAACCACGCAGGAAAGTGCCGCGACGGAAACCGATCTTGGTCACGCTGGACTCGAACAGGTGGCTGGCGTCGAGCATCACCAGGTCGCTGTCGAGCTTCGGATCGACCGCCATGTGCGCCACGATGCCCACGCCCAGGCCTAGGCGCACGTACGTCTTGATCACGTCGGCGTCGGCGGCGGTGAACACGACTTTCGGTACCAGGCCGCGCTGGTTGAAGGCCTCGTCGAGCTTCGAGCGGCCGGTGAAGCCGAACACGTAGGTCACGATGGGCTGCTCGGCGAGCAGTTCCAGGGTCAGCTTCGGCACCTTGGTCAGCGGGTGGCCCTGGGGCACGATCACGCAACGGTTCCAGCGGTAGCACGGCATCATGATCAGGTCACCGAACAGCTCCAGCGCCTCGGTAGCGATGGCGAAATCGACGGTGCCGTCGGCGGCCATCTCGGCGATCTGCATCGGCGTGCCCTGGTGCATGTGCAGGGAAACGTCCGGGTACTGCTTGATGAAGCCGCTGATCACGCCGGGCAGCGCATAACGCGCCTGGGTGTGGGTGGTGGCGATGGACAGCGTGCCCTTCTTCTCGTTGGAGAATTCCTGGGCAATCTGCTTGATGCTCTCGACCTTGCGCAGGATTTCGCCGGCGGTATTTATGATGCGCTCACCGGCCGGGGTCACGCGGGTGAGGTGCTTGCCGCTGCGGGCGAAGACTTCGACGCCCAGCTCATCCTCGAGCAGACGGATCTGCTTGCTGATGCCGGGCTGGGAGGTATAGAGGCTTTGGGCAGTGGCCGAAACGTTCAGATCGTGGTGCGCGACTTCCCAGATATAGCGCAGTTGCTGAAGCTTCATGGAATTTCCTCGAAATGAATGTCGCGACCCGCGATCAGGGGCTTCTGTTTTATAACCATATTAATGGTTTAAGGAATAAAACTAGACGTTTTTTTTCGCCCTGCATGCCATTCGTCTAATGCCGTACGGAAATTCCGGGCTTGCCCGACGTATCGTCACAAACCCTTCAGCGGTGCTGCAGCATCGGCACCAGATAGACCGGCACCTCGGCCAACTGCACCAGGCGCCCCGACGTCCGCCCCAGCGGTGTATTCAGCCCTTCCCCATGGCTGTGGCTGCCGACGATGATGATGTCCACGGCCAGGCGCCGTGCCTCCTCCAGAATCACCATCGGTGGGTCACCCTGAACCACGCGCACCGAACGAATAAACTCGGCATCCTGCCGCGCCTCCCCCAGTTCGTCGCGAAACCCTTCCATCACTCGCTGCTCGATGCTGCCCATGACATTGGCCAGGCCATTGGTGCGCATCTCCTTGAGCGTGCCTTCATCCAGGTAGGTCTGCAGAACCGACTCGGCGAACAATCCCAGCGGCTCGACCGCATGCACCACGTAGAGCTCGGCGTTATAGGCGCGGGCCAGCGAGAGAGCGTGCTGCAGTACGTAGGGGGCGTAGAGGCCAAGGTCGGTGGCGTAAAGAATCGATCTGATCATGCGGCCTCCTCGACTGCCTGCGCGGCGGGGCCTATCAGCAGCGTAGCAGGAGAACGTCAAACCCTCCGAGATGGCCGGTTGTCACGGGCGGACGGCTATCCGGAGACTTTCTGCTCGTTGCTCACACCGTGGGGAACGTGGCCCGTCGCTACTACATCGCGCGCCTTCTCGCAGTGCGCCGGCTGGTCGTCGAAGAACACGTCGGCGGCGAACGCTTCGAGGAACGCCGCCTTGTCGAGGCCACCGAGAAACAGCGACTCATCCAGGCGGATGTCCCACTCGCGCAGCGTGCGGATCACCCGCTCGTGGGCCGGCGCGGAACGTGCGGTCACCAGCGCTGTGCGGATCGGGCAGGACTCCTGCGGGAAGGCCTGCTGCACCCGGTTCAACGCCGCCAGGAAAGGCTTGAACGGGCCGCCGCCCAAGGGTTCGCGGGCGGACTCGCGCTCGTGCGTCTGGAAGGCCTCCAGCCCGCCCTGCTGATAGACCCGCTCGGAGTCGTCGGAGAACAGCACCGCGTCACCATCGAAGGCGAAGCGCAGTTCGCCGTTGGCCTCCCGGCGGGTGCCGCCGGACAGGATGGTCGCCGCGGCGAAGCCGGCCTCCAGCGCGTTGCGCACGTCATCGATGTGGGTGGAAAGGAACAGGTGGCAGTTGAAGGCCTTGAGGTAGGGATAGGGACTACGCCCGCCGACAAAGGCAGCGCGGGAAATGCCCAGGCCGTAATGCTGAATGGAATTGAACACCCGCAGCCCGGTATCCGCGCTGTTGCGCGAAACCAGGATGACTTCCACCGGCGCACTGTCGGTTCCGCCATTGAGGGCCAGCAGCTTCTGCACCAGGGCGAATGCATCTCCCGGCGGCAACACCTGGTCTTCTCGGGCAATCTGGTACTGGCGATAGGCTTCGACACCCTCGCTCTCATAGACCTGATGGCTCTCGCGCAGATCGAACAGCGCCCGCGACGAAATCGCCACCACCAGCTTGTCGCCCAGCCCTTTCGCCATGCGTGTTTCCTCGGTGTCAGGCTCCGCGAGCCTGGTTGCGTGCGTCGATGAAGCGCAGCGCGCGGTAGAGCGCCTCGATCTTCGGCAACTCGCGCCCCGCCTTGCGGGCAGCGTCGAGTGGCGCGGCGTAAATGGCGCCCAGCTCCAGCGGCCGGCACTGGCTGAAGTCATGGTACATGCTGGGCAGGTAGTCCGGCATGGCGTCGGTGGAGCTGAGCATCGCGCCGACGATTCCCGGCGGCAGCGAATGCCCGCAGGCAGCCGCGCCCGCGATCACTTCTTCCATCAACTCGCTCACCAGCGCGCGGCTGTCGGGGTTGTCCATGATGGCGCGGGTGCCCGTATCGAGCAGAACGGAAAGACCGTTGTAGGGAATGTTCCAGACCAGTTTCTGCCAACGCGCCTGTTCCAGGTTGGGCATGGCGTTGGAATCCAGGCCGGCACTGCGGAACAGGGCGGCGCCCTCCTCCACGATGGCTTGCCGCGCCTCGGCTTCCCCGGCAGGACCGGAGTGATAGCCGATGTTCACGCCGCCGAACGCCTGGTGCTCGATGACACCCGGCTCGGCGCGGTGCACACAGATGAAGCAAAGTCCGCCCAGCAGGTGAAGATGATCCGGCAGTAGCGCGCGCAGTTCGTCCTCGACGGCCAAGCCGTTCTGCAGCAGCAGGACCTTGGCGCCCTTCGCGGCGGCACGCTCGATCAGCGGCGCGAGATCGGCGTTGCTGGTGGTCTTCGCGCCCACCAGCAGCCAGTCGCAGGCCGGCATGTTGGCGACGTCGTCATAGGCATTCACCGGAGACAGGCTCAGTGCGCCATGCACCTGGCTGTTCAGGCGCAGGCCATTGCGCACCACGGCGGGATATTCGCTGCGCAGCAGGAAATGCACATCGTGCCCGGCACGGGCCAGCATCAGGCCGTAGAAACCGCCAATGGCGCCGGTTCCAATGATGCCGATTCGCAAATTCATCAAGGCAACTCCTCAGCAGGGCGCGACAGGCCATCGCGCAGGGCATGAATCAGGGGTTCGGGGCGCAGGGGCGCATGGATGGGCCCGAGAAAATGACCGTCGCGCACCAGGAACAGGGAAGGCAGATGGAAAACCTCGTAGCGCTCGACCAGGCCGCCGTTGTGACCGGCATCGACCCAGCACAGCCGATCCACAGGCAGGCCGAACTCCGGCAGCGCTTGCCGCGCCCAGCGACAGGACGAGCAGCCGGGGCTGGTGAAAATTAGCAATGACACGCCGGGCAGCTCCAGCAGCCGGCGGTCGGCGTCCAGGTCGGACAGCTCCAGCGCCGGCACTATACTGAGGTTGCCAACACTATAAAGATTGCAGTCGGAGCGTTCCGTCATGCGTCAGTTCCTGCGTCACCCATGCGACCTTCCGGTCGAGCTGGTCATCCGCAAGCAGACCTTCCTGCCGCGCCAGCGGTTGCACAATATCAGCCTCGGCGGCGTGGCGTGCAACTCGCCGCGGGGCTTTCGCCGCGGCACTTCCATCGAACTGCGCATCCCCCTGCTGGGTGACGCCGCGCGTTACGCGGGGATCGTCGCCTGGAGCCGCAAACAGAACAGCGACTACCGCGTGGGCATTGCCTTCATCGACGAGGACACGCTGTTCCGTGCACGAATGATTGAGCAGGTCTGCCAGATCGAGCACTACCGCCGCCAGCGGGCACTCGTGGAGGGTGACGAGCTGCCGATCGGGGACCTGGCACTGGAGTGGATCGCGCAGAACGCCGCAGACTTCCCATTGTTTTGCGCGGTCTGAAGGACGCGGCGCAGAAAGTCGCGCGAATGCCCGTATTTCGGGCTTTTTCCTGCCTCGGGCCATTGTCGAGGCGGCCGCGGAACGGTTAAGGTTCGGGTTCCCCTTAGCGACACTTCTGCCTGCGCCCCATCGCACGGGGAATCCTGGCGGCCGGCACCCGTGACCTGATTGAGTACCACGATGGCTGATTTACAGATCGACGACCTTAACGTTGCCTCCAACGAGACCCTGATCACGCCGGAGCAGCTCAAGCGCGAAATCCCCCTGACCGACGCCGCCCTGCGCACCGTCGCCAACGGCCGCCAGGTCGTCCGCGACATCCTCGACGGCAAGGACCACCGCCTGTTCGTGGTGATCGGCCCCTGCTCGATCCACGACATCAAGGCCGCCCACGAGTACGCCGAGCGCCTGAAGGTCCTGGCCGCGGAAGTGTCCGACACCCTGTTCCTGGTGATGCGCGTGTACTTCGAAAAGCCGCGCACCACCGTAGGCTGGAAAGGCCTGATCAACGACCCGTACCTGGACGACTCCTTCAAGATCCAGGACGGTCTGCACATCGGCCGCCAGCTGCTGCGCGACCTCGCCGAAATGGGCCTGCCCACCGCCACCGAGGCGCTCGATCCGATCTCCCCGCAGTACCTGCAGGACCTGATCAGCTGGTCGGCGATTGGCGCGCGCACCACCGAATCCCAGACCCACCGCGAGATGGCCTCCGGCCTGTCCTCGGCGGTCGGCTTCAAGAACGGCACCGATGGCAGCCTGACCGTGGCGATCAACGCCCTGCAGTCGGTTTCCAGCCCGCACCGCTTCCTCGGCATCAACCAGGAAGGCGGCGTCTCCATCGTCACCACCAAGGGCAATGCCTACGGCCACGTGGTACTGCGCGGCGGTAACGGCAAGCCGAACTACGACTCGGTCAGCGTCGCCCTGTGCGAGCAGGAACTGACCAAGGCGAAGATCCCGCTGAACGTGATGGTCGACTGCAGCCACGCCAACTCCAACAAGGACCCGGCCCTGCAGCCGCTGGTGATGGACAACGTCGCCAACCAGATCGCCGAAGGCAACAACTCCATCGTCGGCCTGATGGTGGAAAGCCACCTGGGCTGGGGCAGCCAGCCGATCCCGAAGGACCTGTGCCAGCTGCAGTACGGCGTCTCGATCACCGACGCCTGCATCGACTGGGACACCACGGTGAAGGCCGTGCGCAGCATGCACACCAAGCTCAAGGACGTCCTGCCTACCCGCCAGCGCGGCTGACGCTCAAGGCAGATACGAAAAAGCCGGGCAATTGCCCGGCTTTTTCATGTCCGCTCTGCGTGGATCAGAGCGCGGTATCGGTATGACGCTGGCGGCGTTCCAGGTAGCGCTCGACATAGGAGCACGACGGGATGACGCTGTAGCCCTTGCGCTCGGCATACTGCAGCGCGTGTTCGGTAAGGGCGGCGGCGATACCGCGGCCGCGCAGGCTGTCCGGTACGAAGGTGCGATAGATGTCGAGCGTCTGCTTGCCCAGATCCATGTAGGCCAGATAGGCGCGATGACCATCAACAGTCGTTACGAACTGGTGGCTGGTTTCATCGTGTTGGATGGACAACGACTCACTCACTTGCTCTCTCCTTCTTCGGGCCTCACAACATGACCCGTACCTGATTGATCTTGTTCAGGCGGAGGAACATCTGCGCCGAGCCAGTCCCCATCAGGACCGTGATGTAGGCTCGACCGTTCTCCACCTTGTGCAGCACACCCTGGTAATAGGCACCATCGAACGTGATGAACTGCAGGCGCTTGCCGGTGTACTGGGCAAGGCTTTCAACGCTAACGAACTCATATTGCTGCGTTCTGGCCTGCGACTCAACCGTTTCTTGGGCCGAAACCATTTGAAGATCGCTTTCCGGCGTGATTTTTCTCTTCAGTGGATCGACCCAGGCGAACCCCAGCGGGGAAACCGCTTGCTGGTTCACTAGGACGGTCGGATGCAGCATCTGGATCACATCCTTCGGCTCGAAAAATTGTAGCCCGTCCCACGCCATGCCTTCAGTGGGCGTCAACTCGACACGCAGCGAGCGCGGATCGTTCAGGTAGCGGCCGTAGGCGTCGAGTACCGGCTTGTCCAGCGCAATACGCTGCAGCCGCAGTGCCTTGTCGAATTGCTCCAGCGACAACGCCATATAAGCCTGCTGGTCGAGGCCGAGCTTGCCCCGGCAGAACTCGCTGACCCGACGCTGGTACTGGTTGTCGTTCATTTCCACGACGACCTGGGACACGCGCGGTGGATTCACGCGCATGTCGCCGGGGCGCTCCGAGACGTTCATCAACGTCATGCTGGTGTGCATGTCCAGCATGTCGCGCGTGTCGCTGCGCAGATCGAAGGTCAGCTTCTGCGCGCCCGGTTGCAGGCGGTAGGAGAACTCGATGTCCGACTGCAGGGTGCGATACCCCATCTGCAGCAGTTCATCCACACCGATGTTGCGCACGTTGCCGCAAGCCACTTCGCTCAGCGCAGTGAAGGCGCTCTTTTCCGCCGGCTGTGCGTAGAGCGACTGCATGAACGGACCATGGATCTGCAGCTCCACGCCGCTCAGGTCAACGGACATCTGCTCCGGCAGCTTGCCGTCGGCCAGGCGCTCCTTGAAGCTGAGCAGTTCGCGCAGGCCATTGAACTTGAGCTGGGCATGGGCAACCTTGAGGCTGTCCCGCGCCATGGGCACGTTGATCACCACGTTCTGCAAGCCGACGCGACCGTCGAACGAGGAGGAAATCCCGCCATAGGTGATTTCCATGAACGGCGATACGCGGGCGATGGCGTCATTCACCACGCTGCGGACCGACAGCCAGAGCGAGGCCTTGATGATCAGGGCCACCGCAACGACGGCCAGAAGGGACCACTTGATGATCTTCGACATGGAATGCACATCCTGGATTGTGCGGGGGCGGGGCGTAGGGATACTGGCAGCTTAACAGTACACCTGGCGCCCCTCCACGAGAGGCGTCTGAAAATGCGTGCATAGCGCACAGAAATGGACGGAAATTCATGGCACAGCGCTGACTCACCAGTCAGTCAAATCGCTTTACGCCCAAGGTCCACGTCAGTATGTTCTGGCCCACTTCCAACCCAGGATTTTCTGCCATGAGTGACCTGATCAGCTACCAATTCGAAGACGGCATCGCCACCCTGACCCTGAACAACGGCAAGGTGAACGCGATCTCCCCGGCGGTCATCGACGCGTTCAACCAGGCGCTGGATCAGGCTGAGAAAGACCGCGCGATCGTCATCGTGACCGGCCAGCCGGGCATCCTCTCCGGCGGCTACGACCTCAAGGTGATGACTTCCGGGCCGGAAAACGCAGTGAAGCTGGTCGCTGCCGGTTCCACGCTGGCGCGCCGCATGCTCGCGCACCCGTTCCCGATCATCGTCGCCTGCACCGGCCACGCGGTGGCCAAGGGTGCCTTCATCCTGCTCTCGGCAGACTACCGTATCGGCGTCGACGGCCCGTTCCAGATCGGCCTGAACGAAGTGGCCATCGGCATGACCATGCACCACGTCGGTATCGAACTCGCCCGTGATCGCCTGCGCCGCTCCGCCTTCACCCGCTCGGTGGTGAATGCCGAGATGTTCAACCCGCGCGACGCCGTGGATGCTGGCTTTCTCGACAAGGTGGTGCCGGCCGAACAGCTGCTGGCCGCCGCCCAGGAAGCCGCCCAGCACCTGAAGAAACTGAACATGACCGCCCACCGCAATACCAAGCTGAAGGTGCGCAAGCAGTTGCTGGAAACCCTCGACAAGTCCATCGAGCTGGACAAACAGCACCTGGCCTGATCGCCCAGGCATAAAAAAGCCCGGCTCATGCCGGGCTTTTTCATGCCACCACTATTACCTATAAGGCAACACTGATTAAGCCTGTTTGCTATTTTTCAAAAATTATTACGCATTAACCTATAGATGAACCCAAACAAACCAACCGAGGTGTTCATCATGAAACTCAACATCATCGCCGCCAGCGTCCTGGCCGCCGCTACCGCCTTTGCCGCTCAAGCCAGCTTCGCCGAAGAGTCCTCGCTGATGCAGGACCGCATGGTTCACATGACCCAGGCTGCCATCCAGCAGCAGCAATCCGAGCAGTCCGCCAGCCAGGTGAACGTCGAAGCCGCCGCCAAGCAGGGCTGAAACCTTCACACCCCAGCAGCCGCCTGCAGCAGGTGACGTCATGCAGTCGAGCCCGAAGCGAAAAGCCCGGCCTGAAGCCGGGCTTTTCAGGGGCGCCAGCGTAACCTCAGCTCAGCTTCTCTGCTGCCGCAACACCCCGCCGGTAGGTCTCGTAGACCACCACCGGGATATCCAGGTCGCCCAAGTACCGCTCCACCAACGGCTTGACCTCTTTCCAGTCCAGCCCACCGACCCCGGTCGCCAGGCAGGGCAACGCCAGGCTTGCGACGTGCTCGCTTTGCACGTACTTCGCCAATTCCTTCAGACAGTGGCTGACGTTCTCCAGGGCCGCTCCGGCCGGTTTCGCCCCACGCCCCTCCCCCTGCATGCCCTGCGTGAGCAGGTTGGCGATGCAACGGGTAGCGCCATCGGCGTCGACACCCGACCAGATCCAGATTGCACCCGGCTTCGGCGCATGCGAGTGCGAAGCATGACGGTAGTCACGCACCATCGACGGCCAGCGTTCGCGCAGGTCCAGCGCCAGCCCGCTGTCGAAATGGTCCTGCGGGGCGATGCCGTGCGCGATGACCTGGGCCTTGCTCAGCAGAATGTCGCCTTCAACGTATCGAATCATGGGGGGTTCCTTGCGTCCGGGAAGTCCTTGGCGGCCTCGCGCCACCAACTGATTTCCACGTTACGCCGGGTGGACTCCCTCTCCTTGACGAGGGTCAAGCAGCCATGAAGCCCGCCACAGTCCCGGAAACCTCCGACAGCGCTCTGCTGACATCACCCTTGCGCCTGGTTTCCGTGCCACCCGCATCTATCAATTTGCCTGATATCCAGAACCATTCGGTATCGTTATTCAATCGAATCGACCACAGCAACACTAGGCCATCGCTCCCCCCTACCCAGGTCGCCAGCATGAATCGCCAAGCCCACCGCTACGCTCGCAACGGCGCCCTCGCTGCCCTGGGGCTCTACACCATCGTGATTCTCGTGGTCACCGCCCTGGCCGCCGGCTTCGATGGCGCGCGCCGTGCCCCCGTGGATGACGTCGACCGCACCAGCCTGTTCCAGCGCTTCAACCAGGCGCTGCCAGTCGCGCTGCAAGGCCTCCAGGACTCCCTCGCCCCTCACTCCTGACCCCGCCGGCTGGCGCGTCGCGCCAGGCTGTCCAACACTGAACGCAGCCAGACATCACGCCAATTCCAGCTGCAGGGTGGGCATCGCCATGGGCCGAGTCATTGCTTCCGCCGTCTATAGCAAGGGCTACAAGGTCTCCGACATTGCGCTGGAGGATGGCTACCGCTGGGCATGCCAGCCCGACCACTTCGTCTGGACCGGCCTGCAGGAACCGACCCCCGAGGAAATGGCCAACCTGCAGCGGCAATTCAACCTGCACGAACTGGCCGTCGCCGACGCGCTGGAAAAGCACAGCCGACCGAAGCTGGAAACCTTCGGCGACGCGCTATTCATCGTCGTCTATTCACCGATCCGCGCCGATAGCCGGCTGATGTTCGTGGAGACCCATCTGTTCGCCGGCATCGGCTACATCATCAGCGCGCGCCACGGTTTTTCCCAGTCCTACGCCCAAGTCCGACAGCGCTGCGAGGCACGGCCGCTGCTGCTGGCCCATGGCACCGACTTCGTGCTCTACGCCCTGCTGGACTTCGTGATGAGCAACTACGAACCGGTGGTGGAGGCGATCCGCGAAGAGATCGAGGAGGTTGAGCAGCAGGTGCTGCGCAAATCGCTGACCCAGGAGCAGATCGAAAAGATCTACGGCCTGCGCCGCGAGGTGCTCAAACTCAAGCACTACGCCGCGCCCATGGTGGAGATCTGCCAGGAGCTGCAACGCCTGGACTTCCCCTTCATCGACAAGCAGATGCGCCCCTACTTCCGCGATGTGGCGATCCACGTCAACCGCCTGCTGGAAGACCTCACCACCCTGCGCGACGTGGCCACCCAGACCATCGAGGTCGGGCTGGCGCTGGAGTCTTCACGACAGAGCGTGGTGCAACGCAAGTTCGCCGCCTGGGCGGCCATTCTCGCCTTCCCCACCGCCGTGGCCGGCATCTACGGGATGAACTTCGAGTACATCCCGGAATTGCGCTGGCACTACGGCTATTTCCTGATCATGGGGTTGCTGGCGCTGGGGTGCGTCGGGCTGTACATCAGCTTCAAGCAGGCGGATTGGTTGTGATCCGTGCACGCCGGAAGGCAATCGCGGACGGAGTCCGCTCCTACGCTCGCCGGCCAGCGTAGGAGCGGACTCCGTCCGCGATCGGGTCCAATTCGCACAATCTTCATCAAAGACCGCCGCCCCACGCACACAAATGAAAACGCCGCTCAAGGGAGCGGCGTTTTCATTCAGCACAACAGCGATCAGGCGGCGCTTTTCTTCGCGTCACGGCCTTGCTGGACGAAGCGCATCATCCACTCGCCCACCACGGCGCCCTGGTGCGGGCGCGCGAGGCTGTCGATACCGGACTGGAATACCGGCTCACTGAAGATGTGCTTGCGCAGTTCCAGGATCGCCTGGGAATAGTCGCTCTGGAACTCCGGATGGCCCTGGAAGCACAGCACCTGGTCGCCGATGGCGTAGGCGGCGTTCGGGCAGAAATCACTGGAAGCGATGCGGCGCGCGCCGTGCGGCAGCTCGGTAACCTGGTCCTGGTGGCTGACCAGCAGGGTCAGGCCGTCACCCAGTGACGGGCTCATCCATTCCGACTGCTCTTCGACGCGATAGTCGTGGATACCCACGCCCCAGCCCTGACCGGCGCGCTCGGCCTTGCCGCCGAGCACCAGCGCCAGCAACTGGTGACCGAAGCAAACGCCCAGCAGCTTGTCGCCGCGCTGGTAGAGCTTGAGCACGTAGTCCTTGAGGGTCTGGATCCAGGGATCAGTGCCGAAGGAGTCCGCCTTGCTGCCGGTCACCAGGTACGCGTCGAACTTCTCATCGTCGGGCGGGTAATGCCCTTCCACCACGTTGTAGACCTTGAACTCGGCCGGAACGGGTTGCTTGGCGAACAGTTGCTGGAACATCCAGCCATAGCCCTTGTACTGGTCGATGAGTTCGGGGCGGAGGATGTCGGTTTCCAGAATGCAGATGTGCAACGACATGCAGGGGTGATTCCTGGGGGGTTAGCGGCTGATAAGGATGGTTTTCCTGACACTGATGAAACGCGCGTGAAAATTACGCCCTATTTTTTCACCGCACAAGATGCCGAGGCCGATTCTTGTGCAGGAATTTCAGGGGAAATACCGGAAAAACCGACTTCCTTCAATTGCATCGGCGCACAGGGGTGACGGCCGGTTGGCAAGGATTCAGTCCAGTGACCACTCGCGCAGGATCGAGTTCGCGTCCAGCACCTGCGCATATTCGCCTTGCAAGTTGGCCAGGGACATGGCGTGAACCTCCTCCGCACCACGCAGCACGCCGTTGAAATCGCGCTTTTCGAAGGCGAAGCAGGCGTCCGCCACCACCCGCGTGACGAAGCCCAGGTTGCCCGCCGTGCGTGCCGTGGCTTCCACCGAGTTGTTGGTGCTGACGCCGCAGATCACCACCGACTCGATGCCGCGCACCCGCAGCCAGCGCTCCAGGGCGCTGTTGATGAACGCGTCGGGGACGTTCTTCTCCACCACGTGCTCGTGGCCCAGCGGCGCCAGCTCTGGCTGGAATTCCGCGCCGGGCTGGCCCAGCCAGAACGGCGACCCCGGCGTACGCGAGATGTGCCGTACGTGCACCACTGGCCAGCCGGCCTTGCGCCAGGCCGCCAGCAGCTCGCCGATGCGCTGCTCGGCCTGCGGGTTGTTGCGCGGTTCGGGGGTGGTGCGCATGCCCATTTGCTGGTCGATGATCAACAGTGCGGGAGCGGTCATCGGTGCGGTCCTGATGGGTGGGAAGGCGTCATCCTAAGGTTTGCGCAGACAAGAAAAAACCGGCCACGCGGGCCGGTTTTTAGAGAGCGGTTGAAAATCCGTGCCAGTCGATTGCCCTCACCCCAGCCCTCTCCCAGAGGGAGAGGGAGAGGGAGAGGGAGCGGATCGTGCCGGCTGATGCCTCGGTTTCACCCTGCGCCGAACGGGCCCCTCTCCCTCAGGAGCGGGGCGCGTAGCCAGGGTTAGGGTTAGGGGCTCTCGAAGGAGCCGACTCAGAAGCTTTCGCCCCGCGCGGCCTTCTCCAGCAACAGCGCCGGCGGCAGGAAGCGTTCGCCATACTGCTCGGCCAAGTACTGGGCACGGGCGACGAAGTCCTTCAGGCCGTATTGGTTGATGAACTGCAGCGCGCCGCCACTCCAGGCCGCGAAGCCGATGCCGAAGATCGAGCCGATGTTGGCGTCGGCGGTGGAGGTCAGCACGCCCTCCTCCACGCAGCGCACCGTCTCGATGGCCTGGATGAAGAGGATGCGATCACGCACGTCTTCCGGCGAGATCTGCGCATCTGCCTTCTCGAAGCGCTGCTTCAGCTCCGGCCACAGGTGCTTCTTGCCGTTGGCGGGATAGTCGTAGAAACCGGCGCCGGCGGCTTTGCCCGGACGCTTGTACTCGTTGACCATCAGGTCCACCACGGCGAAGGCCGGGTGCTTGGGCAATTGCTTGCCTTCGGCCTCCAGGTCCTTGCGGGTCTGCTCGCGGATGTGAGTCATCAGGCTCATCGACACTTCATCGCTGATCGCCAGCGGCCCCACCGGCATGCCGGCCTGGCGCGCCTGGTTCTCGATCATCGCCGCCGATACACCTTCGCCGAGCATGGCCAGGCCTTCATTGGTGAAGGTGCCGAACACGCGGGAGGTGAAGAAGCCACGGCTGTCGTGGACGACGATCGGGGTCTTCTTGATCTGCAGGACGTAGTCGAAGGCGCGGGCCAGGGTGGCGTCGTCGGTCTTCTCGCCACGGATGATCTCCACCAGCGGCATCTTGTCCACCGGGCTGAAGAAGTGCAGGCCGATGAACTTCTGCGGCTGCGCCACCGCCTGGGCCAGGCCGGTGATCGGCAGGGTCGAGGTGTTGGAGGCGATCACTGCATCCGGCAACGCGGCGGATTCGGCGGCGGCGCTGACCTTGGCCTTCAGGCCGCGGTCCTCGAACACGGCTTCGATGATCAGGTCGCAACCTTCGAAATCCGCGTCACTGGCGGTCGGCTTGATCCGCGCGAGGAAGGCGTCGCGTTTCTCGGCAGTCATCTGGCCCTTGCCGACTTTCTTGTCCAACAGGCCGGCGGAGTAAGCCTTGCCCTTTTCCGCCGCTTCGATGGACACGTCCTTGAGCACTACCTCGATGCCGGCAGCAGCCGAGACGTAGGCGATGCCCGCGCCCATCATGCCGGCGCCAACGACGCCGACCTTCTTCGTCTGCTGCGGCGGGATGCCCTGCGGGCGGGACTTGCCGGCGTTGATCTCGTTGAGCTGGAACCAGAAGGTGCCGATCATGTTCTTCGCCACCTGGCCGGTGGTCAGCTCGGTGAAGTAGCGCGCCTCGATCAGCTGCGCGGTATCGAAGTCCACCTGGGCGCCTTCAACGGCGGCGCACATGATCTTCTCCGGCGCCGGGAAGCAGCCCTTGGTCTTGTCGCGCAGCACGGACGGTGCGATGGCGAGCATCTGCGCCACGGCCGGGCTGGACGGCGTGCCGCCGGGGATCTTGTAGCCGGCGCTGTCCCACGGCTGCTTGGCGGCCGGGTTGGCGGCGATCCATTCGCGGGCCTTGGCCAGCATGTCTTCGCGGCTGGAGGCCAGCTGGTGAATCAGGCCGGCCTTGAGCGCCTGGTCCGGGCGCACTTTCTTGCCTTCGACCAGGTACGGCAGGGCTTTCTCCAGACCCAGCAGGCGCACCATGCGCACTACCCCGCCGCCGCCAGGCAGCAGGCCCAGGGTGACTTCCGGCAGGCCGAGTTGGACGTGGCTTTCGTCCAGGGCGATACGGTGGTGGCAGGCCAGGCAGATTTCCCAGCCGCCGCCCAGGGCTGCGCCGTTGATGGCGGCAACTACCGGCTTGCCGAGGGTTTCCAGGCGCCGCAGCTGGCCCTTGAGCACCAGGATGCCTTCGTAGAAGGCTTGGGCGTCGGCCTTGGTGACCTTGATCAGTTCATTCAGGTCGCCACCGGCGAAGAAGGTCTTCTTCGCCGAGGTGATCACCACGCCGGCAATCGAGTCCTTCTCGGCTTCCAGGCGCGCGACGGTGGCGGCCATGGCCTCGCGGTACACACCGTTCATGGTGTTGGCGCTCTGGCCAGGCATGTCCATGGTCAGGACGACGATGTTGTCCTGGCCTTTCTCATAACGGATGGCGTCAGTCATTTTTGTTTTCTTCCCATGCTGGGGGATCGCTTCAGGGGCGTCACGAGCGAAGGTCAGGCAAGGCGGAAATTCCTCGGGAAGCGGCGTTGGCTGTAGCCAATGAGCATTCCCGGAGAATTTCCAACGCAGCTTGGCCGAGCGCAGTAGCCCATGATCGATCCTTAAATTCGTTCGATAATCGTCGCGATACCCATGCCGCCGCCCACGCAGAGGGTGGCCAGGCCGTAGCGCAGGTTGCGCCGCTCCAGTTCATCCAGCAGGGTGCCAAGGATCATGCAGCCGGTGGCGCCCAGCGGGTGGCCCATGGCGATGGAGCCGCCGTTGACGTTGACCTTGCTCTCGGGCACGCCCATGTCCTTCATGAACTTCATCACCACCGAGGCGAAGGCTTCGTTGACCTCGTAGAGATCGATGTCCTCGGCCTTCAGGCCGGCCTTGGCCAGCGCCTTGCGGGTGGCCGGCGCGGGGCCGGTGAGCATGATGGTCGGGTCGGTGCTGGTCACCGCGGTGGCGACGATGCGGCCACGGGCCTTCAGGCCCAGCTCGCGGCCCTTGGCTTCGGAGCCGATGAGCATGGCGGTGGCGCCGTCGACGATGCCGGAGCTGTTGCCCGGCGTATGCACGTGCTCGATGCGCTCGACGAAGCTGTACTTGCGCAGCGCGCTGGCGTCGAAGCCCATCTGCCCCATCATCTCGAAGCTGGGCTTGAGCGCGCCGAGGCCTTCGAGGGTGGAGTCGGCGCGGATGAACTCGTCATGGTCGAGCAGGACGATGCCGTTCTGGTCGGTGACCGGCACCAGGGATTTGGCGAACAGCCCTTCGGCGCGGGCCTTGGCGGCCTTCTGCTGGGAGCGCAGGGCGAAGGCGTCGACGTCGGCGCGGCTGAAGCCTTCCAGGGTGGCGATCAGGTCGGCGCCGATGCCCTGGGGTACGAAACTGGTGTGCAGGTTGGTCTCCGGGTCCAGCGCCCAGGCGCCGCCATCGGAACCCATGGGCACGCGGGACATGGATTCCACGCCGCCGACCACCACCAGGTCCTCGAAGCCCGAGCGCACTTTCATGGCGCCCAGGTTGACCGCTTCCAGGCCCGAGGCGCAGAAGCGGTTGATCTGCACGCCGGCGACCTGCTCGTCCCAGTCGGCCACCAGCGCGGCGGTCTTGGCGATGTCGGAGCCCTGGTCGCCCACCGGGGTCACGCAGCCCAGGACGATATCGTCGACCTGGGCGGTGTCGAGTTGGTTACGCTGCTGCAGCGCGCGCAGCACGCCGGCCATCAGGTTCACCGGCTTGACGCTGTGCAGCGCGCCGTCCTTCTTGCCTTTGCCGCGGGGAGTACGCACCGCGTCGTAAATGAATGCTTCGGTCATGGCGTTCTCTCTTAGAGTTGTCGTCACGCAGGCGTGGCGTGTCGGCCTACCTTAGCGGCGTAACGGCCAGGGGCAATGACCGCAGCGCTCAGCGCAATTGACCGCCACGCTCAGCGACCGACCGGAGGCGATCAGGCCGAAGGCTCTGGAAAGGGATTGTCGGCGGGAGCGGACGAGCGGTCGAAAAGCTGAACGGCGTTGTCACGCCCCAGTCATATAGAGGGAATATGCCTGAAGCTGCATCACTTGCTGCGAGATGGTCTAAGCCCACGCGGCACTAGGCTTAGACTCAATTCTGCAGATGATGCGAAAAGTGCCGTTGCCGGGCTTGCCGGGGCGGTTCGAAAAACCAGAAGCCAAGGTACGCGCTCCACTATCGACAGGCCGTGAGTGAGCCGTGCCAAGAACAAGAAAGGCGGAAGGACATCATGGACAAACAATCGAGAAAATGGCGTCAGGCAAGCCTGATCGTCTTCGCAACCACCGTTGTTCTGATCATTCCCAATCTGAGTCGTCTGGTCGGCTAGGGCCAACACCCGGCTTCCCCGCTGCTGCGCACCGCGTGCCGCCATCCGCGAGCCACGGTCAACGCAGCGCGGGAGCCACCTACCTCCTGCAGTGCCCACACCTCTGCTAATGTTCCGCGGCCCACTCGCCCACCGGAACCCGCCATGCGCCCACTGCTGCTGACGCTGCTCCTGCTCTGCCCCACCGCTTTCGCCGCGACGCTCACGCTGGAGCTGCCTGACGGCAAGCATGACTTCAGCACTGAACAGTTGCTGGCCAACCCCAAGGCGCAGGACATCGAGATTCCCGCCGACGTCTCCTACAACCGCGCCATGCACTACCGCGCGGTACCCCTGGCTGTGCTGCTGGACAGCGTGAAGCCCGGCGATCACCTGCAGGCCGTGGCGCTCGATGGGTTCGCCGCCGAGTTGCCGGCGGCGCCGCTGCTGGAGGACAAAGGCTCACGCGCCTGGCTGGCCATTGAGCAGTCGGACAAGCCCTGGCCGAAGCTGGGCGACGGCAAGCCATCCGCCGGGCCGTTCTATCTGGTCTGGACCGATCCCAAAGCCGCCGGCATCGGCCCGGAGCAATGGCCGTTCCAGGTTGCCACTATTCGTTACCTGAAACCGCTGGCTGAGCGTTTCCCGGCGTTGTTGCCAGCGAAGAATGCGTCGAAGCAGGTTCAGGATGGGTTCGCCCAGTTCCAGAAGAACTGCCTGGCCTGTCATCGCCTGAACGGTGCGGGGGATTCGCAGTTCGGGCCGGACCTGAATATTCCGCACAATCCGACGGAGTATTTCGCCGCGGGATATCTCAAGCAGTACATCCGCGATCCGCAGAGCCTGCGGCACTGGCCGGAGGCGCGGATGAAGGGGTTTGCGGCGGATGTGATCAGCGACAAAGAGCTGGATGAGATCGTGGCTTACCTGAAGCACATGGCGGGGCGGAAGTCTAAAGCCGGAGGCTGATCGGAAGGGCTTGCCCCGTAGGAGCGGATCTTATCCGCGAAATCCCGGCGCAGCCGGGACAGTGGTCTAGCTCAGCGCGTCGATCTGCCGGCGGGCATCGCGGATAAGATCCGCTCCTAACAAAAGAGCGAAACTCCAAGCTCCCCGCTCCCCTGTAGGAGCGGAGCTTCTCCGCGAAATCCCGGCGCAGCCGGGACACTGGTCTGGCTCAGCGCGCCGAGCTGCCGGCGGGCATCGCGGATAAGATCCGCTCCTACAAAGAGCGAAGCTCCAAGCTCCCCGCTCCCCTGTAGGAGCGGAGCTTCTCCGCGAAATCCCGGCGTAGCCGGGACAGTGGTCTGGATCAGCGCACCGATCTGCCGGCAAGCATCGCGGATAAGATCCGCTCCTACAAAGAGCGAAACTCCAAGCTTCCGGCTCCCCTGTAGGAGCGGAGCTTCTCCGCGAAATCCCGGCGTAGCCGGGACAGTGGTCTGGATCGGCGCGCCGAGCTGCCGGCGGGCATCGCGGATAAGATCCGCTCCTACAAAGAGCGAAAACCCAAGCTCCCAGCTCCCCTGTAGGAGCGGAGCTTCTCCGCGAACCCGCCCCGCAGCGAAACGTCAGTGCCAGTAATCCTCCGGCGGCGCTGGCAGTTCGCCGAGCAGCTGCCGCAGCCCCGCGCCCCACTGCCCGCGAATGCCCTCGAAGTACGCATCGCCTTCCTGGATGCGGTACCCCGCCGGGACCTCCAGGCTGCCTTCGCGGTACACCAGCAGATCCAGCGGCATGCCCACCGACAGGTTGCTGCGGATGGTCGAGTCGAAGCTGATCAGCGCGCAGCGCAGCGCCTGCTCCAGCGGCGTCGCGTAGCTCATGGCGCGGTCGATGATCGGCTTGCCGTACTTGCTCTCGCCGATCTGGAAATACGGCGTGTCGCGGGTCGATTCGATGAAGTTGCCCTGCGGGTAGACGTTGAACAGGCGCGGCACCTCGGTGCCGATCTGCCCGCCAACGAGGAACGAACTGCCCAGGTCGACGCCCTGGTTCTGGCCGATGTTCTCGTCGTGGTCGACCACCTCGCGCAGCGTCGACCCCACCAGCCGGGCCGCTTCGAACAGGTTCTCGACGTTCCCCAGGTTAGGTTCGTCGCTGCCCATGCGCTGCCGCAGCACGCTGATCACAGACTGCGAGGTGGCCAGGTTGCCGGCGGTCTGCACCACGATCAGACGCTCGCCGGGTGTGCCGAAGATATGCAGCTTGCGGAACACGGCGATGTTGTCGACGCCGGCGTTGGTGCGCGAATCAGAAACGAAGACCAGGCCCTGGGCGAGGTTCATGGCGACGCAATAGGTCATGACGTTCTCATGGCAGGTTCAGGGAGCGGGAAGCTGGCACCGATCTTAAGCCGGTGCCCGGCCTTTCGCCACGCCCGCTCACTGCTGCATCTGCTGGGCCTGCTGCAGATGCCCCGGCGCCACGGTGACGCGGGCATGCATCTGCTCGCCGCCGCCGCCCCGGCGCATGCCGCGCACCGGGCAGGCGTCGAGGTAGTCCAGGCCCACCGCCAGTTTCAGGTGGCGTTCGGGGCGATCCAGCACGTTGGTCACGTCGAAGCTGTACCAGGCGTTATCCAACCACGCCTCGGCCCAGGCATGGCTGGCCAGATGCTCCTCGACATCGGTGTAGAGGTAGCCGGAGACGTAGCGCGCCGGCACCCCGAGGTAGCGCAGACAGGCAACGAAGGCGTGGGCATGGTCCTGGCAGACGCCCTGCCCCGCGGCAAAGGCTTCGGCGGCGGTGCTGTCCACCTGGGTCGAACCGGGCACATAGGCGATGCGCTCGTTCAGCGCCTGCATCAGGCGGATCATCGCCTTGCGGTCGCGGCGCTCGGCGCACTGGGCGCGGGCAAACTCCTGCAGCGCGCCGTCGGCCAGGGTCAGGCGGGTGCTGCGCAGGAACGGCAGCGGCGACAGGTGATCGTGCTCGCACTCGTTCTGCACGTCGATTTCGACGTTGCCATGAGCGGCGATGGCGATGGCCTCGTGGGGCTCGTCGAGGGTCAGCACATGAAGGATGTTGCCGTAGGCATCGCGCTGCGGATGCGCCGGGCGCGGCAGATGCAGCTGCCAGTCGAGCACGTGCTGGCGCTCGCTTTCCTGCGGGGTGAGGCGCAGGTACTGGATGCTCGCGCGCACCTGGTCTTCGTAGCGGTAGGTGGTGTCGTGGCGGATGGAGAGTTTCATGCGGCCTCCAGGTACGAGCTGTGAATGGCGTTGGCGAGCTGGCGCACCAGCCCGATGTGGTCGGTGATCCAGGTGTGCAGGCCGGCGCCGAGCACCTCGTCGATGCCGGTGTAGCGCACCCGGGCTTCGAGTTCGGCGGCCATGCGCTGGGCCGGGCGGCCGTTGGCGCCCGGCAGGCTGGCGAGGATCTGGCGTAGCTCCTCGGCACAGGCCAGCAGCGAGCGCGGGACGTCCTCGCGCAGCAGCAGGAGTTCGGCGATGTTCCGCGCGTTCAGCGCATCGCGATAAAGCTCCGTGTAGCCCTCGAAGGCCGAGAGCGCGCGCAACAGTGCCGTCCACTGGTAGTAGCCACGGGCGGAACCTTCCGCCGGGCCGGCGCTATGCTCGCCCAGCACCTGATGCCGCGCATCGAGCAGGCGCAAGGTGTTGTCGGCGCGCTCGATGTAGGTGCCCAAGCGGATGAAGTGGAAGGCGTCGTTGCGCATGCTGGTGCCGAAGGTGGCGCCGCGGAACAGGTGGGAACGATCCTTCACCCACTCGCAGAAATGGCTGATGCCATAGCGCAGCAGGCCCTGGTGGGCGATGTCGCGCATCTCCAGCCAGGTGGCGTTGATGTTCTCCCACATGTCGGTGGTGATGCGCCCACGCACCGCGTGCGCCCCGGCGCGGGCGGCGCCGAAGCAGGAATAGATGCTGGTGGGGTTCTGCGCATCCAGGGCGAAGAAGTTCAGCAGGCGCTCGGCGTGCAGTTCGCCATGGCGAGCGAGATAGGCGTCGAGATTGCCGGTGATCAGCAGCGGCATGGCCAGTTCTTCCAGGCCATCGCCGCGACCGTCCTGCGGCATCAGCGACAACGAGTAGGAAACGTCGAGCATGCGCGCGAGGTTCTCGGCACGCTCCAGGTAGCGCGACATCCAGTAGAGATCGGAAGCGGTACGGCTCAGCATGATCAGTCCTCCACCACCCAGGTGTCCTTGGTACCGCCACCTTGTGACGAGTTGACGACCAGTGAACCTTCGCGCAACGCCACGCGGGTCAGCCCGCCGGGGACCAGGCGCACGTTGTCTGGCGCGGACAGCACGAAAGGCCGCAGGTCGATGTGGCGCGGGGCGATGCCGTTCTCGACAAAGGTCGGGCAGGTCGACAGGCTCAGCGTCGGCTGCGCGATGTAGGCCTCGGGGCGAGCCATCAGCCGCGCGCGGAAGGCTTCGATTTCCGCCGTGGTAGCCGCAGGGCCGACCAGCATGCCGTAGCCGCCGGAGCCCTGGGCTTCCTTCACCACGAGTTCAGGGAGGTGCGCCAGCACGTGGGACAGGTCCTGCGGACGGCGGCACTGCCAGGTCGGCACGTTGTGCAGGATCGGCTCCTGGTCGAGGTAGAAGCGGATCATCTCCGGCACGTAGGGGTAGACCGACTTGTCGTCGGCCACACCGGTGCCGATGGCATTAGCCAGCACCACGTTGCCGGCACGGTAGGCGGCCAGCAGGCCGGGCACGCCGAGCATGGAGTCAGGGTTGAAGGCCAGCGGATCGAGGAAGTCGTCGTCGATGCGCCGGTAGATCACGTCCACCTGCTGCGGCCCAGCGGTGGTACGCATGTAGACGCGCTCGTCGCGGACGAACAGGTCGGCGCCCTCCACCAGTTCCACGCCCATCTCGCGGGCCAGGAAGGCGTGCTCGAAGTAGGCGCTGTTGAAGCGACCCGGCGTCAGCACCACCACGCTGGGGTTATCCAGCGGGCTGGAGTTGCGCAGGGTGTCCAGCAGCAGGTTCGGGTAGTGGTCGATGGGCGCGATGCGCTGGGCGGAGAACAGCTCGGGGAACAGCCGCATCATCATCTTGCGGTTTTCCAGCATGTAGGAGACGCCGCTGGGGGTGCGCAGGTTATCCTCGAGCACGTAGTAGGCGCCGTTGCCGTCGCGCACCAGGTCGATGCCGGCGATATGCGCGTAGACATTGCCGGGCACGTCCAGGCCCTGCATCGCCAGTTGGTACTGGTCGTTGGCCAGGACCTGCTCGGGCGGGATAAGGCCTTCCTTGAGGATGCGCTGGTCGTGGTAGAGGTCGGCGAGAAACAGGTTGAGCGCCTGTACGCGCTGGATGCAGCCGGCCTCGATGGTCCGCCACTCGCTGGCGGGGATGCTGCGCGGGATGGTGTCGAAGGGGATCAGGCGCTCGGTGCCCTGGTCGTCGCCATAGAGAGTGAAGGTGATGCCTGCGCGGTAGAACAGCAGGTCGGCCTCGCGACGGCGCTGTTGCAGCTGCTCGCCGGGCATGTCCGCCAGCCAGCGGGAAAATTCTGTGTAGTGCGGTCGGCAGGCGCCAGCGGCGTCATGCATTTCGTCATAGAACACCCGAGCCATCTTCTACTCCTTGTTGCCGCTCGTCCTCGGCTGGGAAGGCCATCGCAAGGCCCGTGCCAGAGGTCGATTTCCTGTTGGTTCAATGACTTGCAAAGGCTGCCGGTACGCCTCGCACCAGCTCGGTGCGCTTTTGTCGGCCGTTGGCCCCGGCCCGCCCCGTTTGGGGCCGCGAGCGCCAGATGACGGGGCTTTGCGGGGCGCCGGGGGCTTTCTTGTCAGCCCCTGGGGCCGGAACTACGCTGCAAGAGCGTGCCCATTCGCTATGGACATGCAGCGGTCAACGGAGGTGCCATTTTTCTGCGCGCTGGTTCCGCAGTGGCTCCCACAACGAAGAACAACAGGAGTCCGTCCATGTCATCAGTGCAAATGTTTTCAGCGAAAGTCGCGGCGCTGGCCTTTGCCGGCGTCAGCCTGCTTTCAAGTGGCTCGTTGCAGGCCGCCGAGGCGCTCAAGCAACTCGGCCAGCCAGAGGGCGCCCTCGACATCATTGCCTGGCCCGGCTACGTCGAACGCGGCGAAAGCGACAAGAACTACGACTGGGTCAGCCAGTTCGAGAAGGACAGCGGCTGCAAGGTCAACGTGAAGACCGCCGCCACTTCCGACGAGATGGTCAGCCTGATGGCCAAGGGCGGCTACGACCTGGTCACCGCCTCCGGCGACGCATCGCTACGGCTGGTCTACGGCAAGCGCGTGCAGCCGATCAACATCGCCCTGGTGCCCAACTGGAAAAACGTCGACAAGCGCCTGCAGGACGCGCCCTGGCACACGGTGGACGGCAAGCACTACGGCACGCCGTACCAGTGGGGGCCGAACGTATTGATGTACAACACCAAGGTCTTCCCCAAGGCACCGGATAGCTGGAGCGTGGTGTTCACCGAGCAGAAGCTGCCCGACGGCAAGAGCAACAAGGGCCGTGTGCAGGCCTACGACGGGCCGATCTACATCGCCGACGCGGCGCTCTACCTGAAGGCCACCCAGCCCGCGCTGGGCATCCAGGACCCGTACGAGCTCAACGAAGAACAGTACGCCGCCGCCCTCAAGCTGCTGCGCGAACAGCAGAAGCTGATCCACCGCTACTGGCACGACGCGACGGTGCAGATGAGCGACTTCAAGAACGAAGGCGTCGCCGCCTCCGGTTCCTGGCCCTACCAGGTGAACGCGCTGCAGGGCGAGAAGCAGCCGATCGCCTCGACCATCCCCGGCGAAGGCGTCACCGGCTGGGCCGACACCACCATGATGCACGTCGACGCCAAGCACCCGGTGTGCGCCTACAAGTGGCTGAACTGGTCGCTGGAGCCCAAGGTGCAGGGTGACGTCGCCGCCTGGTTCGGCTCGGTGCCCGCCTCGCCCGACGGTTGCACCGGCAGCCAATTGCTGGGTGCCCAGGGTTGCGCCACCAACGGCTACGACCAGTTCGACCGTATTGCCTTCTGGAAGACGCCGCAGGCCAAGTGCGCTCAGGGACAGTGCGTGCCGTATAGCCGCTGGACGCAGGACTACATTGCGATCATGGGTGGGAGGTGATGCCCCTGCTGGATCAAAAGCCCCTCACCCTAACCCTCTCCCGCACGCGGGAGAGGGGACCGTTCGGTGCAGGATGAAACCTTGCCATCAGCCGGCACGAACGGCTCCCTCTCCCCAAGGGAGAGGGCTGGGGTGAGGGGATGCGTTGGCGCAGGACCTGTCCATAAAACTGTCGCTGGTACAAATGCCCCACCTCGCCGGCAAGTCGGCAAGCACCCCCGCCCCCATGCGCTACCTTTTCTGATGCAGCCCCCGCCACGCAGGTAGCCCGCAGCATGACCACAGCCGTCCAGTTCACCGACGTGAGCCGTCACTATGGCGAGGTGCGCGCCGTCGACCGCGTGTCCATCGAGATCCGCGACGGCGAGTTCTTCTCCATGCTCGGCCCGTCCGGCTCGGGCAAGACCACCTGCCTGCGGCTGATCGCCGGCTTCGAGCAGCCCACCTCCGGCTCCATCCGCATCCATGGCGTGGAAGCGGCGGGCCTGCCGCCCTACGAGCGCGACGTGAACACGGTGTTCCAGGACTACGCACTGTTCCCGCACATGAACGTGCTGGATAACGTCGCCTACAGCCTGAAGGTGAAAGGCGTGGCGAAGACCGAACGCTACCACCGCGCCGAGGAAGCCCTGGGCATGGTCGCCCTGGCCGGCTACGGCAAGCGCAAGCCCGCGCAGCTTTCCGGCGGTCAGCGCCAGCGCGTGGCCCTGGCCCGAGCGCTGGTCAACCGCCCACGCGTGTTGCTGCTGGACGAACCCCTGGGCGCGCTGGACCTGAAATTGCGCGAGCAGATGCAGGTGGAGCTGAAGAAACTTCAGCGCCAGCTCGGCATCACCTTCATCTTCGTCACCCACGACCAGAGCGAAGCGCTGTCCATGTCCGACCGCGTAGCCGTGTTCAACAAGGGCCGCATCGAGCAGGTCGACACCCCGGGCAACCTCTACCGTCGCCCCGCCACGCGCTTCGTTGCCGAGTTCGTCGGCACTGCCAACGTGCTGCGCGGCGACCTCGCCCAGCGCCTGCTCGGCGAGGCGCGCCCGCACTCGCTGCGCCCGGAGCACGTACGCTTCGGCCGCGCCGGCGAAGGCGAGCTGGAAGTCAGCGGCACGCTGTTCGACGTGCAATACATGGGCGCCAGCAGCCGCTACGAGATCGAACTGGAAAACGGCGTGCGCTTGGTCGCCGCCCTGCCCAACGGCGAACGCGAGGAGCGGCGGCCAAAACCGGGCGACGCGGTAACCGCCTGCTGGGCGCGCAGCGCGCTGGTGCCGCTGCTGGAAGAGCCGCCGTCATGAGGGCGATCTCCAGCTTCCTCTACCGGCGCAGCACGCTCTACCTGTTGATGCTGCTGATCCCGCCGCTGCTGTGGTTCGGGGTGATCTACATCGGCTCGCTGTTCGCCCTGCTCTGGCAGAGCTTCTACACCTTCGACGACTTCACCATGGCGGTGACGCCGGAGCTGACCCTGGCCAACTACAAGGCCCTGTTCAACCCGGCCAACTACGACATCGTCCTGCGCACCTTCAGCATGGCCATCGCCGTGTCGGTCGCCAGCGCCATCCTCGCCTTCCCCATCGCCTACTACATGGCGCGCTACGCCGGGCCCAAGGAAAAAGCCTTCTTCTACATCGCCGTGATGCTGCCGATGTGGGCCAGTTACATCGTCAAGGCCTACGCCTGGACGGTGATCCTGGCCAAGGGCGGCATCCTCTACTGGGTGATCGAACACCTGCACCTGCTCGGCCTGCTGAACCTGCTGCTGGAGGTGCCCGGCGTGGGCGGCAACACCCTGTCCACGTCGCACTTGGGGCGTTTCTGGGTGTTCACCTACGTCTGGCTGCCGTTCATGATCCTGCCGATCCAGGCCGCCCTGGAGCGCCTGCCGCCCACGCTGCTGCAGGCTTCGGCGGACCTCGGCGCACGCCCGCGACAGACCTTCTTCCAGGTCATCCTGCCGCTGGCCTTTCCCGGCGTGGTGGCCGGCTCGATCTTCACCTTCAGCCTCACCCTGGGCGACTTCATCATCCCGCAGCTGGTGGGCCCCAGCGGGCTGTTCATCGGCACCATGGTCTATGTGCAGCAGGGCGCGGTGGGCAACATGCCGCTGGCGGCAGCCTTCACCCTGGTGCCCATCGTGCTGATCGCCGTGTACCTGTCCATCGCCAAACGGCTGGGGGCCTTCGATGCGCTCTGACGCACATTCCACCGACCGCCCCTCCTGGTTCCTGCGCCTGGCCGCCTGGGGCGGGCTGGTGTTCCTGCACTTTCCGATCCTGGTGATCCTGCTCTACGCGTTCAACACCGAGGAATCGGCCTACAGCTTCCCGCTGCAGGGCTTCACCCTGAAGTGGTTCAGCATCGCCTTCCAGCGCGGCGACGTACTCGATTCCATCTGGCTGTCGGTGAAGATCGCCTGCGTCGCGACGCTGATCGCCATGGTCCTCGGCACCCTGGCCGCCGGCGCGCTCTATCGCCGCGATTTCTTCGGCAAGGAAAGCATCTCGCTGATGCTGATCCTGCCCATCGCCCTGCCCGGCATCATCACCGGTATCGCCCTGCTCTCGGCGTTCAAGACGCTGGGGATCGAGCCCGGCTTCCTGACCATCGTCATCGGCCACGCCACCTTCTGCGTGGTGATCGTCTACAACAATGTGATCGCGCGCTTCCGCCGCACCTCCTTCAGCCTGATCGAGGCGAGCATGGACCTGGGCGCTGACGGCTGGCAGACCTTCCGCTACATCATTCTGCCGAACATCGCCACGGCGCTGCTGGCCGGCGGCATGCTGGCCTTCGCGCTGTCGTTCGACGAGATCATCGTTACCACCTTCACCGCCGGCCACGAGCGCACCCTGCCGCTGTGGCTGCTCAACCAGCTCACGCGCCCGCGCGATGTGCCGATCACCAATGTGGTGGCCATGCTGGTGATGCTCGCCACCATGCTGCCGATTCTCGGCGCGTACTACCTGACGCGCGGGACAAGTGATGTGGCGGGGAGTGGCAAGTGATTTTCGGCGCATTACCAAGCGCCCTCACCCCAGCCCTCTCCCTCCGGGAGAGGGCTGGGGTGAGGGGAAACCCTTTGAAGGAGGAGCCCCCGTGCAAACCAAACTCCTGATCAACGGCCAGTTCGTCGCCGGCGAAGGCGTGAAGCTGGACGTCCTGAACCCCTCCACCGGCGAAGTGATCGGCCAAGTCGCCGAAGCCAGCGAAGCCCAGGTCGACACCGCCGTACGCGCCGCCAACGCCGCTTTCGACAACTGGTCACAGACCACACCGAAGGACCGCGCGCTTCTGCTGCTGCGCTTGGCCGACCGCATCGAGGAACACGCCGAGGAACTGGCCCACCTGGAATCGGACAACTGCGGCAAGCCCTACGCCGCCGCGCTGAACGACGAGATTCCAGCCATTGCCGATGTGTTCCGCTTCTTCGCCGGTGCTTGCCGCGTGCTGCCCGGCTCCGCCGCCGGCGAGTACCTGCCCGGCTTCACCTCGATGATCCGCCGCGACCCGGTGGGCGTGGTCGCCTCCATCGCGCCGTGGAACTACCCGCTGATGATGGCTGCCTGGAAACTTGGTCCGGCACTGGCGGCCGGCAACTGCGTGGTGCTCAAGCCGTCGGAGCAGACGCCGCTGACCGCGCTGCGCGTTGCCGAATTCATTACCGAGCTGTTCCCCGCCGGCGTGGTCAACCTGGTCTTCGGCCGCGGCCCGACCGTGGGTGCGCCGCTGGTCAGCCACGACCTGGTGCGCATGGTCTCGCTGACCGGCTCGGTGGGCACCGGCAAGGCCATCATCAAGAGCGCCGCCGACAGCGTGAAGCGCCTGCACATGGAGCTGGGCGGCAAGGCCCCGGTGATCGTCTTCGACGATGCCGACCTGGAGGATGTGATCGCCGGCATCCGCACCTTCGGCTTCTACAACGCGGGGCAGGACTGCACCGCCGCGTGCCGTATCTATGCCGGCAAGAAGGTCTACGACAACTTCGTCGCCGATCTGGCCAGCGCGGTATCCAGCCTCAAGACCGGGCTGCAGAACGATCCGAATACCGAACTCGGGCCGCTGATCACCGCCGCCCAGCGCGACAGCGTTTCCGGCTTCGTCGAACGGGCCAAGGCCAGCCCGCACATCCAGATCGCCACCGGCGGTAAGATGGTCAGCGGCAAGGGCTTCTTCTACGAACCCACGGTGGTGGCCAACGCCCAGCAGGACGACGAGATCGTCCGTCGCGAGGTGTTCGGCCCGGTGGTGTCGGTGACGCCGTTCAGCGATGCGGACGAGGCGGTGCGCTGGGCGAACGATTCCGACTACGGCCTCGCCTCGTCGGTGTGGACGAAGGATGTGGGCCGCGCCTCACGGGTCGCGGCGCGCCTGCAGTACGGCTGCACGTGGGTGAACACCCATTTCATGCTGTGCAGCGAAATGCCCCATGGCGGCTTCAAGCAGTCCGGTTACGGCAAGGATCTGTCGATGTATGGCCTGGAGGACTACACCGTGGCGCGGCACATCATGTTCAAGCATTGAATCGCGCGGGAGCCAGCTTCACGTCCTGTCAGAGCAGCTGTCTTTTCCGGAAAGCCCGTGCCAAAGCTTTCCCCTCACCCCAGCCCTCTCCCAGAGGGAGAGGGAGCCGTCCGTGCCAGCGGATGCCGCGGTTTCATCCTGCACCGAACGGCCCCTCTACCCTTGGGAGAGGGAGTCATCCGGGTCGGCTGACGCGAAGGTTTCATCCTGCACCGAACGGCCCCTCTACCCTTGGGAGAGGGAGTCATCCGTGTCGGCTGACGCGAAGGTTTCATCCTGCACCGAACGGTCCCCTCTCCCCTTGGGAGAGGGAGTCATCCGTGTCGGCTGACGCGAAGGGTTCATCCTGCACCGAACGGTCCCCTCTCCCCTTGGGAGAGGGAGTCATCCGTGTCGGCTGACGCGAAGGTTTCATCCTGCACCGAACGGCCCTCCTCCCCTTGGGAGAGGGAGTCATACGTGCCGGCTGACGCGAAGGGTTCATCCTGCACCGAACGGTCCCCTCTCCCCTTGGGAGAGGGTTAGGGTGAGGGGCTCTTGATCTTTGTAGGAGCGGACTCCGTCCGCGATGTCCCACCGCCGCCCCAAGATCGCCGGATCAGACCAACCCAGCCAGCTTCAACCAATGGCGGTAGAACCCTTCCGCCACCTGGTTCATCGCCGCGACCCGCTGCGGCAAGCCGTCGAGCATCACCTCGGCGCTCTCCTGGCTCGGCTGGCTGGGATCGAGGTATTCCGGGAAGCCGTTGACCCAGCCGCTGACCAGTTCCTCGGTCATCTCCGGATGCCCCTGCAGGCCGAGAATGCGCTCGCCGTAACTGAACCCCTGGTTCTCGCACCACGGGCTGGACAGCAGACGGGTGGCCCCTTCGGGGATATCGAAGGTGTCGCCATGCCACTGGTAGATCGGGAATTCCTCGGGCAGGTGCGCCAGCCACGGGCTCTGCCCTTCCTGGCGGCGCATCGGCTGCCAGCCCAGCTCGGTGTACGGCAGGCGATGGATCTGCGCGCCCAGCGCCTTGGCCAGCAACTGGCCGCCCAGGCAGTGGCCGATCATCGGTACGTCGCGCTCGATGAAGCGGCGGATCGCCGCGATCTCGTCGCGCAGCCATTGCAGGTCGTCGTTCACGCTCATCGGCCCGCCCATGATGGCGACGGCCTTGGGCCGCTCCAGGTCGTAGCCTTCCAGCTCGCCCAGGTCGGCACGGCGCACGTCGAACGGCAGTTGCAGGCGGTCGAGTACCGCGCCCAGATGGCCGGGCGGGCAGAAATCGACATGGGTCAGGATCAGGATATCGGTCATGGTCACCTCCGCGCGGCAGTCTGCCGCATCGGGGGCGTCGATGAAACCTGGCGTATCCGCAAGGTCGTCGTTGCACGACTGCCCTTCCCCGCACGAAGAAGCGCGCCGCCATGGCTGGCGACGGCGCACTTCCGGTTTTTGCGGGTAGAAGATCGGCCGCGCGAAGGCGGCCCAACGACGTGTTGCGATCAGCGCAGGGAAGTGACCTCCTGGGTCACGCCCCAACCATCGAGAATACCGCCCAGTGGCACCACGACTTCCTCCAGGTCGTGCTCGAAATCACCGATGGCGGCGTGGGTAGCGAACATCACCTTGCTGATCTGCAGGCTCCAGCCGCCGTCATCGCGGGCTTCGACCTGGGTTCTCAGCGATTCTCCGCGAAACTGCCGGGCAGCTTTGCGGGCGTTCTGTTCATCGGAAAAGATGGCGAAAAAGTCGATGGGATGAATGCGAGCGAAATCGAAGCCACCTTCCTTCATCCGGCGCAACACGTTGACGCTGATATCCTCCGAGAGGGGCTTTTCCATGGTATGCACCTCCTGTCGAGACGTTCAGAGTGTATTCCCGCCGACGAACGCGCCCGCACGGGCGCATTCCGGGCACTTCAGTGTGCCGCCAGGAAACGTCATTTGACGCAACGTCCCCCGAAATGGTGGCCAACTCCGTCGAACGCGCCGATCGGCGCGACGAAATTTCCCGGCCACATTTCTCAGCGTAGCGTCTGGCGGCGCGCCCTGCCGCAACTTTGACGCTCCAGCGGCGACAGCGGCGACAGGCGGCAGCCGGAGCTCGCCCGCCACCATCACACCCGCAACGCTAACCCCCGAGGGCCAGACAGATACCTGTCATCGCCACGCCCAGCGTGGTGAACGCCAGGGCACCCTGCCACGGCCGGCCACCCGCCCAGTGCGCCAGCAACCACCCCAGGCCGAACATCAGCAACAGGCCCGTGCCCTGTGCCAGGCGTAGCGCCAACAAATCGTCGTGGACAAGGAGCAGCGGCAGGATGATCGGCCAGGTCGACAGGAAGGTGTGCCCTGCAAGTATCAGCCAGGCCAGCCAGTGTTCCCGACCCAGTCGCGGGGTATCCCCCGTTCCGAGGACAGAGGCCATCATTTTGTGGCGCATGCGCTGAACGTCGTCGGGGCGCATGTCATCCACCAGCAGGTCGGGCAGAAAACCCCGCAGCCCCTCGCGGAAATGCTGGTCATCGCTCGCCCGGCGCAAGGCACGCAAGCCGCCATGCCGGCGCTCGCGCTCCACCCGCATGCCCACCAGGGTCATCAGTGCATCGACGATGCCCCAGGCCAGGTTGCACCCCAGCGCAGCCATCACCAATTGTTGCCGGCCTGTGCCGCCGGCGGCGGTAGGAATGACCGAGATGATCGTCAGCGCCATGATCACTCCGAAGGCGACTTCGCTGAGTCGGTCGAACGGGTCGGTCAAGTCGCTCCAGGCCTTGTTCCAGGCGGCTGCCCAGGAAAGACGCAGTGGCTCCACAGTCAGGCTCCCTCTGATGCGTTGCTGCCCCGGCCACCCGATGGCCAGGACGAAATATCAACACAGTCTAAAGGGACTGACGCGCACTGGCGTTTGCGCGGCGCATCGACCCGCGCCGCGCGGACAGGAGCGTGAGCGGCTGCGGGCCGCGGCTCAGCGGCTGAGCCAGGCCATCACCCAGCGATTGATCGCCGGCGGCGACAGCTGGCCGGACCAGTACATGGCGCGGAACATCGCGCCGATGGGGCGATGCACGCCATTGCTCTGGGCCTGGCGCCAGGCCGCCTTGGCGATGTCCTCGGCCACCAGGGTCACGCCCAGTCGACGCAGTACCGGCGGTTCGACGGTCTGGCTGGCGACCATCGGCGTGCGCACGAAAGGCGGCATCAGGTCGGCGACGCGAATACCGAGTTCGCGCCATTCCAGTTCCAGCGCCTCGGTCAGTCCACGCACGGCGAACTTCGACGCCGAGTAGCTGGCCATCTGCGGTACGCCGTAGAGCCCGGAGGCCGAGCCCATGTTCAGCACCTGTGCGCCGGGCGTGCGCTTGAGGTACGGCAGCGCGGCGTAGCAGCAATTGAGCACGCCCTGCACGTTGATGGCGATGATACGGTTGTGCTCGGCCAGGCTGATGTCCTCGAACCGGCCGAAGCGCAGGATGCCCGCGCAGTTGAACAGCAGGCGCAGTACACCGCCATGCTCCTGCGCAAATTCGTTCACCGCCGTGCCGACCGCCTCGGCATGGGTGACATCCAGCGCGCGATGCCAGGCGCCATCCAGCTCGGCGGCCAACGCTGCGAGCGGCTCGGGATTGAGGTCGACCAGGCCGACGCGCCAGCCGCGCTGATGGAACAGCCTGGCCGTCGCCGCCCCGATACCGGAGGCGGCCCCGCTGATGAGGATGGTGTTCATCGACGCACTCCCTGCAGATGGCCCACGAGAAAATCGGCGACGTCCTGCAGCGCGCGATCAGCCACGTCCAGCAGGCCGGCATGGGCCTGGAACACATGCCAACAGCCGGGGAAGCGTTGCAGCCGTAGCTCCACACCCTGACGTCGCGCAGCCTCTGCAAAACGCAGGCTGTCGTTGCGCAGCACCTCGTCCTCGCCGACCTGGATCAGCAGCGGCGGCAAGCCGGTGAGATCGGCATGCAGCGGCGACAGCTGGGCGTCTGCGCGGGGAATGTCGGGCGGGCAGAACATCTCCATGGCGCTGTCCATCCAGGCGCGGGTGATCAGCGGGTCGCCGGCCGCCGGGGCATGCAGGTGTTCGGCGGAAAGATCGGTCACTGGCGAGAAGGTCACCAGCGCCCCCGGCACCGGCAGGCCTTGCGCCCTGGCTTCCAGCGCCAGTTGCAGGGTCAGGTGGCCGCCAGCGGAATCCCCGGCGATGGCGATGGCCTGCGCGGGAATCCCCTTGTCCAGCAGCGCTCGATAGGCCGCCACGGCATCATCGCGCTGCGCCGGGAAACGGTGCTCGGGCGCGAGGCGGTAATCGATCACCCAGACCTCGGCCTGGCAGCGGCGCGCCAGGTTGGCGGTGATCGCCCGGTGCGTGGCCGGCGAGCCGATCAGGTACGCACCGCCATGCAGGTAGAGGATCACCCTGCCCTCGCCGCCGCCATCGGCGCGCCAGACTTCGGCGGGGACGCCGCCCAGGGTCGTCTGCTCGCGGTGTACGCCACGGGGCGTCAGCGTTGCGGCCGTCAGCCCGCGCAGCAATGCGCGTTGCGCCTTCACCGGCAGCTGCGGGCCCATCAGCCCGCGGAACAGCAGGTTGAGCGTGCCGCGCAGGGTGGCGGTGAGAATCCTTTGCTGGGTCGACAGCGGCATTACGGGTTCAACGGATGCAGTCATAGTCGGCGAACTCCGGCTGGCGGGTCTGTTGGCGGTAGCGGAAGGTGAAACCCGGCCAGTTCACGGTGTTGCGGCCGCTTTCGGTCTTGTACCAGCTGCTGCAGCCGCGCTCCCAGATGGTGTGCTGCAGGTCGTGCTGCAACTGGCGGTTGAAACCCTGCTGCACCTGCGGCTTGAGGTCCAGGTACTTCAGGCCCTCGCGCTGGATGCGTTGCAGGCAGCCGAGCACGTAGGGGAACTGGCTTTCCAGCATGTAGATGATGGAGTTGTGGCCCAGGTTGGTGTTGGGGCCGTAGAGGATGAAGAAGTTGGGGAAACCGCTGACGCTGATGCCCTTGTACGCTTCGGCGCCGTCGCTCCAGGCCTGGTTCAGTTCGCGCCCGGCAAGCCCGGTGATGCGCATCGGCGCGAGGAACTCGGTGGCGGCGAAGCCGGTGCCGTAGATGATCGCGTCCACCGGGTGGCGCTGACCATCGCGGGTGACGATGGCGTCCTCGGTGACCTCGCGGATGCCGGTATCGACCAGCTTCACGTTGCTGCGCGCCAGCGCCGGGTAGTAGTCATTGCTGATCAGGATGCGCTTGCAGCCCATGGGGTAGTCCGGCTGCAGCCGCGCACGCAGTTGCGGGTCGGCGATGCTCTTGCGCATGTGCAGATGGAAGCTGATCCGCATGAATTTCATCATCGGCGGGAACACCGTGAAGGCCAGCGCCCGCGCCTCGTGCTGGATGTATTTCAGGCCACGGTCCAGGCGCTGCAGCCAGGGCAGGCGCGCCTTGATGCGGCGCTCCCAGTCGGCGTAGGGACGATCCGGCTTGGGAATCACGTAGGCGGCGCTGCGCTGGAACAGCAGCAGCTCGGCCACCTTCGGTGCGATCTGCGGGACGAACTGGATGGCACTGGCGCCGGTACCGACCACCGCTACCCGCTTACCGTCCAGCGGCGACTCATGGTCCCACTGTGCGGAGTGGAAGGCCTTGCCCTTGAAGCGCTCGATCCCCGGCAGTTTCGGAATCAGCGGGCGGCTGAGCTGCCCCAGTGCGCAGACCAGCGATTGAGCGTGCAGCTCTTCGCCATCGGCACAGGTCACCCGCCATTCCCCGGCAGCTTCATCAAAGTTCGCTTCACGCACTTCGCAGTTGAAACGGATGCGCTCGCGCAGGCCGTACTTTGCCGCGCAGTGCCGGGCGTAATCGAGGATTTCCGCCTGGGGCGCGAATTTGCGCGACCAGTCGGCCTTGGGTTCGAAGGAGAAGGAATACAGGTGCGAAGGCACGTCGCAGGCGGCGCCCGGATAGACGTTCTCGCGCCAGCAGCCGCCCACCTCGGCAGCCTTTTCGAGGATAAGGAAGTCGGTGATGCCGGCCTTCTGCAGGCGGATCGCCAGGCCCAGGCCGGCAAAGCCGGCACCGATGATCAGCACGCGCGGGGCGGCCGATCGACGGGATGATGTTGTCATTGTTGTGCTCCCGGTTCTGATGTCCGCACAGCGGCGGATGACAACATCCTAGTGCGACTTCAGTCAGCGGGTTATGGCATAGTCGGACATAAAATTGTGACTTTCGGTCAGCGAATTTTCTTCAGAAGAACCGCTTCCTCAGAGGACGTGATGCCAGCCACCCCACCCTGGTCACCCCGGCGCAGCGCCATCAGCGTGCAGCTCATGACCCAGTTCGCCCTCGACCACGGCATGGCCCTGGAGCAATGCCTGGATGGCACCGGCCTGGACATCGGCGTGCTCGCCGACCCCGGCGCCGAGGTCGAAGCGACCCAGGAGCTGGAGCTGGTGCGCAACATCAACCGGCACATTGGCCAGCGCCCCGGCATCGGGCTCAAGGCCGGCCTGCGCTATCACCTCAACACCTACGGCATCTGGGGCTTCGCGATGCTCAGCAGCTCGACCTTCCTCAGCGCCGCGCACCTGGGCTTGCGCTACCTCGACCTGACCTATGCCTTCCACCGCATGACGCTGGAGGAACACGACGGCGAGGCGCACCTGGTGCTGGACGATGCGGCCGTGCCGGAAGACCTGCGTGACTTCCTCATCGACCGCGACGGCGGTGGCGTGCTGCGCATCCAGCGCGACCTGACCAACCAGCCGCCGCCGATCCGCCCGGCACTGTTCCGCCGCGAGGCGCCGGCCGACCTGCAGCCCTACATCGATGAACTGGGGGTGAAACCGCTCTTCGGTCAGGCGGAGAACCGCATCGTCTTCGACAGCCACATCCTCGAGATGCCGCTGCCGGGCGCCAACCCGGAAGTGGCGCGACGCTGCGAGGAACAATGCCGCGCCCTGCTCGCCCGGCGTCAGGAGCGCACCGGGTTGTCCGGGCAGATCCGCGATCGGCTGCTGGGAACGCCGGGGCGACTGCCGGACATGGAGCAACTGGCGGACGAACTGCACATGACATCGCGCACGCTGCGCCGTCGGCTGGAAACCGAAGGCAGCAGCTATCGCGCACTACTGGATGAGGTGCGCCAGGCGCTGGCCGAGGAGTTGCTGGCCACGGGCGCGATTCGTCTGGAGGAAATTGCCGAGCGGCTCGGCTATGGCGAGGTGTCGAACTTCATCCACGCCTTCCGCCGCTGGAAAGGCGTGACGCCGGGGCGTTTCCGCCGCAGTTAGAAAACCGGTTGACGATCTTGCGAGCTAGAGCCGTAGTAGGCGGAAAACGCCCGAAGAGCGGAGTTTACGTTCTGTAAATGAGCATCTGAGGGCGCTTTCCAACGCCCTACGGCCGACGCGCAGCAGATCGTAGACAGGTTTTAGAAGACCAGCTTGTAGCCGATCATCGCCAGCATCAGCGCCAGGCACGGACGCAGCACGCCGTCCGGAATACGCCCGGCCAGGTGGCTACCGACGTAGATGCCCGGCAGCGAGCCGATCAGCAGGTAGCCCAGCAGACCCCAGTCCATGTTGCCCATGCTGGCGTGGCCGAGGCCGGCGACCAGGGTCAGGGGTACGGCGTGGGCGATCTCGGTCCCGACAAGACGGCGGGTGGCGAGGAAGGGATAGAGGATGAACAGCGCGACGGTCCCAAGGGCGCCGGCGCCGATGGAAGTCAGCGCGACCATGCCGCCGAGGATGGCGCCGGTGATCACGGTCAGGGTATTCAGCCGGGGACCGCTGAAGTGGAAGCTGTCACCGGCATGGCGCTGAGCGAAGGCCAGTACCTGTTTCTTGAACAGCACGGCCAGCGCGGTGAGCAGCAGCACGACGCCCAGGGCGTTCTTGATCACGGCGTTCATGGCCGCGGTGTCGGTGTGCAGGCTGTGCAGGAACAACAGCGTCAGCGCCGCCGCCGGGACGCTGCCCAGGGCCAGCCAGCCGGTGATGCGCCAGTCGATGTTGTCGCTCTTGCGGTGAACCAGGACGCCGCCGGACTTGGTGATGGCGGCATAGAGCAGGTCGGTGCCCACCGCGGCGGCAGGGTTGATACCGAACCAGAGCAGGATGGGCGTCATCAGCGAACCGCCGCCGACACCGGTCATCCCAACGATAAAGCCTACGACAAGACCCGCGACTACAAACCCGATATTGCCGAAATCCATCTACGCGTCCTGACTGGCGAAACGATCACCTCGTGGTGTGCGCGGGAGGATACTGGCTTTTCTTATAATCCATTAGACCGATGCGGTCTTACTTTATAACTGTCTTTTGCTGACTCTGTGATCGGCCATTTCCACGCCGTCTCATCTGGAATGGCGCTCCAGGCGGAACGACAGGCAAGAAAAAGGGGCCCTAAGGCCCCTTTTACTCAGTCATCGATCACTTCACGTCAGGCTTGCCATCGACCACGCCGGTCTTGTTGTCCAGCAAGGCCTGGGTGGCGGTCTGAATGAAGGACTCCAGGCGAGTCTTCATCTGCGATTGCTCGGGGGTGTTTTCGATGCGGGTAACACCGAAGTCCTTGCCCAGCTTGTAATCGTAGACACGGATGTCGCCTTCCTTGGGCTTGATCAGGATGCGATTGCCGTAGACCAGCGCCACGTCCTGGCCACTGCCCGAGGGCTTGATCATGCCGAAGCCCTTGTCGCCTTCCGGCAGGTTCAGCAGATCTCGGCCCCAGCACTGGTGGCGCGCTTCGCCGCCCAGGCGGCCCATGATGGTCGGCACGATGTCGATCTGGGTGCCGACGGTATCGCGGGTCGCGCCGAACTTCTCCTGGATGCCGGGAGCGATGACCAGCAGCGGCACGTTGAAGCGGAACAGGTCCATCTCGGTCAACTGCTCGGGAGTGCCGAAGCCGTGGTCACCGACGATCACGAAGATGGTGTCCTTGTAGTACGGCGACTTCTTGGCCTTCTCGAAGAACTGGCCGAGCGACCAGTCGGAGTAGCGCATCGCGGTCAGGTGCTCGTCCAGGCTGCCGTAGCCGGTGACCGGCTGCACCGGCAGGTCCTTGGGCAGCGCGTAGGGCACGTGGTTGGACAGGGTCTGCAGCAGCGCATAGAACGGCTTGCCGGTGGCTTCCAGCTTGTCCAGCTCCTCGTTGCCGCGAGCGAACATGTCCTGGTCGGAGACGCCCCAGGTCGGGTCGGAGAACACCGGATTGACGAAGTCATTGCGGCCGATGAAGGAGGTCATGCCCTGGTTGGCGAAGAAGCCGGACTGGTTGTCCCAGGCGAAATCGCCGTTGTAGACGTAGACGTCCTCGAACTTGCGCGCCGACAGCAGCTGCGGCAGGCCGGAGAACTTGTGGCCGCCCTCGGGCGTCTGCATCAGGTACTCGAAGCCCGGCAGGTTGGGGAAGCACGCCATGGTGGCGAACATGCCCTGGTGGGTATGGGTGCCGTTGGAGAAGTACTGGGTGAACAGCAGCCCTTCCTTGCTCAGCTTGTCGAAGTACGGCGTGATGTTGCCCGGAGCGCCCAACGCGCCGACGTAGTGGCCGGCGAAGCTTTCCATCAGGATCACCACGACGTTCTTAACCGGCAGGGTGCCATTGGCCGGCGGCGTGTAGTCGCGGCGTACCGGCGCGTCATCGGCATCGACCAGTTTGTCGTCCGGCATCACCAGCATCTGGCGCACCGTGGCGAGGGCCTGGTCCTGCGGCAGGGTCGACTTCCAGATATTGTCGCGGTCTTCGGAGAAGCGGCTCTCGGCGGCCTTGATCAGGCTCAGGGTGCCGTTCAGGCCAAGCTGGTTGGCGAACTGCGAATCGGTGGTGAAGGCATCGCCCCAACGCAGCGGCGGGCCCTGGCGCAGGGTGCCGCGGGCGGCGACGACGCACAGCACGATCATCACCAGCAGCACGGCGACACGGATGTACCAGGCCGCCGCCGACGGGCCGCTGGCGGCCGGGCGGGTGGCGCGGTCGATGCCGCGGAACAGCATGTACAGCAGCCAGGTGGCGAAGGCCCAGGCCAGCAGGTAGCGGACGACCGGGTAGCCGTACCAGATCATGCTCATGACCGTTTTCGGGTCTTCGGACATGTACTGGAAGACCAGGCTGTTCAGGCGCTGATGGAACTCGCGGTAGAAGTCCATCTCCAGCACGCCGAGGAACAGCGTCAGGCTCGCGGCAACGGTCAGCCAGGCCTTCCACAGCCAGCGCCAGCCCATGGCGCGAACACTGGCGATAGCGAGCACCAGCGGCGCGACGATGTAGACCACGGCGCGGATGTCGAAGCGCATGCCGGTGAGGAATGCCTCGACAAAGGTGGAGGCCGGCGTGCTGCCGATCAGTTCGCGGTTATAGATGAACAGCGCAAGGCGCAGCAGGGAGTACATCACCATCAGCGTGACGACGCTGAGCGCGGTGAACGCCAGGTGGCTGGACACGGTCGGCCGCGTGAGGCTCGCACCGGTCTGGCGGTTGGTCAGGACTTCTGATTGGCCCATTTCTTGGTTCCGTTGTGAACGTTCGGGTTCTAAGGTGCGTCGTCTTTACGGACAGAACGGCTGCCCGCGCGAGCGCGAAAGGCTGCGGCATTACACCGCAAAAGCAGCGGCGGCGCATTCTATTCGGTACCGCTTAAGCAGACATTAAGCTGAACCTGGCAATCGTTTCGGGATGATGCAATTGCGCGTCGGCCCAGGTGGGACCGCCTGACGGCGGGCATAGTGCCGGATGGGGTGTGAAGAAAATGTCGGGCAAGCGCCGCCGCCCTGCCCTGGCGGCGGCGCGGGAGCGATCAGTCGTTGACCGGCTTGCCGATGGCCTGCAACACGTACTGCGGCAGGGCGAAGGCGCCCTGGTGGATGGCCGGGTTGTAGTAGCGGGTCTCGATGCCGCTGGCGGCGAAGCGCTGGGACAGGGTAGCCGCATCGACCTTGCGCAGCGCCGGATTGGTGGAGCCCCAGGCGAAGGTCATCGAGCCGCCGATGTAGGTCGGTACGGCCGCCTGGTAGAAGTGCCAGTCGGCGAACAGGCCATTCATGCGCCCGGCGGTATTGCGCACGATGTCCAGTTGCATGAAGGGCGTGCCGTTCTGGGTCACCAGCACGCCGCCGTCGTTCAGGCAGCGGTGGCAGGCCTGGTAGAAGTTCTCCGAGAACAACACCTCGCCCGGACCGATGGGGTCGGTGGAGTCGGAGATGATCACGTCGAACTTCTCGGTGGTGGTGGCGACGAAGCGCATGCCGTCGTCGATCACCAGGTTCAGGCGCGCATCGTCGAAGGCGCCCTGGGAATGGTTAGGCAGGAATTCCTTGCACATGTCGACCACGGTGCCGTCGATCTCGACCATGGTGATGTGCTCGACGCTGGCGTGCTTGGACACCTCCCGCAGCATGCCGCCGTCGCCGCCGCCGATGATCAGCACGCGCTTGGCGTTGCCGTGAGCGAGGATCGGCACGTGGGTGAGCATCTCGTGGTAGATGAACTCGTCGGCCTCGGTGGTCTGGATCACGCCGTCCAGCGCCATCACGCGGCCCATGCGGGCATTCTCGAAGATCACCAGGTGCTGGTGCTCGGTGCGCACCTCGTGGAGCATCCTGTCGACGCTGAAACGCTGGCCATAGCCGTCGTAGAGGGTTTCCTGGTAATCGTGCATGCAGTGGGCTCCCGTCGGGACAAGACACTAGGAGGGGACGGCCGGGCCGCCCCGAAAGAGGCGCGCATTCTACGTGCCCGAACATGACAGGTCGAACCCATGTCGTCGGTGAGGCCTCCAGGGCAGTTTGAAAGTCAGCCACGGGAGGACAGCCGCGCGCCCAGCAGGTAATGTCGCCCCATGAAAAACACTCTCCCCCTGCCCCAGTGCATCCGCCTGCCCTACCGCGCGCCCTGGGACTGGAAGCAGTTCCATGACCACTTCGCCCTGCGCAGCCTCGCAGGCGTCGAATGCCTGTCGCCCCGCCGCTACGCTCGCAGCGTGCGCGTGGGCAGCGAGATCGGCTGGTTCAGCGTACGCCCGCTGGAAGACAGCGCCGAGCTCGAACTGGACATCCACCTCGCACCGCAGCACGCACAAGCACTGGCGGCGCGGGTGAGCAAGATGTTCGACCTGGACAGCGATCCGCTCCATATCGCCGAGCATTTCCAGGCCGACCCGCTGCTTGCCCCACTTCTGTTGCAAGCGCCCGGCCTGCGCCTACCCACGGCCTTCGATCCGTTCGAGCAGGCCGTGCGCGCCATCGTCGGCCAGCAGGTCACGGTGAAGGCCGCCGTCACCATCGTCGGACGCCTGGTGCAGCGCCTGGGTGAAGAGTTGCCCGGCGACTGTGAAGGCCAACCGACCCGACTGTTCCCTACGCCCCAGGCCTTGGCCGACGCGGACCTCGCTGGCATCGGCATGCCCGGCAAGCGCGTGGAAACCCTGCAACGCTTCGCCGCCGCGTGCGCCAGCGGCGCCTTGGCCCTGCACATCGATGATGGCGCGGAAGACCTGGTGAAACGTCTCTGCGCCCTCCCCGGCATCGGCCCCTGGACCGCCGAGTACGTCGCCCTGCGCGCCTTCGGCGATCCGGACGCCTTCCCCACCGCCGACCTTGGCCTGCTCAAGTCGCCGGTGTGGGGCAGCGAAGGCATCACCGCCCGCGAGCTGCAACGCCGCGCCGAAGCCTGGCGCCCCTGGCGCGCCTATGCCGCCGTCTATCTCTGGCACGCCTACTCCCAGGCCGGCCGCACCGGAGGATGACCATGCACTACCGCTATCACGACAGCCCCACTGGCCGCCTGCTGCTGGCCGGCGACGAAGGTGGCCTGCGAATGCTCTACATGGACCTGGAGACCCGCCACTATCCGCAGCCGGACTGGCACGAAGGCAGCCCGCTGCTGGACGACGTGGCGCGCCAGCTGGACGAGTATTTCGCCGGCAAGCGCCAGCGTTTCGAGGTGAAACTGAACACCGGTGGCACCGAGTTCCAGCGCCAGGTCTGGCAAGCGCTGCTGGAGATTCCCTACGGCTACACCACCGTCTATGCGGAACTGGCGCGGCGCATCGGTCGGCCCAGGGCGATCCGTGCGGTGGGCACGGCCAACGGTGCCAATCCCATCAGCATCATCGTGCCCTGCCATCGGGTGATCGGCAGCAACGGCAGCCTCACCGGCTACGCCGGCGGCCTGCCGCGCAAGGAATTGCTGCTGCGCCTGGAAGGCGCGCTGGAAACCGCCTAGAAGTCCGGCCTAGAAATCGAAGGAAGCCTGCGCGGCCTGCGGGTCCTGGAAACCTTCCAGCGCCAGCATGCGCATCTTCGAGGTGCTGCCGCCCGGTGCGGAGAAACCGCCAGTCTTGCCGCCGCTGGCGAGCACACGGTGGCAGGGAATGATCAGCGGGATCGGATTGGACCCCATCGCCTGCCCCACCGCGCGGGACAAGCCGACATCGCCCAGGCGCCGGGCGATCTCGCCATAGGTCGTGGTCTCGCCGCGACCCAACTGGAGGATGTCGTCGTAGACGCGACGGTGGAAATCGCTGACCGCCGACAGGTCCAGCGGCAGGCTGTCGAAGGACACCGCCTCGCCCCGCGCATAAGCGAGGATCAATTGGCGCGCCTCGTCGATGAACGCAGGCCAGTGCGCGGTTTCGCTGCCGAGCGTGTCGAAGCGCTCGCGCACGCTGTGTACGGAGTCTCCCGGCAGATAGGCGCGCGTGATCCCCTGCGGGCTCCAGGCGAGCCCGAACCAGCCGAGGTCTGTTTCGATCAGGCAGTAATGCATCGAACGAGTCTCCATCCCTGAGCCTTATCCCGCAACTCTTTCCGCCTTCAGCACCACCTCGCACCAGCGTCGCAGCTCGGTGCCGATAGCGCTGGCCGGGGTGCCCCGGCGCTCGAAGGCCCACCAGAGCTGCGCGCCCTGCCACTGGCTGGCCATCAGGCGACCAAGTACCTGTTGCCGTTGCGGATCGTCGCTCAAGCGCCGCCCCAGTGCCGTTGCCAAGGCGACGCCCCACTGGGCGCCGCGCTCTCGCAACAGCGGATCGCGCATGTCCTCGCGCAGGATCAGCAACCCCTCCGCGTAATCGGTCTCACCCTCGCCCACGGGGAACATCGCCACCAGCATCCGCACCGCGCCCTCCGGGCTCAACTCGGCGCTTTCGTCGAGACGTGCGGTCTGCTCATCCAGTTGATCCCAGGCGCGCAGCAACACGGCACGCAGGAAATCAGCCTTGGTTGCGTGCCGCTGCACCAGCGTCGCGGCGGACAGCCCGACCTCACGGCCCACGCCGGCGAAGGTCACCGCCTCCGGCCCCTCGCGCACCATCAACGCCATGGCGGCATCCAGTATCGCTTCGTCGCTCACCGTCTTGGTCCGGGCCATGTCATCCTCTTTTATAAATGAACATTCATTTATATATTAATACAGAGCTTACCCACGGAGACTCAACATGGCCAGGATTCTCGGCTACATCGCCACCAGCCTCGACGGCTTCATCGCCACCCCGGAGCACGGTCTGGACTGGCTGTTCAGGCATGATCAACTGCAACTGGGCGAACACGACTATGGCCTGTTCCTCCAGGGCATTCGTACGGTCGTCATGGGCCGCGCGACCTACGACTTCCTCGCGGCCGATCCCAGTCCCTGGCCCTACGGCGCGAAGCGCGTGCTGGTGGTGACGTCCCGTCCTATCGACAACCCGAAGGGCGCGCTGGAAACCCGCCGCGATGTCGATGCGCTGATCGCGGAACTGCGCGCGCTGGACGACGGCAACGTGTGGATGCTCGGTGGCGGCCAATTGCAGATGGCCTTCATGGAGCGCGGGGCGCTGGATGAGCTGGAGATCTACGTGATGCCGGAGATCATCGGCGGCGGTTATCCGCTGTTCCCCGCCACCGGCTTGCGGGTGTCGCCGACGCTGCTGTCGGCCAAGGTCATCGAACCGGGGTGCGTGCGGATGCACTATCGGTTCGATTGAAGGGTAGGAGCGCCGCCATGGGTGCGATCACCGACAGAGTCCGCGTCTACAAGGTCCCCTCTCCCGCAAGCGGGAGAGGGGACCGTTCGGAACAGGGGGAAACCGCAGTGTCAGTCGGCACGAACAGCTCCCTCTCCCTTCGGAGCGGGGCGCGCAGCCAGGGTTGGGGAGAGGGGAACGCCCAGCTCAGATGCGCCAGATAAAGACAGTTGCTTCTACGATTTCAAAAGCCCTCTCCCGAAGGGAGAGGGCCGGGGTGAGGGAGATACTTGGTACGGACTCCCCAAAGGAGACAGGAAGCAACCGCTCCATCAGATCTTTACATTGCCCCTGGGCCCGGCAATGGCCCAGATAATCAGCCCGAGCACCGGCAGGATGACGATCACCAGAATCCACATGATCTTCATCGGCAGTTCGGCGACGCTTCTGACCACGTTGATGATGGCCCAGATATCCAGGGCGAAGATGATCAGACTGATCAGGCCACTCAGGGTCGAGCCCATGATGAGGTTCTCGCGGTTGGGATTGGTTCCTTCAGCGTAGCCTGCCAACCCCCGGCCTTCCTCAGACTCGCGCGGGATCGATCACTGCGAAGCTTACCACGGTGTCGTGGCCTTCCAGTACGCCGCCTTCGCGGGCCAGGCCGATGGTCTGCAGGCCGGCCTGCTGCGCAGCGTCCAGCTCCTGGACGATGTCGGAAAGGAAGAGGATGTCCTCGCCGGGCAGGCCGATGGCGGCGGCAATGCGGCGGTAGGATTCGACCTCGCGCTTGGGCCCGCTGGTGGTGTCGAAGTAGCCGGAGAACAGCGGTGTCAGGTCGCCCGCCTCGGAGCAGCCGAAGATCAGCTTCTGCGCCTGGATCGAGCCGGAGGAATAGACGTACAGCCGGTAGCCCTCGGCGTGCCAGTGACGCAGGGCATCCACGGCATCCGGGTAGACGTGCCCCTTGAGCTGGCCGGCACGGTAGCCCTGCGCCCAGACCATGCCTTGCAGTGCCTTGAGCGGCGTGGCCTTGCGGTCTTCGGCGATCCAGCCGAGAAGGATTTCGATGCAGCGCTCGGTGTCGGCGTTCGCCTCACCGCTGTCGGCGCGTACGGTAGCCAGTTGCTCGGCCACGGCCGGCTCGTCGGCATGCTCGCGCACAAAGTCCGGCAGGTGCGCGGCGGCGTAGGGGAAGAGCACATCGAAGACGAAGCTGACCGCGCTGGTGGTGCCTTCGATGTCGGTGAGGATGGCTTTGATTGGCATGGGGACTCCAGTGCAACGGTGGCTTTCGTAGGAGCGGACCTTGTCCGCGAATCCCGGCAACACCGGGGCAAACCCATCGCGGAGAAGCTCCGCTCCTACAAAGCGCACCACGCCCACCATAGGAGCGGACCTTGTCCGCGAATCCCGGCAAAACGCCGGGACAAGAGCAATTGAAAGCGCTGTCAGTCTTCCAGCAACGGAAAACGCTTGGCGATCTCATCACCCGTGAATTTCGCAACCCAGCCTTCTGCATTGTTGAACAGGCGGATGGCGACGAAGTGCGGGCGTTCGCCCATGTCGAACCAGTGGCGGGTGCCGGCGGGCACCGAGATCAGGTCGTTCTTCTCGCACTGCACGGCGTAGACGTGATCCTCGATGTGCAGGGTGAACAAGCCGCGACCGGCGACGAAGAAACGCACTTCATCCTCGCCATGGCGGTGTTCATCGAGGAACTTGGCGCGCAGTTCATCCTTCTGCGGATGGTCGGCGGTGAGGCTGACCACGTCGACGGTGACATAGCCCTCCTCTTCCTGCAGGCGGCGGATCTCGTGCTGGTAGGCGGCGATCACTTCTTCCTGGGTGGCGCCGGGGACGATGGGGGCATTCGCCGCCCAGCGCTGGAAGCGCACGCCCAGCTCACCCAGGGTGGAAGCGATGTCCTCGGCGTGGGTCAGCAGCTTCAGTGGCTGCTCGGGGTTGGATTCGTGGTAGACGGTCAGGCTGCTCATGGTCGTTATCCTTCTGGGCTTTTTTCTCAAAAGCGGGCCGGATTCGCTCAGCGCGTGCCGCCGCGAAGGCTCAGTACTTTCAGTTCGCATTCGAAGAGGAATTCGAAGGCTTCGATCTGGCGCAGGGCATCGGCCATGCGTGGCCCCCAAGTGTACAGGCCGTGGCCGCGGATCAGGTACCCGGGGCAGTCCGGATGCGCGTCCAGCCAGGGCTGCACCTTGGCGGCCAGGCGGGCGATGTCCTGGTCGTTGTCGAAGATCGGCACGGTGACGCGGCCTTCGTGGGTGGTGACGCCGCTGAAGGCCTTCTGCAGTTCGTAGTCTTCCAGCTCCAGGCGGTCGCCAGCGGTCAGGCGCGACAGCACCGTGACGTTGACCGAATGGGTGTGCAGCACCGCGCCGATCTCCGGGCGCCAGGCGTAGAGCTGGGTGTGCAGCAGAGTCTCCGCCGAAGGCTTCTTGCCCGGCTCCAGGCTGTTGCCGGCCAGGTCGGTTTCCAGCACATCGTCTTCGCCGAGTTGGCCCTTGTGCTTGCCCGAGACGGTGAGCAGCGCGCGGTCGGCCGCCAGACGCGCCGAGTAGTTGCTGCTGGTGGCCGGCGACCAGCCACGGCCATAGAGGAAGCGGCCGGCGTCGATGATCTGCCGGGTCAGCTGTTCACGGGTGTCGTTCATGCGGGTCCTCGTTCAGACGGGTCCAGATGATGAAGGCGGCGGCCAGCGCGGCGATGCTGGCGATGGCGAAAGTCCAGGCCGGCCCAAGGCTACCCCAGCTGTAGCCGGAGTAAAGCGCACCGAGCGCGCCACCGGTGCCGGCTAGCGCGGCGTAAAGCGCCTGACCCTGCCCTTGCTGGCGCGCCTGGAAACTGCGCTGGACGAAATGAATGGCGGCGGCGTGGAAGCTGCCAAAGGTCGCCGCGTGCAGCAACTGGGCAAACAGCAGCACCGGCAGGTGCCCGGCCAGCGTACCCAGCAGCAGCCAGCGCAAGGCCGCCAGCAGGAAGCTCGCCGCCAGCACCTGGCGCAGGGAGAAGCGCTTGAGCAGGCGCGGCATGACCAGGAACAGCAGCACCTCGGCCACCACCCCCAGCGCCCAGAGCTGGCCGATCAGCCCGCGGGCGTAGCCGAGCGCTTCCAGATGCAGGGTCAGGAAGGTGTAGTACGGGCCGTGGGACAGCTGCATCAGGCATACGCACAGGTAGAAGGCGAGCACACCGGGCTTGAGCAACTGTTTCAGGAAGCCGCCCGCGCTGGCCTCATCCTGTCGCGCCGGTGGCTGGGCATTCGGCACCCACCAACTGGCGCCGACGATGCCGAGCATGATCGCCAGCAGCGCCAGCGGATAGGCATCCAGGCTGGCGAACTCGAACAGCCAGCCAAGGCCGACCACGGTGCAGATGAAACCGATGGAACCCCATAGGCGCACGCGGCTGTAGGTTTCCGTGCGCCCCTTGAGGTGCGCCAGGGTGATTACCTCGAACTGCGGCAACACCGCGTGCCAGAAGAAGGCGTGCCCGGCCATGATCAGCGCCAGCCACGCATAGCTGTGGCCGAGGAAGATGCCGGCGAAGCACAGCGCCGTGCACACCGCGCCAAAGCGCACGATGGCCAGCCGCTGGCCGCTGCGGTCGCCCAGCCAACCCCACAGGTTCGGCGCCACGCAGCGCATCAGCATGGGGATCGCCACCAGCTCACCGATGCGTGGCGCGGAGAAACCCAGGTGATGGAAATACAGCGCGAGGAACGGCGCCGTCCCGCCCAGCAGGCAGAAGTAGAAGAAGTAGAAACTGGACAGCCGCCAGTAGGGAACCTGAGTCATCGGCGGCGCGACGAACCTTCCGCGAACCGGCTGGCTCGCGGAAGGCTCAGGTCGGTCAGAGCTGGCCGAGGACCGGAGTGCCGACCTTCACGTCGGCGTTCTGCGCGCGATGGCGCAGCAGATGGTCGAGCAGCACGATGGCCATCATCGCCTCGGCGATGGGCGTGGCGCGGATGCCCACGCACGGGTCGTGGCGGCCCTTGGTGATCACCTCCACCGGGTTGCCGTCGACATCGATGGAACGGCCGGGGGTGGTGATGCTGGAAGTCGGCTTGAGCGCCAGGTGGGCGATGATCGGCTGGCCGCTGGAAATACCGCCGAGGATGCCGCCGGCATTGTTCGACAGGAAGCCTTCGGGAGTCAGCTCGTCACGGTGCTCGGTACCGCGCTGGGCGACGCTGGCGAAGCCGGCGCCGATTTCCACGCCCTTCACCGCGTTGATGCTCATCAGCGCGTGGGCCAGTTCGGCGTCCAGGCGGTCGAAGATCGGCTCGCCCAGGCCCGGCGGCACGCCTTCGGCGACCACGGTGATCTTCGCGCCGACCGAATCCTGGTCGCGACGCAGCTGGTCCATGTAGGCCTCCAGCTCCGGCACCTTGTCCGGGTCGGGGCTGAAGAAGGCGTTCTCTTCGACGCTGTCCCAGGTTTTGAAGGGGATTTCGATGGGGCCGAGCTGGCTCATGTAGCCGCGCACGCTGATGCCCATGCTCGCCAGGACCTTCTTGGCGATGGCGCCAGCGGCTACGCGCATGGCGGTCTCGCGCGCCGAGGAACGGCCGCCGCCACGATAGTCACGGATGCCGTACTTGTGGTGGTAGGTGTAGTCGGCGTGGGCCGGGCGGAACAGGTCCTTGATCGCCGAGTAGTCCTTGGACTTCTGGTCGGTGTTGCGGATCAGCAGGCCGATCGGGGTGCCGGTGGTCTTGCCCTCGAACACGCCGGAGAGGATTTCCACCTCGTCGTCTTCCTGGCGCTGGGTGGTGTGGCGGCTGGTGCCGGGCTTGCGGCGGTCCAGGTCGCGCTGCAGGTCTTCCAGGGAAATCTCAAGGCCGGGCGGGCAGCCGTCGACGATGGCGACCAGCGCCGGGCCGTGGCTTTCGCCAGCGGTGGTGACGGTGAACAGCTTGCCGTAGGTGTTGCCGGACATGCGAGGCTCCGCGAAAAGACTGGTATCGAAAAGGCCGAGCAGTATACCTGCGTCAATCCGCCCTGCGAACCTTCGCCGCCCGCGAGGATCAAAGCGCCATCAGCCCCATCGCGAAGTTTTCGATGCGCCGTCTCGCCCTGCTCCTCTTCTGTCTTTTCACCAGCCTCGCCCAGGCCGCCCCCACCAGCATCCTGCAGCGTCCGTACGATCTGGACACCGGCCACGGCGTGCTGCGCGGCACGATGCTGCTGCCGCAGGTCGATACACCTCCGCCGGTCGTCCTGCTGATTGCCGGCTCCGGGCCCACCGACCGCGACGGCAACAACCCGGAAGGCGGGCAGAACGCCTACCTGCGCAAACTGGCCGAGGCGCTGGCGGAAAACGGCATCGCCAGCGTGCGCTACGACAAGCGCGGCGTGGCCCGCAGCCTGCCCGCGGCGCCCCGGGAAGAAGAACTCAGCGTCGAGGCCTACGTCAGCGACGTGGTGGCCTGGAGCGACAAGCTCGCCCACGACCCGCGCTTCGGCCGGCAGGTTCTCGTCGGCCACAGCGAAGGCGCGCTGATCGCCAGCCTGGCCGCGCCGAAAACCCACGCCGAGGCGCTGGTTGCCCTGGCCGGCAGCGCCCGTCCCATCGGTGATGTGCTGCGCGAACAGCTGCAGGGCCGGCTGTCTCCGCCGTTGCTGGCCGAAGCCGACCAGCTGATCGACACGCTGCAGGCCGGGCAATTGCAGCCCAAGGTGCCCGAGCCGCTGAAAGTGCTGTTCCGTCCCAGTGTGCAGCCCTACCTGATCTCGCTGTTCCGCCAGGTCCCGGCGAAGGCCTTCGCCGAACTAAAGCTGCCCACCCTGATATTGCAGGGCACCAACGACATCCAGGTCGGCATCGAGGACGCCGAGGCGCTCAAGCGCGCCAAGCCGGACAGCGACTTCCACCTGATCGCGGGAATGAACCATATCCTGCGCATCGTCCCGACCAGCGGTCCGCAACAGCTCGCCTCCTACAACAACCCCAACCTGCCGCTGGCCCGCGAACTGGTGCAGCGCATCACGGCCTTCGTGCAGAAGGCGCAGGGGTTGCCCGGCGGCACGCTGGCGACCGTTGAGGCGCCATCTGGAGCGAGCGTCTCAAGAAATCCGCCGGTGCGTCGATAAACCACGGGAACGCCCTGGTCACGCCCACCGGGCCCGAGGTAGATCCCCATGACAGAAACCGAACAGACCGCCGGCGTCGCGGCCGACGACAGCGCCGCCGCCCGCCCGCATCCCTGGGCCGAGCTGGCGCCGGAACACTATCGCCTGCTGCGCCTGGCGCCACTGCCCACCGACCGCACCACGGGCGCGCGGCCGCTGCGCTTCGTGCAGTTGGGGCGGGTCGAACGCCACAACGGCGAGCAGAGCCTGCTGCGCCTGACCGTTCAGGTGCCCGGCCAGGTGCTGCGCAAGGAAGTGAACCTGCTGGAGGTCTGGGCGGACCACCGCAACAAGGAAGTGCGCTTCGGCGCCGACTCGGGCTTCACTACCGAACCGCTGAACCGCGGCCTGGGGCGATTTCTGCTGGCCCAGGGAGTGGCCTGGGCGAAAAAGAAGTGGTCGCACTACCGTGTCGAGGGCGGCGCGCTGGCGATGAAGGACGCGCCCAACGAAGAGGCCCGGCAGCGCCGCGACCACTTCCTGCGCGCCCAGGGCTTCGATGTGATCTATGACGACTCGCGGCTGCTGAAGGCGCGCTACAGCGTCGGCCGGGTCAGCGAACTGTATGACGACTGGCACAAGGACAAGGTGCAGATCGTGCCGCTGCTGGAAGCCGGCGCCATGCTGGAACAGGCCGACCAGAACCTCGCCACCCAGGCCAACGAAATCCGCCGCCTGGAGCACCGCATCGAAACCTTCCGCCGCGACGACACCAGCCTGCGCTTCACCATTGCGTGCCTGACGGTATTCGCGGTGTTCCAGGCCGGGCTGCTGATCTGGATCGCCACGCACTGAGGCGTGGCGTGCCTTCGACGCCTCGCGCCGACCGTTCGGCGCTGCCGGTGGACAATCGCGGACAAGGTCCGCTCCTACCCAAAGCCGATCTCTGCGTGGGAGCGGACTCCGTCTGCGATGGGCCGAGCCCCACGCCGAAGCGTTCTTTTGTAGGAGCGAGCTTGCTCGCTCCTACAGGTTCATCGCTTCCGTGGATGTGGATCAGGTCTTTACGCGCATCCTGAACAGCTCCTGATGCTCGCGGCACTGCTGTGCCGAGAGCAGGAATACACCATGGCCGCCGTACTCGAAGTCGAGCCAGGTGAAGTCCACTTCCGGGTAGAGCGCCGCCACATGCACCTGGCTGTTGCCGACTTCTACCACCAGCGTACCGCGCTCGGTCAGGTGATCCGCGGCTTCGGCCAGCATGCGCCGCACCAGGTCCAGGCCATCGTTGCCGCAGGCCAGGCCCAGTTCCGGCTCGTGGTGGTACTCGGCGGGCATGTCGGCAAAGTCTTCGGCGTCGACATAGGGCGGATTCGACACGATCAGGTCGAAACGTTGGCCCGGCAGGCCTTCGAAGCCGTCGCCCTGCACGGTGTAGACGCGCTCGCCCAACTCATGGCGCTCGATGTTGATGTTGGCCACTTCCAGCGCGTCGAACGACAGGTCGCCCAGCACCACCTCGGATTCCGGGAAGGCACTGGCACAGGCGATGCCAATGCAGCCCGAGCCGGTGCACAGGTCGAGAATGCGCGCCGGGTCGTGCGCCAGCCAGGGCTCGAAACGACGCTCGATCAGCTCGGCGATGGGCGAACGCGGCACCAGCACGCGCTCGTCCACCACGAAGGGCATCCCGCAGAACCAGGCTTCGCCCAGCAGGTAGGCAGTCGGTACGCGCTCCTCGATACGCCGACGCAGCAGGTGCATCAGGTATTCGCGCTCCTCGTCCTCGAGACAGCAATCCAGGTAGGCGTCGGCCATTTCCCAGGGCAGGTGCAGTGCGCCCAGCACCAGTTGGCGGGCTTCGTCCCAGGCGTTGTCGGTACCGTGGCCAAAGAACAATTCCTCGGCGTGGAAGCGGCTGACGGCCCAGCGGATGTGGTCACGCAGGGTCAGCAAACGGGATTCGGTCACGGCGGCAGTCCTCGCAGCTCGCAAAAGGGGCGCATTCTAGCGGAACAGGGAGGTTCTGGGGCGCCTCCTGCCCTTTCCACAGAAGAATGCCAATACCACTTTGGCGCGCGTTCGCAAAGATTCACAGCAGCCGCGTTACGGCCCACAATGAGTGAACATGCATTTACAGGAGTCCAGACATGTCCCTTCCGCTCAGCATGCTGCAGATCAGTGGGCGCGGATATCCGCCGGCCACCCTGCGCCAGAGCACTCTGTTGATCATCGACGCGCAGGAGGAGTACCGCAGCGGCGTGCTGGCGCTGCCGGACCTGGATGCGGCGGTGGCGCAGATTCGCCTGCTGCTGGAGACGGCCCGGGCCATGGGGACCCCGATCGTCCACGTACACCACCTGGGCGTGGTCGGCGGCCTGCTCGATCCGCAGGGCCCGCGTGGCCGCTTCCTGCCGGAACTGGCCCCGCTGCCGGGCGAAGTGGTGGTGGACAAGCGCCTGCCCAACGCCTTCGCCGGGACCGACCTGCATGACCGCCTGCAGGCCGGCGGCCGCCTGGACCTGATCGTCTGTGGCTTCATGACCCATTCGAGCATCAGCACCACCGTCCGCGCGGCGAAGGATTATGGCTACCGTTGCACCCTGGTGGATGCCGCCTGCGCCACCCGCGATATCCCCACTCCGGAAGGTGGCGTGCTGGCCGCTCGCGACCTGCACCGTGCCGAAATCGCCGCCCTGGGCGACAACTTCGCCGCCGTGGTGGCCCAGGCCCAGGCGTTGGTCTGATACAACCGTCCCGACGGGCGGCAGCGACAACCGGCCAGGGCTGGGCTCAGCTTAGCCGCAGCACCCGCGAACCCGCACGAATCGTGGGTTCGCCACGCTTCCCGACCCCGGGGTTGGAACCCCACCCATCCCGGCCGGTCATAGCCTCGTTCAATAGATGAGGAAGGCGGGATGAAGATGTCCGATAGTTTCGACCCACGCACCCTGCGTCCCAAGCGGCCCGGGCGTTGGCGCTGGCGCTTCGCCGCCGCTCTTGCCGCGGTGATCGCCACCTTCGGCATCCTGTCCAGCATGGCCGGCGTAGCCGCCCTGCTTCGTCGCCAACCGGCCGTGGGCGTGATGCACATCGAACCGGGCGCTGGCGCCGTGTTGCTGGTCATCGGCCTGCTAGCCCTCTGGCTGGGCGTGATGTTCTGGCGCGCCGCCCGGCGCCGCGCACGCGGCCGCGATGGTCTGAGCCTGTCGCCACGGCTGATGCGCAAGCGCGACTGACGCCGCCCCCGCGCGATTCCGCAAGCCGTCCGCGATCCGCTAAACTGCGCGGCTCTTCGAGGAGGTGCGCATGCAAGACGACGACTTTTCCCAATTCGCCAGCGAGATGCGCGGCGTCAGGCGCATCACCGTGGACCAGGCGGACACCGGCAAACCCAAGTCCGACCGCAAGCAGCTCAAGGAGCTGCGGCAGAACGCGACCGTGCGCACCGAGAACATCCGGGTGGATGGCCTGTCCGACCAGTTCGTCATCGACGTCGGCCCCGAGGACGAACTCCACTGGGCCCGCGATGGTGTCCAGGAAGGCCAGATGCGCAAGCTCAAGGCCGGCCAGATCGATTTCGAAGGCAGCCTCGACCTGCACGGCATGAAGATCGAAAAAGCCCGCGAAACCCTCTGGGACTTCCTCGCCGAAGCCGCTCGCTTCGAGGTGCGCTGCGTCCGCGTCACCCACGGCAAGGCCGCGCGCATCGATGGCCGCAGCCCGATGATGAAGAGCCATGTGAACACCTGGCTGCGCCAGCATCCGCAGGTGCTCGGCTTCGCCTCCTGCCTGCCGCGCCACGGCGGTACCGGCGCCATCTACGTGATGCTGCGGCGGACCATGCTCGAAGGCCGCGACGAGTAAATCCTGCTCGGGATCTCCGACCACACTGCTGGCGCCAATCCACCAGCCATAACGCGCCAACCGGCGCTCGGGCCTTGCCAGCCAAGGCTGAGCGCCCTACCCTGCGCCACGGTTTTTATTTTTGTCATTGCCACAGGTAGATCATGTCCCTGGAACAAAACTACTCCGCGATCCTCAGCCAGCTCGGTGAGGATGTCACCCGCGAAGGCCTGGTCGACACGCCCAAACGGGCCGCCAAAGCCATGCAGTACCTTTGCCGCGGCTACCAGCAGACGCTGGAGGAGATCGTCAACGGCGCCCTGTTCAGCTCCGACAACAGTGAAATGGTGCTGGTCAAGGACATCGAGCTCTACTCGCTGTGCGAACACCACCTGCTGCCCTTCATCGGCAAGGCCCACGTCGCCTACATCCCGAATGGAAAAGTGCTGGGCCTGTCGAAGGTCGCACGCATCGTCGACATGTACGGCCGCCGCCTGCAGATCCAGGAAAACATGTCGCGGCAGATCGCCGAGGCCGTGCAGCAGGTCACCGGCGCGCTGGGCGTGGCCGTGGTCATCGAGGCCAAGCACATGTGCATGATGATGCGTGGCGTGGAGAAGCAGAACTCCTCCATGGTCACCTCGGTGATGCTCGGCGAGTTCCGCGAGAACGCAGCCACCCGCAGCGAGTTCCTCAGCCTGATCCGCTGAAGCCAGCTGCCATGAAAAAACCGGCCCTCGGGCCGGTTTTTTTGTGCCTGCGATTCTTCGCGATCAGCGCGTGTAGTAACCCACCGCGACCAGATAGTGGCCGGCCTTGCGCAGGAACGCGTGCTTGTTCTCCACCTTGCTGGTCACCGGGTTGCGCCACTGGTACTCGAACTCGGCCTCACCCTTGGACTTCACCAGCTCCAGCATGGCGTGGCCGATGGGGTTGCCGCCCGGGTCCTTCAGCGATTCGAAATCGGTGCCGACCATGCGCGTGTTGAAACCGTGGGCGACGAACTTCGAGGTATCCAGGTCGACCACGAAGACGTAGAGATCGTCCTCGATGAATGCCTTGTCCAACGCGTTGATCTGCTTGATCGTTGCATCCGGGTCCTTCTCGATGGCCTTCACCGCCTTGTCCAGCATGGCTGCCGCCTGCTGCGCCGATGCCCGCGGGATGTAGTAGCCCACGGCGATGAAGCGCTCGCCGACGCGCTGGTAGTACACGTGCTTGCGCTCGACCTTGCCGTCCGCCCAGTTCTTCCAGCGGTAATCGGCCTGCTGCACCTTGCCGGTATCCGGCGATTTCAGCGCCTGGACGAACTGCTGCTGCAACGAGGGATCGAGCGTGGACGAGACATCGCGGCCGATCAGCACCACCGATGGCCCGCCGCTGGCGAGCATGGTGCCCTGGCTGTCCACCACGAAGACGTAGAGGTCGCCATCGACGAACTCGCCCTGGCGGCTGAAGGCGGCAAAGGCCTTGTCACCGTCGTGTTTGTAGGCGGCCACCGCCTTGGACAACAGCGCCTTGGCGCGCGCGTCCTCGGTCTGGTTGGTCGCGCCCGACTGAGCGGCGAAAAGAGGGAAGGAAGAAAGGAACGTCAGCAGCAACAATGAATTCAACAGCGTCTTCATGCGCGAATACCCCCGTGGCATTGCTTGTAGTTGTGCACAAAGCATAGTTAGCCGTGGGAGATTCGCGTCGGCACACCGCAAAACGGGTGGCAGATTCAGCCGAAGAATCGTTTCATCGAACGCGACAGCCATCCACCATGGCTCTGGTCGCGGGTCAGCTCGTGCATGCTGGCCATCACCGCTTCCACGTAGTTGGCGTCATCGTTGCGGATATGGTTGAACAGCCAGCGCCCGAGCAGGCCCTTGAGCTCCTCGGCGACATCCTCACCGGCCTCGAAGCGCTGGCGATAGTCGGACACGCGCTTGATGAACAGTTCGTGGACCTTCTTGTGCGCGCGGGTGAACTGGTAGCCGGAATCCTCCAGCAGGGTCTCCTCGAAGGCGAAATGCGAGATGGTGTAGTCGACCAGTTCCTCGATCACGCCGCCGAGCATGGCTCGATCGTGATGGGCCTGGGCCTCGTGCAGTTGGTTGATCATCTCGACGATGCGTTTGTGCTGTGCGTCGATCACGCCGATCCCGGTATCGAGATCCGCCTGCCAGACCAGATAGGCCATCTTTCCCCCTCATTCGCCGGGCGACGACACTGCCAGCCGCTCGCACTCGGCCACATCGGTACGTCCGTATGGCAGTGCATTCAGGGTAGGGAGAGCGACAAAACGCCGCCATGATGCCGGTCAACCCCAACAGCTCGAAATCCGCGATTTAGAGCGGTTTTTTTCGGATTCATCTGATGGCAAATTGCCGGTTTTCGGTGCGCACAAGGAAAACCTTGCGTAGGAGCGGACTCCGTCCGCGATGGCACCGGCCAGCTCGGAGCGAGCGGAAAACGATCGCGGACGGAGTCCGCTCCTGCGTGGAGGTCGACTTTGGGTCTGCACAATGAAAAACGCCGCTTCCAGGGAAGCGGCGTTTTCGATGGCCAGGCGTGGAGATCAGCCCTGCATCCCCACATGCCGCGGATGGTCCGCCACCCGCGCCAGCCAGGCATTGATAGCCGGGAAGTTCGACAGGTCGAAGCCACCCTGGTGCGCCACATGGGTGTAGGCGTACAGGGTGATATCGGCGATGGAATACTGGTCGCCCACCAGATAGGGCGTCTGCTCCAGCTGCTTTTCCATCACTTTCAGCGCCTTGTAACCGCCCTTCTGGCAGCGCGCGTACTCTTCGCGGCGCTCCTCCGGCAGGCCGAGGTAGAACTCGATGAAGCGCGCCACCGCCACATAAGGCTCATGGCTGTACTGCTCGAAGAACTGCCACTGCAACACCTGGGTGCGCAGGCGCGGCTCGCTTGGCAGCAGGTCGCTGCCGTCGGCGAGGAAGTTGAGGATGGCATTGGATTCCCACAGGCAGGTGCCGTCTTCCAGCTCCAGCACCGGCACCTTGCCGTTGGGGTTCTTCGCCAGGAACTCGGGCGTCTGCGTCTCGCCCTTGAGGATGTCGATATCGCGCCACTGGTAAGGCAGGCCCAGCAGGTGCAGGGCCAGCTTGACCTTGTAGCAGTTGCCCGAGAGTTGATCGCCGTAGACGGTGTACATGCTCGCTCCTCAGTTGGCCTTGGCCGATTGGGCGTCGCGGATGACCTCGGCCAGGCGGCGCAGCCCCTCGCCCGCGCGCTCCGGCGCCACGTGACTGAAGTTAAGCCGCAAATAGCCAGGATTGGCATCGGGTTGAGTGAAGAAGGGCTCGCCGGGCATGAACGCCACGTTCTGCGCCAGCGCCGCGTCCAGCAGCGTGCGGGTATCCAGCGGTTGCTTGAGCTTCAGCCAGAAGAACAGACCGCCCTGGGGTACGTTCCAGTCGGCCAGGTCGGCGAAATGTTCCTCCAGCTGCGCCTGCATGGCGTCGCGGCGGATGCGATAGAAGTCGCGCAGCTCGGCCAGGTGACCACGGTAGGCCTCGGTGCCGAACCACTGCAGCGCCTGCCACTGGCCAACGCGGTTGGTGTGCAGGTCGGCGGATTGCTTCAGGCGCAGCAGGTGCGGAAACAGGTCCGGCGTAGCGATCAGGAAGCCCACGCGCAGGCCCGGCAACAAAGTCTTGGACACGGTGCCGGTGTAGATCCAGCTGGCTTTCTTCAGGCGGCTGACCAGCGGCGTCGCGGCGCCCTCATCGAACACCAGCTCGCGGTAGGGCTCGTCCTCGATCAGGGTCACGCCGAACTCGTCCAGCACGGCGGCCACTTCATCGCGACGCTGCTCGGTATAGCGCACGCCGGACGGATTCTGGAACGTCGGGATCAGGTAGGCGAAGGCTGGCTTGCTGGTCTCCAGGCGCTGGCGCAGCGCGGCGATGTCCGGGCCTTCGGCGCCCAGCGGCACGGTCAGGCAGTTCGCCCCGAACAGCTGGAAGGCCTGCAGCGCGGCGAGATAGGTCGGCGCTTCGAGCAGCACCTCGGTGCCCGGATCGATGAACAGCTTGCTGGCCAGGTCCAGCGTCTGCTGCGAGCCGCTGACGATCAGCACCTGGCTCGCCTCGCAAGGCACGCCCAAGGCGCGCGCTTCGGCGGCAATGGCTTCGCGCAGGGCCGGCTCGCCCTCGCTCATGCCGTACTGGCCCATGCTCACCGGCATGTCGGCCCATTCCACTTTCGGCAGCATCGGCTCGGCGGGCAGGCCGCCGGCGAAGGACATCACTTCCGGACGCTGGGCGGCGGCGAGGATTTCACGGATCAGAGAACTTTTCAGACGGGCAATGCGTTCGGAGAAGGCCATTGGGGGCACCGGTAGCGTGAGCACGGAAGAATGAGTCAAACTGCTTGACCGAAGCTACGACGACCAACACGGATACGTCAATATGCCTGACCTAACAAAAAACGCCCTGCAACTCCAGGCGATCGAAGCCTTCTTCTACAGCTACCGGGCATTCACCGCGAAACCCGACGAGATGCTGGCGCGCCGCGGCCTGAGCCGGGTGCACCACCGCATCCTGTTCTTCATCGCGCGCAAGCCGGGGCTGAGCGTCAGCCAGCTGCTGGCCGCCCTGGGCGTCACCAAGCAGGCGCTGAACGTCCCGCTGCGCCAATTGCTGGAGCGCGACCTGATCCGCAGCGAAGCCTGCGACAACGACAAGCGCCGGCGTCTGCTGGAGCTGACGGCCGAAGGCGGCAAGCTGGAAAAGGCCCTTCGCCGCGAGCAGGAGAAACTGCTGCAGCGCGCCTTCGGCGAAGCCGGCGCGGATGCGGTGACCGGCTGGCTGGCGGTGAACCAGGCTATCGCCCGCTCGCAGGACGCCGACTAGCGGGCGGCGCCGTCCAATTCGCGGGCGGCGCGCAGGAACATCAGCGCCATCGGCAACAGGCTGGCCATCGCCAGCACGGTGCCGAGCAGGAATAGCAACACGCTGAGCAGGCAAATGCCGGAAAACACCTCCAGCCATCCCATGATTTTCAGTGATGGATACGGCAGCTCGATCTTCAGCAGGCGGACCCCGTACCACAAGGTAACGATGCCGCTGGGCACGAACAGCGCCATGAGCCCCATCAGCGCGCCGTTCAGTTCGCCATTGAGCTGCCCATCGAACACCATACCGTAGACCTGCATCACGATTCCGATGGCGATGGACAACCCGACCGGCCAACCCAGGCCACGGGCGCGGAAGCGGTCCTCCAGAAAGGTGCGGGTGCGCCACAGCAGGAAGCAGCCGAGGATGGTGCAGAGCGTCCCCACCCACAGCTCATAGCGTTCCCAGAGGGGCATGTTTTTCAGGCTGCTGGTGAGCGACAGGAAGAGCTGCGCCAGGTTGCCCAGCAACAGGCCTACGCTCAGGCCAGCGAGCAGGCGCAACCGGCCGGCGCTCCAGCCGCCGTTGCGAAAGTCGCCGGGGGTGCTGTCATCCACCAGATCAACCTGGGGGGCGGCGTAGGGATTCTGTTCCATGGTGTCGGTGGTCCATTGGCCTTGCGGTAATTTCCGCACCATACCGAGCCACCCTGTGCCGCGCCACCGCCAGGCGCACTGTACGGGCCACTCGGCCGCTGGCTGTTATGGGACAGCCCGGCGCCGACAGGATTAGTCTGCAAGCACTGCCCTGCCAAAAAGAACAAGACCGGTACACCGCCATGCCCATCGAACTCCTCGGCGCCTTCGTGCTGTTCGCCTTCGTCACCTCCATCACCCCCGGCCCCAACAACATGATGCTGCTGGCCTCGGGCGTGAACTTCGGCATCCGCCGCACCATTCCGCACATGCTCGGCATCAGCATCGGCTTCCTGCTGCTGGTGGTCGCCGTGGGCCTGGGCCTGCACCAGCTGTTCGAGCGTTTTCCGGCCAGCTATACGGCGCTGCGCTACGCCGGTGGTGCATACCTTCTGTATCTTGCATGGAAGATCGCCCGCTCCGGTGCCCCCGAGGCAAAGGGCGAGAACGCCGCCAAACCCATGACCTTCCTCCAGGCCGCGGCCTTCCAGTGGGTCAATCCCAAGGCCTGGGTGATGGCCATCGGCGCCATCGCCACTTACCTGCCGGCCAACAGCTGGATCGGCAATGTGGTGCTGATCGCCACCCTGTTCGCCGTGGTCAACCTGCCCAGCGTGGGCGTCTGGACCATACTGGGCAGCCTGCTGCGGCGCTGGCTGGAAGACCCGCTGCGGCTGCGCCTGTTCAACGTCGGCATGGCGGCCCTGCTGGTCGCATCGCTCTACCCGCTGTTCACCCGCACCTGATGGAATTCGTGCATGACTGACTCCACTCCCGCCGCCGCGCGCCTGCGCCCGCTGGCCGACTCATCCCCCGCCGCCATCGTCGCCGGGTTCGTTGCCATGCTCACCGGCTACACCAGCTCGCTGGTGCTGATGTTCCAGGCCGGCCAGGCGGCGGGACTGACCACCGCGCAGATTTCCTCGTGGATCTGGGCACTGTCCATCGGCATGGCGCTGACCACCATCGGCCTGACTTTGCGCTACCGCACGCCCATCGTCATCGCCTGGTCCACTCCCGGCGCCGCGCTGCTGATCAGCAGCCTGCCCGGCGTGCCCTATGGCGAGGCCATTGGCGCCTTCATCGTCTGCGCCGCGCTGATCACCCTGTGCGGCGTCACCGGCAGCTTCGAGCGACTGATGCGCCAGGTGCCCGGTTCGCTGGCCTCGGCGCTGCTGGCCGGCGTGCTGTTCCGCATCTGCATCGAAATCTGCAACGCCGCGCAACAGCAGACGGCGCTGGTGGTGGCGATGTTCGTCAGCTACCTCGTCGCCAAGCGCCTGTCGCCGCGCTACGCGGTGTTCGCTGCGCTGCTGGTGGGCGTCGCCCTGGCCGGCCTCCTCGGCCTGCTCAACTTCAGCCACTTCCAGCTGGAGATCGCCCGCCCGGTGTGGACCACGCCGAGCTTCTCCCTGGCCGCCACCATCAGCATCGGCATCCCGCTGTTCATCGTCGCGATGGCCTCGCAGAACATGCCGGGCCTCGCCGTATTGCGCGCCGACGGCTACCAGGTGCCCGCCTCGCCGCTGATCTCCACCACCGGCATCGCCTCGCTGTTGCTGGCGCCGTTCGGTTCCCACGGGATCAACCTGGCGGCGATCAGCGCGGCCATCTGCACCGGGCCGGAAGCCCACGAGAACCCGCATAAGCGCTACACAGCCGCACTCTGGTGCGGGCTGTTCTACGGCATCGCCGGCATCTTCGGCGCCACCCTGGCCGCGCTGTTCGCCGCGCTGCCCAAGGCGCTGGTGCTGTCCATCGCCGCCCTGGCTTTGCTCGGCTCGATCACCAACGGCCTGACCAACGCCATGGCCGACGCCCGCCAGCGCGAGGCGGCGATGGTCACCTTCCTGGTCACCGCCTCGGGCTTCACCCTGTTCTCCGTCGGCTCAGCCTTCTGGGGACTGGTCGCGGGCCTGCTGACACAGCTGGTACTGAACTGGCGCCGCGCGCCCTGAACCGAGTTTGCTAGCATCGGGCGATTGCCTGAACCGGATCGCCCGCATGCTGCACACCCTCGCCGTCGCCAACTACCGCTCGATCAACTCGCTGGTGCTGCCGCTGGGCCGGCTGAATCTGATCACCGGCGCCAACGGCAGCGGTAAGTCCAATCTCTATCGCGCCCTGCGCCTGCTCGCCGAGACGGCCCAGGGCGGCGTGGTGAATGCGCTGGCCCGCGAGGGCGGGCTGGAATCCACCTTCTGGGCCGGGCCGGAAAGCCACTCGCGGCGAATGCGCTCGGGCGAGGTAGAAGTCCAAGGCGGCCCGCGCAACGAGGTGAAGCGCCTGCGCCTGGGCTTTGCGGGGGAAGACTTCGGCTACGCCATCGCCCTCGGCTTGCCGCCACCGCCGGTGGTCAGCGCCTTCGGCCTGGACCCGGAAATCAAGCACGAAAGCATCTGGGCCGGCCCCTGGTACCGCCCCGCTTCACAGCTGGTGGAACGCAACGGCCCGATGCTGCGCGCCCGCGAAGGCCGCAGTTGGCAGGTGCTGGAACAGCACATCCCGACCTTCGACAGCCTGTTCACCCAGATCGGCAGCGGCTCGGATTGCCCCGAAGCCCTGCTGCTGCGCGACCAGATTCGTGGCTGGCGCTTCTACGATCACTTCCGCACCGACGCCGACGCACCGGCGCGCCAACCGCAACTCGGCACCCGCACGCCGGTGCTGCACCACGACGGCCGCGACCTGGCCGCCGCGCTGCAGACGATTCGTGAAATCGGCGATGCCCAGGCGCTGGAAACCGCCATCGGCGACGCCTTCCCGGGCGCCGAATTGCAAATCGATTGCCAGCTGGGCGGGCGCTTCGCCGTGGCGCTGAAGCAGCACGGCTTGCTGCGCCCGCTGAGCGCCGCCGAACTCTCCGACGGCACTTTGCGCTACCTGCTGCTGGTCGCCGCCCTGCTCACTCCGCGCCCGCCGTCACTGATGGTGTTGAACGAACCGGAAACCAGCCTGCACCCGGACCTGCTACCGGCGCTGGGGCGGTTGATCATCGAGGCGTCGAAACATACCCAGGTCTGGGTGGTGTCCCACGCCAGCCGACTGATCGCCACGCTGGAGGAACACCCCGAGTGCAACTGCCTGCACCTGGACAAGGAGTTGGGCCAGACGCGTATCCGCGACCAGGGCATGTTCGATGCCCCAGCCTGGCATTGGCCGGATTGAGAGTACCGACGGGCGCGAGCTCGTCGTAGGAGCGGAGCTTCTCCGCGAAGCTTTTGCCACGGCGTTACCGGCGGGATTCGCGGACAAGGTCCGCTCCTACAGATGGGGGTGTGGTGCTCTTCGTAGGAGCGGAGCTTCTCCGCGAAGCTTTTGCTACGGCGTAACCGGCGGGATTCGCGGACAAGGTCCGCTCCTACGGGTGGGCGGGTGGTGCTCTTCGTAGGAGCGGAGCTTCTCCGCGAAGCTTTTGCCACGGCGTTACCGGTGGGATTCGCGGACAAGCTCCGCTCCTACGGGGGGGGGGTGGTGCTCTTCGTAGGAGCGGAGCTTCTCCGCGAAGCCTTTGCTACGGCGTTGCCGGTGGGACTCGCGGACAAGGTCCGCTCCTACGGGTGGGGGGGTGGTGCTCTTCGTAGGAGCGGAGCTTCTCCGCGAAGTCTTTGCCACGGCTTTACCGGCGGGATTCGCGGACAAGGTCCGCTCCTACGAGAGCTCGATTCCTGGCGGTTTCGCGGGGGTATGTAGGTGAAGAAGGATTGTGAGCATTGGGCGAGCGTACGTCCCATGGTCGAACGCCTTGCAGAGCGCCCCAAGACGGAACGGTCTGTTGGATGGGCAAAAGCCAAGAACTCGCCGGGCCCCAGGCCCGGCGATCTGCCGAAAGTCTCAGCCGATAGGGGCGGAGGACCGGCGAATAGGACTAGTCAGTAAAGAGAGAACCGGGAGGGTCGCGGACGGTGCCCGTGGGTAAAAGCGGGGTAATGCGTGTTCATTTTGCATCTGTGTTGTGGTTGAGCACTCCGCACACGCTTCTTTCCACGGAAGAGAGGCGGAACCGTGCAAGGGTGGAAATACCGGTTACACAGACCCGGCCGGGACGAAGCCCGCCTTGCACCGCCCACCATAGACTGCATGCAGGGAGCACATGAGTCGCCCACTACGTTGCCATGGAGCTACCGCGTCTGTGTAAACAACACCGGGTTTACACGCCAAGGCCACGACAATCGTCGCGACCTGGAGACCTTACCGACGTGAATACAGGCGCAGCAATGCGCGATGCTATAGGCCCGTCCGATGCCTGTGCGGGATTTTTCCCGAGTACGTTGTCGCAATTGCGCAGGAAAATTGCCCCCCAAAGGCTTCGCCCTTCACCGTTATTTCACAGCCATGCCTCGATCATTTCCGGGGCAGGCCAGAGCAATCGGGGCAGCAGCTGTCACTCCCCCAGATAACGCCTGGCATTGGGCGGATTGAACGCGTTGCCTACTGGTAGCTGAAGGTGAAAGTCGCCACGCTTTGCACGTTGCCTGGCACCAGGTCTCCGGTGCGCACATAGCGCGCCGCCAGCGGCACTGTGAGTTTTCCATCCGGCGCCGCACCCAGCGCGATCTGATTCAGTGTTCCGGGAGCGCTGGAGTCCGGGCCGAAGTTCACTGGCGCACCGTCCTTGAGCACCTGAATAGCCACGCCCGACGCCGTCGACCCCGCCGCCAGTCCGAGCCGGTCGGAAGTGTTGGACGTGTTCTGGTTGTCGGTCAGCGTCAGATAAACATTGGAGCCCGACTGGCAGTTGAGCTCCAGGGAGAAATTGCTGACCCTTGGGGAAACGCTGCTCACGCTGGGCAATTCCTTGGGCGTGACGGTGCCCATGTCAACGGACACTGTCTTGGTCGCCACCTGACAGGAGGTGCTCTGGACCACGAAGTCATTGCCGGTCAGCCGGATGTATTCCACACCACTCTCACCCACGAAAAGACTGCCAACGACGCCATTGTCCTGGAAGCGATAGGTCCCGGGGGTAATGGCGCCTGTCTTGATCAACTCCACTGTCACCACCTGATCAGCCGCGAAAGCCGGCTTGGTGTTGGCGGCGTTGGAGCGTCTGACATCCAGCGGACCAAAATCGGTCAGGCTGGCGTGATAACCAATGCCACTGGATGTGGTGGTTACCATTCGGTTGGTCTGAACGGCAGAGGCCCTGTATGCCCAGTAGGTATTCCCCCCGCTGCCATCACAGGTCGCGTACTGCACTCCAGCATTGCCACCCGGCACCGCAAAGGTCGTGCTCCGCAGCACTGCTCCATTAGGAGCGTTGGCCGGTACGGTGATAGGTCCGCCCATCGACAGTGAAACGATACCGCGCGCGCCGTATACCGAACAGCTTGCGGCTGCCGTTCCTGTTATCAGCAGTCCTGCACCGAGCACACTCAACTTCAGCAGCGGATGACGACACGGCATTCAGTAGACCTCATCAAGGCGGATATCAGGATCGGGCAGTCAACGCTCGGACTTGGCGACTAATCCCAGCATAGGCAGCGGGTTGCCTCGCGTGCCGGATGTTCTTTCAATCAATCTGTACTTTCACGGGCCGCCACCAGAGTGGAGAGAACCCAGTGAAGCCCCTCATTTGGTATCCCCATTAGCCCGCGCACACCGCGTCGATGGTTTCGAGGGATGCATCCTTGCCGCCGGCCTGCGTCGCCGGGACGCTGTAAGTGATGCTGCAACGCTTGCTACCTTCACTCGCGAGCAGAACGTGCAGCTTTCCACTGTCGCCGTCCACGCGGACGAAGATCTTGCCGCCCTGCCCCACCACACCGACTTCCTGATTCTTCTCGTTATAGACACTGGCGCCGAAAGGCAGCGGACTTCCGTCGCTCTGGCGGCTCTGGATGAGCAGTGCGTGGCCGCTGACGGTGTCGAACTTGACCATTACCACGGAGCCACTGCGCGGCACGACATCCTGCGCGGTGCTCTTGAGTTCGATGTCATCGGACAGGCCTTTGGGGTCCAGCTCCAGGGTGTTGACCCGGTAAGCCGTCAGGTACGGCACCACGGCCTGCCCCTGGCCATCGAGCTTGACGTTGCTGGCATTGGTGACCTGCGCACCGGCGGCGCCGGGGGCGTCGATGATGGCGATGCTGTCACCCAGGGTCTGGCCGAAGGTCACGCCGTTGGGATGAGCGACCACGGAGCCGGCGATACCCGCCGAGACCTGGCGATAGTCGCTGCCTTGGCTCATGGAGCCATTGAGGGTGCCGAACGAGCTACGGTACTGGGTGTTGCCACTCAGGCTGGCGGCGCCCTGGCTATCGGCCGGGCTGTCGTAGGCGCCGGTGACGCCGTAGTTGATCTGGCCATCCTTGCCGGCAGTGCCGCTCAGCGTGCTCTGCATGTTGCTCGCACCGCTGCTGCTGTGGCTGACGCTGCTGGTGAGGTATGGGCGGTTGCCGCCGACCTTGCCGATGGGCAGGGAGACGCTCAGCAGCACCTGGTTCTCGGATTCGCCAAAGGCGTCCTGGGTCCGGGAGGCGCTGACCGATGCGCTGCCCCAGTTCCAGCTGTGGTTGTAGCCGGCCTGGAACTGGGTATCGGAGCCCGTGTCGTTCCAGTAGTTCTGCACCGAGCCGCTGACGAAGAGATAGCCGCGGCCGATGCTCTGGCTGACGTTGATCTCGCTGCGGCTGCGAGCCCGGCGGATGGCGTCGGCGCCGCCCTCTTCATCACCGTATTCGCGGAGCTGGTCCTGGGCGTTCAGGGCATCGTCGACACCGAAGTAGCCGTCGGTGGAATACCGGTGGGCGGCGACGGTGAAGTGCGTGCCGGTGCTCTGCAGCACCTTGTTGTAACTGATGCGCACCGAGCGGCCAGTGAAGTTCTGGCCGTCGAGATCGGTGCTCGATTGTGTCAGGTCGGCGCCAAAGGCTCCGTATTCAGTGTTGAGCACACCTCCCAGCAGCACCGAGGCGTAACCCTCAGTGAGCGTGCTGCCGGTGTAGGCGGTGACGCTGTTGGTGATGCCGCGCTGGTAGGTGCCCTGGGCGATGTAGGGGCTGTAGCCATAGGTGAGGTCGCGCACCTGGCCGAGGCTGAAGGTGTAGCGCGACACACCGGGACGCAGGGAACGGGCCACGGAGGAAAACGGCACGGTGAAGTGGCTTTCCTGGCCGTTGGCTTCGGTCACGGTGACGTCGAGGTCGCCGTTGTCGCTGGTGGGGTTGAGGTCGCTGATCTCGAAGGCCCCCGGGGCGACGGTTTCCTCGTGGATGATGTAGCCGTTCTGGCGGATGGTGACGCGGGCGTTGGTGGAGGCGATGCCGCGCACGATGGGCGCGTAGCCGCGCTGCGAGTCGGGCAGCATGCGGTCATCGCTGTTCAGGCGCACGCCGCGCATGGAGACCGAGTCGAACAGGTCGCCATCGGTGAAGGCATCGCCCAGGGTCAGTTGCGAGCGAAGCGAATCGACGTCGCGCTGGGCGAAGGTGGCGAGATTCTGCAGGGACTTGCCCTCTTGGCCCCAGTTGAGCGCGGAACGCTGGCGCAAGCGCCAGTCGCCCAGGTTCAGCCCGGCATTGAGGCTGGCATAGGCGCTCTGCTGGGCGACGCCCTGGCTGCTGTTCTGGTATCCGCTCAGGTTGTAGTCGAGGAAGCCGGCGTTGACGCCACGGTCCCAGCGCTCGGGGCTGACATAGCCACGCGGGTTGTGGCGCAGCATGGCCTGCGGAATGCTCAGCTCCAGGCGCTGTTCGCCCACATCGACGCTGGCGCTGGCGCCTTCGATGAGGCTCGCCAGGTCAAGGCAATCACCGGACAGCTTGTCTTCCGGCAGTTGATCGAGCTTGACGCCGAACTGCTCCAGCTGGAGGCGCGAGAAACAGGCCTTGGCATGGCCGGGTTGCTCGCCGGCGACGAAGACGATGTCGCTGGGCCCTACCGGTGTGCCATTGAGTACGATCTCAAGGTTGTAGGTGCCGGGCTCGATCAGGTTGCTCTCGCGAAAACGCGACAGGTTCATGGAGCGCGCACCCTGCCCCCAGAGCATGTCGCTCTCGAACGACGCCACTTCACCCTCGGCGGGCTCGGCCAGGGCGACACCGCTGCAAACACCACCCAGGACGCAAATGGCCAGGGCGATCGGCTTGAGCTGGAAAGCCTGGCGCGTGGGCAACTGGACATGGGATGAGCTGTTCATGGTTGAGCCTCTTGGGTGTCCGGCGGACAGCCCCGTGTTCTCGGGCATAAACGGGCTCCTCCCGGCCTATCGGCGGGTGTTGGGAGGAGCTATGCGGTGGCGGAGGAAGCGGCGAGTGCCGCCTGGATCAGGCCGGGATGAACCGGAAGTCCATACGGCGTCGGCGGCGGGCGGGAGGAAGATTCGGTGGCGTGTTCATGACATGAGCCCTACTGGGAATGGGTCTCCGCCTTGTTGGCAAGTGCGGAAGCGATGGGACAAGTCTCCGCCTTGCACGGAACTCGTCCTACAGTAGATTCCCGATGCGAATGTAGGAATTACCCTAACGATTAGCTAGCTATCCATGTATGAACGAAGAGTCGCCTCTTCTTCGAACGGCGCGCCTGCGCTGGCTGGCAGGCGGCCCGGTGAGGCGGTCCGGGACTGGATTGGCGAGTCTCGGACCGAGAGCTTCAGCGGGGCACGGCGTTGGCCGTCAAGGTTTCAGGGGCTGGGAATGCTCCATCATCGCGCCCAGGTCGGTGATGCTGGTGTATTCCACCTTGCCAGTCGGAGCCGGGCCTTTGAGCGGCATCAGCTTGCGTTCACCGGGCGCCAGCATGGAGGAATTGATATCGAGGGTCGGGCTGACGCTCTGACCGTTGCCGGTCACGCTGACCTTGCCCAGGGAAACGTAGTACGGGCTGTCATTGCGGCACTCCAGAGCCCATTGCGCACCATCGCGCTGCAGGCGCCACTGCAGTTGCTCGGCGGCGGCCATGGCGTTGCCCGGCAACCCCGCGGGCCGGTAGAAGAGTTTGACGCGACTGCGGAAGGCGATCTTCAGCCTGTTCTGGCCTTCAGCCGATGCAGGCGGGACCTCCAGCACGTTGAGCCAGAACAACGACTCCTTGTCCTGCGGCAGGGACTTCTGCCCGGTATAGCGGATGCGCAATGCCTGCCCCTTGCTCGGATCGATGCGGGCAATGGGCGGAGTGAGGACGAACGGTGCGGTCGAAGTATCGGGGGTCGCCTGGACACTGCCTTCATCGATCCACGATTGCACCAGCATGGGCGACTGACCATCGTTGTTCAGCTTGACCGTCACTTCACGCTGGGCGGCGTCATACACCACGCGGGTGCCGGTAATCACGATGGAGGCCTGCGCCTGACCGATCATCAGACAGGCCGCCAGGGCCAACCCCACTACACGAACACCGCGAAAAATGCGTTGCATGGTGTGCCTCACGTTGAATGCTAGGGATCAGGATCGCGAGGGCCGACGTTAAACGAGGCCCCCGCGAGGCATTGCCGGTACTGCGTTCGCCTTACGGGTAGACGATGGAGTAGGTCACGCTCGACTTCACTTCGCCCGCGCTCGGGGTAGCCGAGTTGGAGTAGTACTTCACAGTGAACGGCATGCTGGCGCCGGTACCGGAGATATTAGTGAATGCCGAGGCCGGCGCATTGCCCAGTTGCAGGGCCGAGCCGTTGCGGAAGATGGCGAGGTCGACTTCCTGGGCGCCGCTGCCAATGTTCTTCAGGCGACCTTGAGGGGTGACGTTGGCGCCCGGCTCGAAGAACACCGCTACGCCCGGGTTGCCGCTGACGTCGCTGCCGGTGCAACCGGAGAGGTCGATGGTGAAATTGGTATCGCCACCGGTGTTACCTACCCCCGCCAGGGAGGATTTCGAGACAGTCGGCAGGGTGACGGTGCCATCACCGGTACCGGCGCCGTTGACCTTGATGGTGCAAGTGACGTCCTGGACTTTGCCGTTGAAGTTGATGGTGCCGTCGGACGCTTGCGCTTGCAGCGCGGAAACAGTCAAAGCAGTGAGGGTGGCGAGGGAGATCAGGGACTTTTTCATCGGGTATCCAACTTGAGTGAGTGGGCCCCCTGCACCGGCATTGGTGAAGGAGATGGCCAAATTCTGGTCTCACCCAGGTAGTTGCCCTACCGTAATATCCTCATCGGCATGTAGGAGAAATCTTGTTAGAAACCCTCGGTCCTACAACCTTCAGCCCCCGGCGAACGGTGCTGCACGTCCTGTGGGAGCCCGCATGCGGCGCGGGCTCCCACCACAATCACGCGGCGGCGTCGGCCACTGCCGTTTTCGCCACACCACGGCTCACCCACCAGCCGAAGATGCCGGCGGTGAAGAACATCAGCACACCGTAAATGGCCGCTGGTATCGCCATGGTGCTGTTGTTCAGCAGCATGGGGCTCAACGCCAGGGCGATGGCCAGGGTGCCGTTGTGGATGCCGATCTCCATGCCGATGGCGATGGACTGCGGCTTGGACAGCTTGAGCAGGCGCGGCACCCAGTAGCCCACGGCGAGGCTCAGCAGGTTGAAGCTCAGGGCGGCGGCGCCAACGATGGGGGCGTAGGTCAGGAAGGTCTGCCAGTCCTTGGTCACGGCCACGCCGATGATCACCGCCAGCAGCAGCGCCGAGAGGATCTTCACCGGCTTCTGCAGCGCCGCCGCCACGCTCGGCAGCAGGCGCCGCACGATCATGCCGATGGCGACCGGTCCCAGGACGATGACAAACACCTGCAGCACCTTGCCGAACTGCAGCGGGATGGTCTGGCCGTCGTTCATGAAGTACAGCAGGGACATGTTCACGATCAGCGGCATGGTGAGGATGGCGATCACCGAGTTCACCGCGGTCAGCGTGATGTTCAGCGCCACGTCACCGTGGGCGAGGTGGCTGTAGAGGTTCGCGGTGGTGCCGCCGGGGGATGCTGCGAGCAGCATCATGCCCACGGCCAGCGCGGCTTCGAGGGCAAAGCCGACCGTAATGAGGAAGCACGCCAGGGGCAGCAGGATGACTTGGCAGACCAGGCCGATGAGTACCGGCTTGGGATAGCGCACCACGCGGGCGAAGTCGGCGACGGTCAGGGACAGGCCGAGGCCCAGCATGATGATGCCCAGGGCGATGGGCATGAAAAGCGTCAGCAAGGGATCGTTGGTCATTGTCATTATTCTCCAACTGGGGTGGGCCGATTGTTTCGGCCTCTGATTCGCTTGTAACTGGCCTTGCAGGCCAAAACCACTTCATCGTGTAACAGAATGCGAAGTCTTGTAGCGAACGGGTCGGGATCGTCGGCGGGTACGCTTTTTGTAGGAGCGAGCTTGCTCGCGAACCGCCCAACGCCGAATCGGCCGGTAAATGCGCTCCTACAGGTGATTCATGAAGTAATGGGACTGGGAATGCCCTCTCCCCCGCCCTCTCCCTGAAGGGAGAGGGAGTCATCCTCTGCCACATTCAGTTCGTCGCTCACCTGACGCCATTTCGGTTACAGGAAACGGGGGACGAGCCGGCTAAACGGGCATGTCACCCGCATGCCGAACAGCCCCCTCTCTCTTCAGGGAGAGGGTTGGGGAGAGGGAACACCCGAGCGCACCGCACCCCCGAGACGATCAGATCGCCGTCGCCCCACCATCCACCGGCAGCGCGATGCCCGTGGTGAAGCCGGCGTGGTCACTGCACAGGTACAGCACCGCGCCGGCGATTTCCTCGACGCGACCCACACGGCCCACCGGGTGCATGGCGGCGGCGAACTCGGCCTTCTTCGGATCGGCCTCGTAAGCGCGGCGGAACATGTCGGTGTCGATCACTGCCGGGCACACGGCGTTGACGCGAATTTTCTTTTTCGCGTACTCGATGGCGGCGGACTTGGTCAGGCCAATCACCGCATGTTTGGAAGCCGCGTAGATGCTCATCTTCGGCGCGGCACCCAGGCCTGCGACCGAGGCGGTGTTGACGATGGCGCCGCCGCCCTGCTCCAGCATCACCGGGATCTGGTGCTTCATGCACAGCCAGACGCCCTTCACGTTGACGCCCATGATGGCGTCGAACTCGCTTTCCTCGCCGTCGGCCAGCTTGCCCTTTTCGATCTCGATACCGGCGTTGTTGAAGGCGTAGTCCAGACGACCGTAAGCAGCCACGGTGCCCTCCACCAGCGCCTTGACCTCGGCGTCGCGGGTCACGTCGCAGCGGATGAAGGTAGCCTCGCCGCCAGCGGCGCGGATCAGTTCTACCGTGGCTTCGCCGCCCTTGGCGTCGACGTCGGAAACCACGACCTTCACGCCCTGCTGGGCGAAGGCCTGGGCGGTGGCGCGACCGATACCGTTACCGGCGCCAGTGACCAGGGCAACCTGGCCGGAAAGCAGCTGACTCATGAGCGAACCTCGAAGCGGTAGGAAGATAACCGTCGCAGTCTAGCCAGCGCTCCGACGGCGCGAAGCACTATCAGGCGGGGCGACGTCGCTGCATCCACGGCGATGATGATTCCTGTAAATCCGGATCACTGGAACCGATGGACGAACATTCCTCCGGCGGACGGAACTTGCCCCGACGCGGCAGGCGGACTATCACCTAGGCTTTCCCCCTGACTGAGTCCACTGCCATGTCTGCCCAGATCAACCGCCAGTTCCAGCTCGCCCAGCGCCCGGTCGGCGCCGCCACCCGCGACACCTTCGCCTACGTGGAAACCCCGGTCGGCGAGCCCGGCCCGGGGCAGATCCTGGTGAAGAACCAGTACCTGTCGCTGGACCCGGCCATGCGCGGCTGGATGAACGACGCCAAGTCCTACATCGCCCCGGTGGCCATCGGCGACGTGATGCGCGCCCTGGGTGTGGGCAAGGTGGTCGCCTCGCAGCACCCGGACTTCAAGGTCGGTGACGAGGTAAACGGCGCCCTCGGCGTGCAGGATTATTTCCTCGGCGAGCCGAAGGGCTTCTATAAGGTGGACAGCCAGCGCGCGCCGCTGCCGCTGTATCTGTCCGCGCTGGGCATGACCGGCATGACCGCCTACTTCGGCTTCCTTGATGTCGGCCTGCCCCAGGCTGGGGATACCGTGGTCGTTTCCGGCGCCGCCGGCGCGGTGGGTAGCGTGGTCGGGCAGATCGCCAAGATCAAAGGCTGCCGCGTGGTGGGTATCGCCGGCGGTGCCGACAAGTGCCGCTACCTGGTGGACGAACTGGGCTTCGACGGCGCCATCGACTACAAGGCCGAGGACGTCAACGCCGGCCTCAAGCGCGAGTGTCCCAAGGGCGTGAACGTGTTCTTCGACAACGTCGGCGGCGACATCCTCGACGCCGTGCTGGCCCGTCTGGCGCCCAAGGCGCGGGTGGTGATCTGCGGCGCGATCAGCCAGTACAACAACAAGGAAGCCGTGCGCGGCCCGGCCAACTACCTGTCGCTGCTGGTCAATCGCGCGCGGATGGAAGGCATGGTGGTGATGGATTACGCCCATCGCTTCCAGGAAGGCTTCAAAGACATGGCGACCTGGATTGCCGAAGGCAAGCTGAAGTCGAAGGAGGACATCGTCGAAGGCCTGGAAACCTTCCCCGAGACCTTGGCCAAGCTGTTCAGCGGTGAGAACTTCGGCAAGCTGGTGCTGAAGGTCTGACGCCGTTTTCCCTGTTTTTGTAGGAGCAAGCTTGCTCGCGAGCGTGCACGGCACCGACGGCGTTGGTGAGAGTGCTCACGAGCAAGCGCGCTCCTACGGTCACTCTGCATTTACATAGGAATGCCGTTCGCAATGGCGGGCCGGGCCGGCCTGTCGGCCGGATCGCGGATGAATCCGCTCCTACAAGATCAAAAGCCCCTCACCCTAACCCTCTCCCAGAGGGAGAGGGAACCGTTCGGTGCAGGATGAAATCACGGCATCAGCCGGTACGATCCGCCCTTCGCGCTCTGGAATGGGACCGTTCGGGGCAGGATGAAACCACACCATCAGCCCGCACGATCCGCCCCTCTCACTCTGGAATGGGACCGCTCGGTACAGGATAAAACCGCAGCATCAGCCCGCACGACCCGCCCCTCTCGCTCTGGAGTGGGACCGTTCGGTGCAGGATGAAACCACACCATCAGCCCGCACGACCCGCCCTTCTCGCCCTGGAATGGGACCGTTCGGTACAGGATAAAACCACACCATCAGCCCGCACGATCCGCCCCCTCTCCCTCTGGGAGAGGGTTGGGGTGAGGGAAAGCCCAGCGTCGAAGCCATCGAGAAACACCAACCATGCCATCCCCCCTCTAACTCGATGATTTCCGACAAGCCCTGAAGCGCCTTTCCATCTAATATTTCCCTTGGCCGATTCCAAGGAAGATCCCCGATGTCACTCGCCCGCTGGCTGCCCGGTCTGGACAGCCTGCTGCACTACCGTTCCGACTGGCTGCCGCGCGATGTGCAGGCGGGCCTGTCGGTGGCCGCCGTGCAGATTCCCACCGCCATTGCCTATTCGCAGATCATCGGCTTTCCGCCTCAGGTCGGGCTGTATGCCTGCATCCTGCCGATGCTGATCTACGCCATCGTCGGTAGCTCCCGGCAGTTGATGGTCGGCCCCGACGCCGCCACCGCCGCCATGGTCGCGGCCGCCATCACGCCGCTGGCGGCGGGTAATCCGGAGCGGCTGCTGCAGTTGTCGATGATCGTCGCGGTGCTGGTCGGCGTCCTGTCCATCGCCGCCGGTTTCGCCCGCGCCGGCTTCGTCGCCAGTTTCCTGTCGCGTCCCACCCTAGTGGGGTATCTCAACGGCATCGGCCTGAGCCTGATCGCCGGCCAACTCGGCAAGATTCTCGGCTACCACAGCGAGACCAGCGGCTTCGTCCGGGGCCTGATCGCGCTGATCCGCAATCTCACCGACACGCATCTGCCAACCCTGGCACTGGGTGTCGGCACCCTGTTGTTGATGATCCTGCTGCCTCGCCGCTACCCGAAGATTCCCGGCGCACTGGTGGGCGTGCTGTTCGCCTCGGTCATCGCCGCCCTGTTCGGCCTCGACCAATACGGTATCAAGCTGCTGGGCGAGGTGCCGCAAGGCCTGCCGCACCTGACCTGGCCAAAGACCAGCGTCGAGGAAGCCGGCAGCCTGTTCCGCGACGCCATGGGCATCACCATCGTCAGTTTCTGCAGCGCGATGCTCACCGCGCGCAGCTTCGCCGCCCGCCACGGCTACACCATCGACGCCAACCACGAGTTCATGGCGCTGGGCATGGCCAACATCGGCGCGGGGATTTCCCAGGGCTTCGTCATCAGCGGCGCAGACTCACGCACCGCGGTGAACGACATGGTCGGCGGCAAGAGCCAGATGGTCGGCGTGGTCGCCGCACTGGTCATCGGCGTGGTCCTGCTGCTGTTCAGCAAACCGCTGGGCTGGGTGCCGATGCCGGCGCTGGGCGCGGTGTTGCTGATGGCCGGCTGGGGCCTGATCGACTTCCGTGCGCTGCGCGGCTTCTGGGCGCTGAGCCGATTCGAGTTCGGCCTGTGCGTGCTGACCACGGTGGGCGTGCTCAGCGTCGGCGTGCTGCCGGGAATATTCGTCGCCATCATGCTCGCCCTGCTGCGCCTGCTGTACCTCACCTACCGCCCGCACGACGCGGTGATGGGCTGGGTGCACGGCATCGACGGCCAGGTGGAGATCGAGCAGTACCCCAACGCGCGCACCTTGCCGGGGCTGGTGATCTATCGCTTCGACGCGCCAGTCCTGTTCTTCAATGCCGACTACTTCAAGCAGCGCATCCTCGAGGTCGTGGCCCGGACACCGAACGCCCGCGCCGTACTGCTCAACGCCGAAGGCATCCTCAGCCTGGACATCAGCGGCCTGACCACGCTGCGCGAAGTGCAGCAGACCCTCGACGCCCAGGGCGTTCACCTGTCACTGGCGCGAGTGACCGGCGAGACGCTGGCCCTGCTCAAGCGCTCGCAGTTGCTCGGCGAGGTGAAGCCACCACTGGCGTTCAGCTCGGTGCGCGCAGGTGTCAACGCCTACCGACGCTGGCACCTGCAGCGCAAGCACGAACAGGAAGCCGCCGAGCGCGCCGCGGCGGCGTCACAGCCGGAACTGCCCCACCAGCCCCTGTAGCTCGCGGCTGAGCTGCGCCAGCTCGACGCTGGACGAGGCGGTGGATTCCATGGCCTGCGCCGATTCGTCGGCGATGCCCCGGATGCTGGTGACGCTGCGGCTGATCTCCTCGGCCACCGCGCTCTGCTGTTCGGACGCGGCAGCGATCTGCTGGTTCATCTGGTGGATCACCGCCACCGCCGAGGCGATGGTGCCCAGCGCGGCTTCGGTCTGCACCGCGTCGCCCACGGTCATTTCCACCAGCGCGTGGCTGCGCTGCATGCGTTGAACGGAGGTAGTCGCCCCATTCTGCAGGGCGGCGATCAACGTCTCGATTTCGGCGGTGGACTGCTGGGTACGTCGCGCCAGCGCCCGCACCTCGTCGGCCACCACGGCGAAGCCCCTGCCCTGCTCGCCGGCCCGCGCGGCCTCGATGGCGGCGTTGAGCGCCAACAGGTTGGTCTGTTCGGCGACGTTCTTGATCACCACCAGCACGCTGCCGATGCTCTGGCTCTCGCGGCCGAGCTGCTCGATGCTTTCGGTGGCCGCGCGCACGGCGTCGGCCAGTTGCTCGATGCGGCCCAGCGTCTGGCGCACCACGTCCTGTCCGCTGGCGACCTTGCCGTCGGCCTGTTCGGCGGAACTGGCGGCTTCTTCGGCGTTACGCGCCACATCGTGGACGGTGGCGGCCATCTGGTTCATCGCCGTGGCGACCTGGTCGGTCTCGGCCTTCTGGCTGTTAACCCCGTGCTGGGTGCGCTCGGTGACGCTGGACAGCGCCTGCGCCGAGGCGGTGATCTGCCCCACGCCATCGCTGAGCCGGCTGACGATGCCGCGCAGGCTGTCGGCCATGCTGCCGACAGCGCCCATCAGTTGCCCGACTTCATCCTTGCGCCGCACCTCGACGCTCACGCTCAGGTCGCCCTCGGCGATGCGCCGGGCCATGCCGATCACCTGGCGCAGCGGCCGCACGATCATCCAGGTGATCAGCAGCGAGGCCAGCGCACCGACCAGCAGGGCCAGCACCGCCGAACCGATGATCAGCAGCGCGTTGGTGCGCAGCTGCGCCAGCATCGCCGAGCGCTGCGCAGCATAGGCGTTGTCGACCTGCTGCATGACCTGGGCGGCGCGGTCGTTCATCTGCGCGTGGACCTGTTTCTCTTCCTCCAGCGCGGCGGTGTACTCATCGAGCTTCTCGACGAAGGCGTTGATGTTGGTGATGACGTCCTTGAGCACCGACACGTAGGTCGGGTCGGTGATGCTTTCCTGCAGCTTGGCGGACAGCTCCAGCGCCTCGGCGGCGGACTTGATGCGGCCACCCTCGGCCTTGGCCTCGCTGCCGGCCTCCATGCGCGAGCGCGCCTCGTTCAGGCCCTGCAGCACCAGGCGATAGAGCTGGCTGACCTGGGCAGCCTGCTGCAGCAGTTCCTCGCCTTTCTGGCCCTGGGAATCCTTGAGTTCGTAGGCGCCGTCATCGGCGAGGCTCGATTGCAGGATGTCCAGGCTGTTGGACGCACCGTTCACCGACCAGGTGGCGGCATCCAGCGACAGGCGCCGGCTCTTGCTGGACTTCTCGAATTTGTCGAATGCCGCGAGGTAATCGGCGATGCCCTGCTCCGCCTGCGCCATGGTGGCGGCCTGGTCCGGCTGGGTCTTCAGTCGCGCTACCGCGTCATTCAAATTGCCGGCATGCTCGCGCAGGCGCTTGGCGGAGGCCTCACTGGCATCGATGACGAAATCCTTCTCGCTCTGGCGGATCTCGAGCATTTCACGGTTGATGGTCGACATGTCGCTGAGCAGGTCGAAGCGCTGGGAAATCGCCCGCAACGAGGTCACGCCGATCACCGCCACCACGGCGGTGAGCAACAGCACCAGGCCGAAACCGATGGCCAGTTTCTTCGCTGTACCCATGTCGGCCAGACGACGCTGCACGTAGGCAACCATGGCTTCTCCCCCCATCCGCAAAAGGCGCCGCAGGAAATCCCTAAGGTCTCCTGATCGTTATCGTTGCTTTTGGGCGGAACATTAGGAGCGCCATCGGGTACTGGATAGAGGGTACGGCGGCGATGGCACGGTGATGCTGCACAGAGATACGTGGAGGTCGTATCCAGAACACTAAAAGGAAGTTTCCGAATCGACATTCGGATATAGCCGACATCGACCATGCACCCTGACCGCGCAAATTCCGACACCTGTCTTTCGACTCCAGGTGCTCGGATGAACGCCTTCTACCAATTGATCTCGCAGCGCCCACTCGCTGGATTCACCACCGAACTGATGCTGCCGGAGCTGTACGGCGAACAGCGACGCCTCGATCCGCTACTCCTCAAGCACGGGCTGCTGCCGATTCGCCGCTTCGTCTGTCCGCTGGCGTGCGACGATCAGAAGGGCGAATGGCTGGACTGCTGGTTCGAGGGGAACACCGGCCTGTGCCTGGTACGCGGCATATTCGACCTGATTCACTGCCAGGCCCTGGAACTGCCGCGCCGCCAGGAGCTGCTGTCCGAACTGTTCACGCTCGCCGAACGGCTGGAGGTGGCGCGAATCAGCGGCGTCCCCTGGCAGCTTGGCCTGGAGCTGGAGTTCGCCTGACGCCGGACGCGCCGTTACTTGGGGCGGATCATGCTGAAGGTGTCGCGGGTGTAGCTGTACTGGGTGCCGCCCAGGCGGCCTACCAGATCGAGCCGCGCTGGGTCGATGTGGCGCTCGTCCTGCATCACCGCATCGTCGATGTGCGCCAGCAGCACGCGGGCGAAGATCAGCATGCTGGACGGGTTCTGCGCCGGGTACGGCATGATTTCCGCCAACTGACACTCGAAGGCCACCGGCGCCCCCACTACGCGCGGCGGCGCCACGCGCTCGCTGGGCACGGTGGCGATACCGGTGTGCTCGATTTCGCTGACGCCATGGGGCAACCAGGCGGCGGTGGCGTTCATGTGCTCGGCCTGGGCGGCGCTGACCAGGTGGATCACCAGTTCGCCGGTCTCGCGCACGTTGCGCAGGGTGTCCTTGACGCTGCCGTCTTCGCGCACGCTGGTGTTGATCAGCAGCGTCGGCGGCGCATCGCTGATGACCTGGAAGAAGCTGAACGGCGCGAGGTTGCTGTGGCCGTCCGCGGACAGGGTGCTAACCCAGGCGATGGGGCGCGGCGTGACGGTGGAAGCCAGCCAGCGATAGGCGTCGGTCTTGGACAGTTGGGTGAAGTCGAGTTGCATGGGCTGATCCGGACAAAACGGTGAGCGATGCGGTGGGAAGACGCGGGCCACTTCATGCAGCCCGCCAGCGCGGCAGGCTCAGCGGCCGGCGCGGGACTCCTTGATGTAGAAGCGCGCGCGGCTGGCCTTGTCGGAGCAACCGGTGTAGGCCTCGACCTGCTGCTGGGTCTTGGCGGCGGTCAGCAGGCCCAGGGCCTTGGAGTAGCTGACGGTGCCGGCGAAACCTTCGGCCTTGGCCAGGTCCAGTTCATGCCAGGCCGCGTCCAGTTGCGAGGCGCAACTGTCGCGGTTGACGGTCTTGCCCGAGCAGCCGGCAACGGCCAGCACCAGGGCGATGATCAGGGGAATGCGCGGCATGACGAAACTCCTGGAGATATTCGTGGTGAATCCAGCTTAGAACGCGGCGCAGCGGCCTGCCGGACGGCGCCGCAGTATGCCATCGGACGGATGGCGTTCAAGCGACTACTACACTGTTTCCCCACGGGACATCCCGACAGGAGAAGGATCATGGTGCATCAGGGCAGTTGTCATTGCGGGCAGGTCGCGTTCGAAGTGGAAGGGGATGTCGGTGAAGTCGTGTCATGCAACTGCTCGATCTGCCGGCGCAAGGGCTCGCTGCTCTGGTTCGTGCCACGCGGCAAGCTGAGGATGACGACTCCTGAGAGTGCGATGAGCAGCTATACGTTCAACACCCACCGCATCGAGCACCGCTTCTGCCCCACCTGCGGTTGCGCACCGTTGGCCTACGCCAGCGCGCCGGACGGCACGCCGATGGCGGCGATCAACGTACGCTGCCTGCCTGGCGTGGAATTGTCGGAGCTGACGGTGAAGGAGTACGACGGCAAGAGCCGGTGAGCCCGGCCTCTACCCGGCGCCGCCGGCCCTGCCGGCGGATCGCGGAGAAGCTCCGCTCCTACAAAAGCCACGCAGAACCACCCCGTAGGAGCGGACCTTGTCCGCGAAATCCAGCACGGATAGAGACAGGCCCACCGGGAAACCCCGACAGAATGCGCCCACCCAGGAGCGCACATCCGCCGCGCCAGGCAAACCGCCCGCGGCCGGCGGATCGCGGAGAAGCTCCGCTCCTACAAAAGCCACGCAGAACCACCCCGTAGGAGCGGACCTTGTCCGCGAAATCCAGCACGGATAGAGACAGGCCCACCGGGAAACCCCGACAGAATGCGCCCACCCAGAAGCGCACATCCGATGCGCCAGGCAAACGACCCGCGGCCTGCGGATCGCGGAGAAGCTCCGCTCCTACAAAAGCCACGCAGAATCACCCCGTAGGAGCGGACCTTGTCCGCGAAATCCAACGCGGATGGAGACGGGTCCACCTGGAAACCCCGACGGAATGCGCCCACCCAGGAGCGCACATCCGCCGCGCCAGGCAAACGACCCGCGGCCTGCGAATCGCGGAGAAGCTCCGCTCCTACAAAAGCCACGCAGACCCCACCCCGTAGGAGCGGACCTTGTCCGCGAAATCCAACGCGGATGGAGACGGGCCCACCGGGAAACCCCGACGGAATGCGCCCACACAGGAGCGCACATCCGCCGCGCCAGGCAAACCGCCCGCGGCCTGCAGATCGCGGAGAAGCTCCGCTCCTACAAAAGCCAAACCGAACCCACCCCGTAGGAGCGGACCTTGTCCGCGAAATCCAACGCGGATGGAGACGGGTCCACCTGGAAACCCCGGCGGAATGCGCCCACACAGGAGCGCACATCCGCCGCGCCAGGCAAACCGCCCGCGGCGTGCGGATCGCGGAGAAGCTCCGCTCCTACAAAAGCCACACCGAACCCACCCCGTAGGAGCGGACCTTGTCCGCGAAATCCAACGCGGATGGAGACGGGCCCACCGGGAAACTCCGGCGGAATGCGCCCACCCAGGAGCGCACATCCGCCGCGCCAGGCAAACCGCCTGCGGCCGGCGGATCGCGGAGAAGCTCCGCTCCTACAAAAACCACGCAGAACCCACCCCGTAGGAGCGGACCTTGTCCGCGAAATCCAACGCGGATGGAGACGGGCCCACCGGGAAACTCCGGCGGAATGCGCCCACACAGGAGCGCACATCCGATGCGCCAGGCAAACCGCCCGCGGCATGCGAATCGCGGAGAAGCCCCGCTCCTACAAAAGCCAAAGCGAATCTGCCCCTCGGTTCGCGAGCACGCTCTCTTCTGCGCGGAGCGGCGCACTCAGCGCTCGGCGCGGAACCTCAGGTACTCCACCACCTCGTCCTGCGTCCCACGGAACTCCACGCGCTCGCCTTTGCTCTCGCGCTGGAAGGCATACATCGGGTCGTAATACTCCCCCAGCAGCCCTTCGATCCATCCGCGATGCAACTCCACCGCGCCACTGCGTTTCTGCTCTTCCAGGGCCGCATCCATGATCGCCGCCAACCGCTGGTAACGCTCGCCACCCAGGCGCTTGACGATGCCCGACAGGCTCTTGCGCAGGTACGCGGCAAAAGCGTCGAAACCGCCCTCCTCACCCACCACTTGCACATGGTCGGCGCACAGGTTCACCACGTAATCCTGGAGGATGCGCTCCACGCGCCGCTCGAAGCTGTCTTCCAGCCACACCAACGGGTACTGCTGCATGCCCTGGTACAGCTCCAGCGGTACCGAGCAGCTACCGACGATGCGACCTTCATCCTCCAGCACGAACTGCTCCATGCCGGCGTGACGCTTCTTCAGGATGTCGATGGCCAGGCGGTTCTCGAAATCGATCTGCGCCGGCTGCGGCGTGGCGCGGCGGCCGAAGGCGGAGCCGCGATGGTTGGCGTGGCCTTCCAGGTCCAGGCTGTTGGCCAGTTGGGCGATGACCTCGGTCTTGCCGGTCCCGGTCAGGCCGCCCACCAGCACGAACTGGCACTCCTCGACAGCGGCGAGGGTGGTGTCGAATAGGAAGCCGCGCATCGCCTTGTAGCCGCCGACCACGCGCGGGTACTCGATACCGGCTTCGCTCTTCAGCCACTGCTGGGTGATCTGCGACCGCAGCCCGCCGCGGAAGCAGTACAGGTAACCCTCGGGGTTGGCCTTGGCGAAGTTCGCCCAGGCTTCGATGCGTGCGTCCTTGAGTTCGCCGCAGACCAGCTCGTGGCCCAGGGCGATGGCGGCCTGCTGGCCGTTCTGCTTGTAGCAGGTGCCGACCTTCTGCCGCTCGATGTCGTTCATCAGCGGCAGGTTCACGGTGTGGGGAAAGGCGCCCTTGCCATGCTCGACCGGGGCGCGCACATCCATCATCGGCACGTCGTCGAGAAACAGATCGCGGTAGTGGCGGGTGTTGTCGCGCATCACTCCACCTCGACCGCGTGACGCTGTCGGCCCACCAGTTCGCCGATGGGCGCCAGGTCCAGCCCCAGTTCCTTGGCAGTTGCGAGGAATTCAGCCTGGCCTTCCGGGGCGACCGCCACCAGCAGTCCGCCGCTGGTTTGCGGATCGCACAGCAGCAACTTGCGCAGTTCGGGCAACGGTGCAATGCGTTCGCCGTAGCTGTCGAAGTTACGCAGGGTGCCGCCGGGCACGCAGCCGGCTTCCAGATAATGTTCGACACTGCCCAGGCGCGGTACGGCATCGAAGCGGACGCGGGCGGTCAGCCCGCTGCCGTCGGCCATTTCCACCAGATGGCCGAGCAACCCGAAGCCGGTGACGTCGGTCATCGCCTTCACCCCGGCCAGCTTGCCGAAGCGCGCGCCGGGCTTGTTCAGGGTGCACATCCAGTCGCGGGCGACGCCCACGTCCTCGGCGCGCAGCTTGGCCTTCTTCTCGGCGGTGGTAAGGATGCCGATGCCCAGCGGTTTGGTGAGATACAGCGTGCAGCCTTCGGTGGCGGTGTCATTACGCTTCATGAAGCGCTTCTCGACGATCCCGGTGACGGCCAGGCCGAAGATCGGCTCGGGCGCGTCAATGGAATGCCCGCCGGCCAGCGGGATGCCGGCTTCGTCGCAGACCTTGCGGCCGCCGGCGATCACCTCGCGGGCGATTTCCGGCGCCAGCACGTTCACCGGCCAGCCGAGGATGGCGATGGCCATCAGCGGATCGCCGCCCATGGCGTAGATGTCGCTGATGGCATTGGTGGCGGCGATGCGGCCGAAATCGAAGGGATCGTCGACGATCGGCATGAAGAAGTCGGTGGTGGAGACTACGCCGCGTTCGGCGTCGATAGCATAAACAGCGGCATCATCACGGGAGGCGTTGCCGACCCACAGCTTCGGGTCGAGGTTCTGCGCGCCGCTGCCGGCGAGGATCACCTCCAGCACCTTGGGGGAAATCTTGCAGCCGCAACCGGCACCATGGCTGTACTGGGTCAGGCGGATCGGTTCGCTCATCTCGGGCTCCGGCAGGGGAAATCAGAGCCGGATTCTAGCAAAGGCCGGCTTGGCTCGACCGTTGCGTCCAGCGTATCGTCGACAGGTTCGTAACGGGGAGTTGCCCTATGTCAAAACAGATTGCGCTGGTGCTTGGTTCCGGCGGAGCCCGCGGTTATGCGCACATTGGCGTAATCGAAGAAATCGAACGGCGCGGCTATGAGATCGTCTGCATCGCCGGCTGCTCGATGGGATCGGTGATCGGCGGCATCTACGCGGCCGGCAAACTGCGCGAATACCGCGACTGGGTGGAAAGTCTCGATTATCTCGACGTCTTGCGCCTGCTCGATGTCAGCTTCCGCCTCGGCGCCATTCGCGGCGAGCGGGTATTCGGCAAGATTCACGAACTGCTCGGCGAGATCAACATCGAGGACTTGCCGATCCCCTACACCGCGGTCGCCACCGACCTCACCAACCAGCAGGAAATCTGGTTCCAGGAGGGCTGCCTGCACCAGGCGATGCGCGCCTCCGCGGCGATTCCCAGCCTGTTCACCCCGGTCATGCAGGGTAGCCGCATGCTGGTGGATGGCGGCCTGCTCAACCCGCTGCCGATCGTCCCGGTGGTCTCGACCCACGCCGACCTGATCGTCGCGGTCAACCTCAACGCCACCAACCAGCGCCAGTATTCGCTGCCGGTGATCGAACGGCCGGCGGCGCTGAAAGGCCGCTTCGACGCGGTGATCACCGGCCTGTCCAACAAGCTGAGCTTCTTCCGTCGTGGGGAAAGCGAATCCCCACCGGAGCTGATCGCCGACGCCCTGCTCCACCCGGTCCCGGCCGCCTCGGAGGAGCCTGCCGAACCGGAGATGCAGCAACCCGCCGCCGCGCCCCAGACCAAGGGCTCGCCCCGTTCGGCCACCGGCAGCCACGTGATCGACAGCAGCAGCCCGGCCTCCTTGCTCGAACTGGTGAACCAGAGCTTCGAGGTGATGCAGACGTCGCTCGCGCAGTACAAGATCGCCGGCTACCCGCCGGACATCCTGATCAACGTGCCCAAGCGTGTGTGCCGTTTCTTCGAGTTCTACAAGGCGCCGGAGCTCATCGCCCTCGGCCGGCAGATCGCCAGCGATACGCTGGATCGGTATGAGGCGGAGAATCCGTATTGATCGGTTGATCTGGTGCCGTGCGGTTCGCGAGCAAGCTCGCTCCTACAGAGACCCGGCCTGCGCCGCTCTGGCTCTGGATTTTGAAGACTTCCAGAGCAACCTCAGCACGCTCCAGCCCGCCCCGTTCAGGAGGCCTCGTTGAATTGGAGTTTCAGGGCTTGAGCGACATGGATGTCGCGAGAGCCACGATGGGCCAGGGATGGCCCGTCGTGGGGGGGACGCCTAGTTCGGGCCCCTGAAACTTCGACTCAACGAGGGAATTTTTCGCCTAAGCGAAAAACCGGATGTCCGGAGCAAGCCTTTTTGGTTCCTTTTGGGAGGGCGGCTATCCGACGTTTGCCAAAAGGGATTCGCCCGAGGGGGCGAAACAGGAAGCCAGCGCACACTCCGGCGCGACGCGGGGAACAACGGCGCGGGGCACGCACATCGCGGACACGATGCAGCGGCCGCCACCAGCGAGTATGAGTTCCGCCGCGCGGGATTTCGCGGACAAGGTCCGCTCCTACGGGGGAGCTGGGTGGTCAGGCGTCGCGCAGGCGGTAGCCGACGCCGGCTTCGGTGACGATGAAGCGCGGGTTGGTCGGGTCGTCGGCGAGTTTCTGGCGGAGATGACCGACGACCACTCGCAGATAGTGCGTGTCCTCGGTATGCGTCGGCCCCCAGATGTCCTTGAGCAGTTGCTGCTGCGTCACCACGCGGCCGATATGGCGCGCCAGGGTCGAAAGCACCGCGTACTCCTTGCGCGTCAGCGAGACTTCGTCACCGTCGAGCAGCACCCGGCGGTAGGAGAAATCCACGCTCAGCGGCCCGACCGCCACCACCGCTTCCTGCGTCTCGCCACTGCCGCCCTGGCGCAGCAGCACACGGATGCGCGCCAGGAATTCCTGGATGCCGAAAGGCTTGGTCACGTAGTCGTTGGCGCCGCTGTCGAGCGCCAGCACCTTCTCGCTTTCGCTGGCGCGCACGGAGAGCACCAGCACCGGCACCTGCGACCACTCGCGCAGTTCGCGCAGCACATCCTGGCCGTCCTTGTCCGGCAGGCCGAGGTCGAGCACCACCAGGTCCGGGCGCCCCAGCGCGGCCTGGGCCAGGCCTTCCTCGCCCGTACCGGCTTCCAGCACCTTGTAGCCACCGGCGCTCAGGCTGATACGGAGGAACTTGCGGATCTGCGGTTCGTCGTCGACGACCAGAATGGTGGCGGCGCTGGCGTTCATCGGCAGTCCGGGCTGGCTGGGGGCGTCCAGCTTGAGCCTTTCAGACAGCAGCATCAAGCTGCTCCAGGTCCGGCTGTTGCTGCAACGGCAGGTGAAGCACAAGGGTCGTACCGCGCCCGTCGATGCCGTCTTCCACCGTGATCCGTCCGCCGTGGGCGCCGACCATGCCCTGGCAGATCGCCAGGCCAAGCCCGGTGCCCTGCCCACCTCGGTCGCCGCGCGCGGCGGTGTAGAACATGTCGAAGATCTTCTCGCGCTCGGCCGCCGGAATGCCCGGTCCTTCGTCGCTGACCAGGAAGCGCAATTCGTCTTCGCCCTGCTCCACCGTCACCCGCAGGCGGCCTTGCGGCGGCGAGAAGCGCGCGGCGTTTTCCAGCACGTTGACCAGTGCCTGTTCGATCAGCGCGGCATGCACATACAGCAGCGGCAGTTCTGGCGGCACGCGGGTTTCCACGCGGTACGGCGCCACCACCGCACGCAGACGGTTGAGCGCGCTGCCAACAATGTCACCGGGGGACACCCAGTCCCGCGACAGCTTCAGGCCACCGTGGCCCAGGCGGGTCATGTCCAGCAGGTTCTGGATGTAGCGATCCAGGCGCTCAGCTTCGTCGCGGGTGCTTTCCAGCAGCTCGCGGCGGTCCGGCGGCGGGATCGCGTCGCCCAATGCCAGCAGGCTGTCGATGGCGCCGCGCATGGAAGTGAGCGGCGTGCGCAGGTCGTGGCTGACCGAGGCCAGCAACGCGCTGCGCAGTTGTTCGGTTTCGCCGTGCAGGCGCGCGGCTTCCAGGTCTTCGGCCAGACGCGCACGGGCCAGCGCCTGGCCCAGCGGCTGGCCGAGGGCGGCGAGCAGGCGCCGGCGCGAACCGGGCAGCGGCTGGCCGTCGCGCGGGCTGACGCCCAGCAGCGCCAGCGGGCCGTCCTCGCCGGACAGCGGCCACCACCACCAGCGCCCGCCCGGCAAGGTGCCGGTGCCCAGGCCGGCGGGCTGGTCGTGCTGCCAGGCCCAGTCGGCGGCGGCACGCTCCTGATCTTCCAGCGGGCGATTCAGGCCGCCCTCGACTTTCCATTCACCGTTGACTCGGCCGAGCAGGCAGATGTCCAGCCCGTCCCAGCCACCCAGTTGTTGCGCGGCGGCGGCCATCACCGCCTGGCGGTCGGTGGCGGCGGTGAGCTTGCGCGACAGGTCGAGCATCTGGCTGGTCTCTTCCTGCGTCTCCCGCAGCGCTTGCAGTTGCCGGCGCTGACGGGCGGCAAGGTTGCCGGTGAGGCCGGCCATGAGCAGGAAGAACAGCAGGGTCAGCACGTCTTCTTCGCGCTGGATGGAGAAGGAAAAGTGCGGCGGAATGAACAGGAAGTCGTAGGCCATGAACGACAGCACCGCGCAGGCCAGCGCCGGGCCGAGACTGCTGCGCACCGCCACCAGCAGCACGGCGGCGAGGAACACCAGGGAAATGTTCGGCAGTTCCAGCACGCCGGCCACCGCCCAGGCCAAGGCACTGGCGCAGGCAGCGGCCAGGGCGGCGAGCAGGTAGTTGCCCCAGGGCCAGGGCGTTTGCAGGCGGACCTTGGGCGGGGTGAGATCGGCCTCGCTATCGAGCACGCTGATCTCCAGGCCATCCCCAAGGCGCAGCAGGCGCGCCGCAAGCCCGCCGCCGAACAGCTGGCGATACCAGCGCTGCCGCGAACGGCCGACCAGCAACAGCGTTGCACGGCGTTCCTTGGCGTGCTCGACCAGGGTTCGCGCGACTTCGCCACCGCGCAGTTCGACGACATCGCCACCCAGCCGCTCGGCCAGTTGCTGGGCGCTCTGCAGCTGCATCCGCGACTCTTCGCTGCGCGCATCGCCTGTATCTACATGCACCAGCGACCAGGGCAGATGCCGGCGCTCGGCCACGCGGCTGGCGTGGCGCACCAGGCGTTCGGCGTTGTGTTCGCCGTCCACGCCGACCAGCAGGCGCCCACGCACGGCGGGCGCCTCGCCGCCCTGCTGGCGGTAGCGATGGGCAAGGTCGGCATCGACCCGCGCGGCGGCGGTCTGCATGGCCAACTCGCGCAGCGCGGTGAGGTTGGTCTGGCTGAAGAAGGCGTCGATGGCGGCGCGCGCCTGCTCGGGCACGTAGACCTTGCCCTCGCGCAGGCGCTCCAGCAATTCGCGCGGCGGCAGGTCCACCAGCAGCAGTTCGTAGGCTTCCTGCAACACCCAATCGGGCACCGTTTCGCGCACCTGCACGCCGGTGATGTCGCGGACGTGGTCGTTGAGGCTTTCCAGGTGCTGGACGTTGACCGTGGTGTAGACGTCGATGCCGGCGGAGAGCAGTTCCTGGATGTCCTGCCAGCGCTTGGCGTGGCGGCTGCCGGGAGCGTTGCTATGCGCCAGTTCGTCCACCAGCGCCAGCGTCGGCGGGTCGGCGAGCAGGCCGTCCAGGTCCATTTCCACCAGTTGGATGCCACGGTACTCGGAACGCTTGAGCGCCTGCTGCGGCAGGCCGGCCAGCAGCGCTTCAGTCTCGGCGCGGCCGTGGGTTTCGACGATGCCGACGCGCAGCTTCACGCCCTGGCGCAGCTGGCTCTGTGCGGCCAGAAGCATGGCGTAGGTCTTGCCGACGCCCGGCGCGGCGCCGAGGAACACCTTGAGACGGCCACGGCCCATGGCAGGCAGGTCGGCCAGCAGGGCATCGGCGCGGGTGGGGTCGGTCATGTCGGTATCCTCGGGGCGCTCATGGCGCCCACTGCTGAGAGGATGGGAGCTGGAAAGCCCCTCACCCCAAACCCTCGGCTTTGGCATCCTGCGTCGCCCTACCTCCTGCATCCATGCAGTCGTCTCCCGGAGGGAGAGGGAGCCGTCCTCTGCCGCTGGACGGTACTGCGTTCCTCTACATGCCGTGGCAGAGCTCGGCACTTGGCGCTGGAGTCTAGCGAGGCAGGCTGGCCAGGGCCATGTTCAGCGCCAGCACGTTGACCACGGCCGGGCCGATCAGCGGACGTTCGGTGTGATCTTCCACCAGCTTCATCAGGCTGGCCGCCGGCACGCCACGTTCCAGCGCGATACGCGGTACCTGGTACAGCGCGGCTTCCGGTGGCAGTTGCGGATCGAGGCCGCTACCGGAGGTGGTGACCAGCGCCAAGGGTACGGGTTGGTTGCCGACCTGCTGGGTGGCGGCATCCTTGGCGATACGCTCGGCCAGGGCCGGGTTGCCCGGGGCGAGGTTACTGGCGGAGCTGGAGATGGTGGCGAAGTCGCCAGCCGAGGGGCGCGAGTGGAACCACTGGGCGCCGTCGAACTTCTGCGCGATCAACGCCGAGCCACGCACGTTGCCGTTCTGGTCGCGCACCAGGCTACCGTTGGCCTGGTCATGGAAGGCGACCTGGGAGATGGCGGTGACGACCAGTGGATAGGCCTCGCCGGTGAGCAGCCCGAGCAGGACAAGGGAAACGATGGCGGGACGAAGTTGCTTGAACATGTTGAGTGCTCCTCTGTTGGGTTCGGAGCGCGGGCTTACCCTCGCCCCTGCCCTCTCCCAGAGGGAGAGGGGGTTGTTCGGTGTATCCGGCGAGATCGGCGCTTCCCAATCTCTCAGGACGGTCCCTCTCCCTCTGGGAGAGGGTGAGGGGAAAAGGCGCGCGCCTCAGGCCAGGCCCACCGCTACCAGGATCATGTCGATCACCTTGATCCCCACGAACGGCGCGACCAGCCCGCCCACGCCGTAGATCAGCAGGTTGCGTCGCAACAGCTGCGAGGCGTCGCTGGCCTGCACGCGCACACCGCGCAGGGCCAGGGGGATCAGCGCGACGATGATCAGCGCGTTGAACACGATGGCCGAGAGGATGGCGCTCTGCGGGCTGGCCAGCTTCATCACGTTGAGCACGCCTAGCTGCGGGTAGATGCCGGCGAACAGCGCGGGAAGAATGGCGAAGTACTTGGCCACGTCGTTGGCCACCGAGAAAGTGGTCAGCGCGCCACGGGTCACCAGCAGTTCCTTGCCGACCTGGACCACGTCCAGCAGCTTGGTCGGGTCGCTGTCCAGGTCCACCAGGTTGGCGGCCTCGCGGGCGGCCTGGGTGCCGTCGTTCATCGCCATGCCGACATCGGCCTGCGCCAGGGCCGGGGCATCGTTGGCGCCGTCGCCACACATGGCGACCATGCGACCCTCACCCTGTTCCTGGCGGATGCGCGCCAGCTTCTTCTCCGGCGTGGCTTCGGCAATCACGTCATCCACGCCTGCCTCGGCGGCAATCGCGGCGGCGGTCAGCGGGTTGTCGCCGGTCACCATCACGGTGCGGATGCCCATGCGGCGCAGTTCGGCGAAGCGCTCGCGAATGCCCGGCTTGACCACGTCCTTGAGGTGAATGGCGCCCAGCAGCTTGCCGTCGGCCACTACCAGCAGCGGCGTGCCGCCGCTCTGGGCGATGCGCTCGATCTCCTTGGCGAGACTCTCCGGCATCTGCGCGCGGCCCAGGCCGACGAAGGCCAGCGCGGCGTCCACGGCGCCCTTGCGGTAGACGTGACCGTCCATATCGATACCCGACAGGCGCGTCTCGGCGCTGAAGGCGATCGGCGTCACGCGGTTACGGTCCGGCTCCGGCAGGACGATCTGCGCGCGCAGGAACTCAACGATGGACTTGCCTTCCGGCGTGTCATCGGCCAGCGAGGCGAGGAACGCGCCCTCGGCCAGCTCCAGCGGCTGTACACCGGGCGCAGTGTGCAGCGCGCTGCAGCGGCGGTTGCCGAAGGTAATGGTGCCGGTCTTGTCGAGCATTAGGACATGGACGTCCCCCGCCGCTTCCACGGCGCGGCCGGACTTGGCGATGACGTTCAGGCGCACCAGGCGGTCCATGCCGGCGATGCCGATGGCCGACAGCAGGCCGCCGATGGTGGTGGGGATCAGGGTTACCAGCAGCGCCACCAGGAACACCAGCGGCAGGTTGCCGCCAGCGAACAGGGCGAAGGGCTTCAGGGTCACGACCACCAGCAGGAAGATCAGCGTCAGGCCGATCAGCAGGATGTCCAGCGCGACTTCGTTGGGCGTCTTCTGCCGCTTGGCGCCTTCCACCAGGGCGATCATGCGGTCGAGGGTGGACTCGCCGGGATTGGCGGTGATCTTCACCAGCAGCCAGTCGGAGACCAGACGGGTATTGCCGGTGACGGCCGAGCGGTCGCCGCCGGACTCGCGGATCACCGGCGCGGATTCACCGGTGATGGCCGCCTCGTTGACCGCCGCCACGCCTTCGATCACCTCGCCGTCGCCGGGAATCAGCTCGCCGGCTTCGACGCGCACCACATCGCCCTTGCGCAGGCTGCTGGCGGCGACTTTCTCGAACTTGCCGGTCACCGCCATGCGCATGGCCTGCAGGCCCTGGGTGCCGGCCTTGAGGCTGTCGGCGCGGGCTTTGCCACGACCCTCGGCGAGGGCTTCGGCGAAGTTGGCGAAGAGCACGGTGAACCACAGCCACACGGCGATCTGCACGGCAACGAAGGTGGGTACCGAGTCGCCGCCCACGACGCACAGCACGGTAGTCAGCACAGCGGTCAGGGCCACCACCAGCATCACCGGCGAGCGTTGCAGCTGACGCGGGTCGAGCTTGATGAAGGCCTGCAGCAGCGCCGGCTTCCAGAGGGCAGACAGCGCGGTGGTCGGACGTTTTTCAACGGCCTTTTTCATCGCGAGTTCCTGGGTATGTGCGTTCATTCAAGGAGCTCCTCAGAAACCAAGCGTCAGGTGATCGGCCACCGGGCCCAGCACCAGCGTTGGCAGGAAGTTCAGGCCACCGACCAGCAGGATGGTCGCGGTCAGCAGGCTGACGAACAGCAGGCCGTGGGTCGGGAAGCTGTTGGGGCCAACGGGCGTGGCCTTCTTCGCCGCCAGGCTGCCGGCAATCGCCAGCACCGGCAGGATGTAGCCGAAGCGGCCGATCAGCATGGCCAGGGCGATCATCAGGTTGTGGAACGGCGTATTGGCGCCGAAGCCACCGAAGGCCGAGCCGTTGTTCGCAGTGCCCGAGGTGTAGGCGTAGAGCAGTTGGCTGAAGCCGTGGGCGCCGGGGTTGCTCACCGATGCGGCCGGGCCCGGCAGGCTGGCGGCAATGGCGCCGAGCACCAGCACGCCGACCGGCATCACCAGCAGGGTCGCCACCAGCAGGCGGACTTCGCGGGCTTCGAGTTTCTTGCCCAGGTATTCCGGCGTGCGACCGACCATCAGCCCGGCGAGGAACACCGCGACCAGGACGAACAGCAGCATGCCGTAGAGCCCCGCGCCGACACCGCCGAAGATCACCTCGCCGACCATCATGTTGAGCATCGCCACCATGCCCGACAGCGGGTTGAGGCTGTCATGCATGGCATTCACCGAGCCGTTGGACGCAGCGGTGGTGGTTACCGCCCAGAGCACGCTGGCCGTGGTGCCGAAGCGGCTTTCCTTGCCCTCCAGCGGAGCGGTCTGCTCCACCGGCAGCGCGCTGAGCGCCGGGTTGGGCTGGTACTCGGCCCATAGCGAGGCGCCCAGGCCGAGGGCGAACAGCACCAGCATGCAGCCGAGGATGGCGCGGCTCTGGCGCAGGTCCTTCACGTAGTGACCGAAGGTGAACACCAGCGCGGCCGGGATCAGGATGATCGAGACGACCTCGAACAGGTTGCTCCAGATGGTCGGGTTCTCGAAAGGGTGCGCAGAGTTCACGCCGAAGAAGCCGCCGCCGTTGGTGCCCAGTTGCTTGATGGCGATCTGGCTGGCCGCCGGGCCGAGCGGGATGGACTGGTCGGCGCCCTGCACGGTCAGCGCATGGACATAGTCGGTCAGCGTCTGCGGCACGCCCTGCCAGACCAGCAGCAACGCCAGCAGCAGGCACAACGGCAGCAGCCCATAGAGGGTGGCGCGGGTCAGGTCGACCCAGAAGTTGCCCAGGTTGTTCGTCGACTTGCGCGAGATGCCGCGAGCCAGGGCCACCAGCACGGCCAGGCCGACGGCGGCGCTGACGAAGTTCTGCACGGTCAGGCCGAGCATCTGGCTCAGGTAGCTCAGCGAAGCTTCGCCGCTGTACGCCTGCCAGTTGGTGTTGGTGACGAAGCTCACCGCGGTGTTGAACGCCAGTGTCCACTCCAGGCCCGGCAGGTGTTGCGGGTTCTGCGGCAGCGAGCCCTGCAGCATGAGGATGGCGAACAGCAGCACCAGCCCGACCAGGTTGAAGGCCAGCAGCGCCAGCGTGTAGCCCTTCCAGTCCTGCTCGTTGTCGGCGCGGATGCCGCAGGCGCGGTAGATCAGGCGCTCCACCGGGAGGAAGACCGGGCTGAGGAAGGTGCGCTGGCCCTCCATCACCTTGTAGTAGAAGCGCCCGAGGAAAGGCGCCGGCACCAGCACCAGCGCCAGGAAGGCGACGATCAGCAACACGTCATGACTGTTCATGAACGATCCTCAGGAACGGTCGGCGCGCAGCAGCGCCACCAGCAGATAAATGAACAGTCCCGTGGCCAGGACCAGGGACACACCGTCGAGCACGCTCATGATTGCTTTCTCCTCACGCGGGCGATTCCATCGCTTGATGCGGCGCTTGCCGCCTGACGGAAATTCTCCGCAAGGAACGCGTAAAGGAGCGATTCCCAGCCTCGCCGGACGGCGTAAAGAACGCGTAAAAAACCGCGTGGAAACGGCGCCCGGCGGGCATGTATCGAAACCGATACAGAGCGGACACGCTGGCGACACCCGTCGGCGGCAGCCTCGCCGACCATGGCCCGTGCACGCGTCGACGGGTTAGCATGCGCCCGTCGCATGCCCCTAGCGGCCCTTGGCCACCCTGCCCCACGTCTTCCCGCGACAGGTTTCCTCATGTACCCGACCACTTCCGACGACCCACGCCGCTGGACCACCCGCGCCTTGCTGGTGGATGACGACGAGCCGATCCGTGAACTGCTCTGCGGCTACCTCGCGCGCTTCAACATCGAGGCCCACGGCGTGGCTGACGGCGTGGAAATGCGCCGTGCGCTGGAAAACGACAATTTCGATGTCGTGGTGCTGGACCTGATGCTGCCGGGCGAAGACGGCCTGTCGCTGTGCCGCTACCTGCGCGCCGAATCGGATATCCCGATCCTCATGCTCACCGCCCGCTGCGAGCCGGCGGACCGCATCATCGGCCTGGAGCTGGGCGCCGACGACTACATGGCCAAGCCCTTCGAACCGCGCGAGCTGGTGGCGCGTATCCAGACCATCCTGCGCCGCGTGCGCGGCGGCAACCTTCCCGGTGAAGAAGGCATGCGCGGCGAACCGCGCGCCCAGGTGCGCTTCGACCACTGGCGCCTGGACAGCGTGCTGCGCCAGCTGCACGCACCGGACGGCCTCGTGGTGCCATTGTCCAATGCTGAATTCCGCCTGCTCTGGGTGTTCCTCGAACGCCCACGGCGGGTGCTCAACCGCGAACTGCTGCTGGACGCCGCCCGAGGCCGTACCATCGAAGCCTTCGACCGCAGCATCGACCTGCTGGTGTCGCGCCTGCGGCAAAAGCTCGGCGACGATCCGCGCTCGCCCCGGCTGATCAAGACCGTGCGCGGCGAAGGCTACCTGTTCGATGTCCGCGACATCGCCTGAGTCCACGCCCGATGGCGTGAAGGAAAAACCGCTGGAGCGCGCCGACAGCCTGTTCGCCCGACTGTTCGGCGTGTTCCTGCTGGCCATCGTGATCGCCCACCTGCTGGCGTTCGCCTGGTTCCACCACTACGGGCCGCGCCACGAGCCGCCACCACCGCCACCAGCGGGAGCAGGTTTCGAACGCGGACCGCCACCACCGGGCATGATGCCGCCACCACCGCCCGGCCCACGCCTGCCGTTCTGGAGCGTGCCGTTCGCCTTCCAGTTGCTGACCTTGATCCTCGCCGCCTACATCGGCGCGCGCCTGCTGGCCCGCCCGGTGCAGCATCTGGGCGACGCTGCGCTGCGCCTCTCCGAAGACCTGGACAGCCCGCCCCTGCCTGAGACCGGCACGCGTGAAGCGCGCCTGGCCGCCCGCGCCTTCAACCGCATGCGCGAGCGCATCCGCGAACAGGTGCAGCAGCGCAGCCGTATGCTGGTGGCGGTCTCCCACGACCTGCGGACCCCGCTGTCGCGCCTGCGCCTGCGCGTCGAGGAAATCGACAACCCGCAGCTGCGCACCCGCATCGGCCAGGATCTCGCCGAGATGATCGGCATGCTCGACTCCACCCTGCACTACCTGCAGCAGGAACGCGCCAACGAGCCGCCACAGTGGTTCGACGTCAAGGCGCTGGCCGAATCGCTCGCCGAGGACGCCTGCGAACGCGGCGCCGACGTCGGCGTGGTGGGTTACTGCGCGCCGCTCAAGGTGCAACCCATGGCGTTGCGCTCGTGCCTGAACAACCTGTTGGACAACGCCCTGCGCTACGCCGGCGACGTCTGCATCGAGTTGCGCGACGGCACCCGCGAACTGGAAATCCGCGTACGCGACCACGGCCCGGGCATTCCCGCCGAGCTGCGCGAGCAAGTGTTCGAACCGTTCTTCCGCCTGGAAGGCTCACGCAATCGCAACTCCGGCGGCGTCGGCCTGGGCCTGGCCATCGCCCGCGATGCCGCGCGGCGCCAGGGCGGCGACCTGACCTTCGAGGAAACTCCTGGCGGCGGCGCCACCGCCGTGTTGCGCCTGCCGCGTGCCTGAAGGCTCGTTGTAGCCCGCCGCAAACAAAGCGCACAAACCCGCGACACACAGAAGCCCGAGGCTGCCATGACCGGAGAACCCTCCGGTCCGGCAACCACGGAGACATTCCCATGATCAGCGGCGTGAGCAGCAGCTATGCGAGCTACTACACCAACTCGGCGCTCGCCAGGACCCAGACCGCCAGCAGCACCACCGGCAACCAGGCCGGCAGCGGCGCTTCCCAGGGCGCGGCGAAATTCCAGCAGGACCTGTTCAAGTCCATCGACAGCGATGGCGACGGCAGCATCAGCAAGGACGAACTGACCAGCGCGCTGTCGTCCGGCGACGACCAGGACAGCAGCGACATCGACATCGATGCCCTGCTCGGCGAGCTGGACAGCGACGCCAGCGGCGGCATCTCCCAGGACGAACTGTCGGCGGCCATGCCTCCGCCACCGCCGCCCGGCGGCATGGGGGGAATGGGTGGCGCGGGCGAGTCCGCCGACGACCTGATCAGTGCACTGGATACCGATGGCGACGGCAGCATCAGCAGCGACGAGCTCGCCGCCCTGGGCAACCGCGACGATAACAGCGAACGCCTGAGCGCGCTGTTCAGCCAGCTCGACAGCGACGGTAGCGGCGCCATCAGCAGCGATGAGCTGTCCAGCGCCCTGCAGGCCAACCGTGGCGACGGCCCGCCACCACCATCGGCGTCCAGCGGTTCGTCCGGGGATTCACCCGCCGGTTACTCGGACAGCGCCACGGCCACCGCGCCCACCAGCGCCTCGGGCAACGCCAATACCGGCGCCGCCTACCAGAAGCTGGTGGCCAACCTGCTCAAGCAATACCAGAGCAGCGAGGTCACCTCGCTCCAGGCCACCAGCGGTAGCCTGGTCAATATCGCGGCCTGATCCGGCTGCGATGCCGCCGCCGGAACGCCCCCGTTCCGGCGGTCTTCCCGCGTTTGCATCCCTCCCCGGCTTTGTCCTAGGCTTGGCTTCCAAATTCATCCGATGATTGGATGTTTCCATGCCAAGCCCGATTCAGAAGCGCTCCCTGGTCGACATCGCCCTGGAGCAGATAAACCTGCGTATCGATGACGGTACCTGGCCGCTGGGCCAGCGCTTGCCGCCGGAACCCGACCTGGCCGATACCCTCGGCATGAGCCGCAACACCGTGCGTGAAGCGGTGCGCGTGCTGACCTTCTCCGGCGTGCTGGAAGTGCGCCAGGGCGACGGCACCTACGTGCGCGCCTGCGCCAACCCGCTGGACGCCATGCTGGTGCTGGCCCGCAGCTCGGTCGAACAGGCACTGGAAGCGCGCGGCATCATCGAGGTCGAAGCCAGCCGACTGGCCGCCGAGCGCCGTACAGAGTCCGATCTCGCCGCGTTGCGCGAAGCCCTGGCAGCCTCCGCCGTCCATCACGGCGGCGATCTGGATGCCTACATCGCGTATGACCTTGCGTTCCACCAGCGCGTGGTGGACAGCGCCCACAATCCGGTTCTGAGCGAGCTTTACCGCTACTTTTCCCAGGTGATCCGCGCCGGCCTGGAGCGCACCATCGGCGACCCCGACCGCCCGCAGCCGAGCTTCGAGCTGCACCGCGAACTGCTGGACGCACTTGAGCGCGGCGACGCCGAAGGCGCGGCCAACGCGAACCGCGCGCTACTGATCTGACCCTGATTTCTCTGCCTTGCCTGGAATGCCCACCATGTCCCTGCCCAATGATCCGAAAGATGCCGAGCACAAGGTGTCCTGCCCGCCCGAAGAACTGCTGATCGACGCCGAGGACGACAGCGCGCCGACACCCGAACGCCGTCCGCAACGCACCTGGTTGTTGCTGCTGGGCCTGGTGCTGGTGGCGATGAACCTGCGCCCGGCGCTGTCCAGCCTTGCGCCGTTGCTCAACACCGTGCGGGACGGCACCGGCCTTTCCGCCGCCGCAGCGGGCCTGCTGACGACCCTGCCGGTACTCTGCCTGGGCCTGTTCGCGCCGCTGGCGCCGATGCTCGCCCGCCGCCTGGGCGCCGAACGCACCGTGCTGCTGATCCTCTTCACCCTGGCCGGCGGCATCGTGCTGCGCAGCCTGTTTCCGGTGGCCGGGCTGTTCCTTGGCAGCCTGGTGGCCGGCGCCAGCATCGGCATCATCGGCGTGCTGCTGCCGGGTATCGTCAAGCGCGACTTCCCGCACATCGCCGGGACCATGACCGGCGTCTACACCATGGCCCTGTGCCTGGGCGCCGCCACCGCCGCGGGTGCCACCGTGCCGCTGGCCGGACTGATGGATGGCAGCTGGCAACTGGCGCTGGCGTTCTGGGCAATCCCGGCCATCGTCGCGGCGGCGATCTGGCTGCCGCAGACTCGCCAGAACCACCACGCCCACCGCGCGGTGTACAAGGTGAAAGGCCTGTGGCGTGATCCGCTGGCCTGGCAGGTGACGCTGTACATGGGGCTGCAGTCGTCGCTGGCCTACATCGTCTTCGGTTGGGTGCCGTCGATCCTCATCGACCGCGGACTGAGCGCTGTCGAAGCCGGGCTGGTGCTGTCCGGTTCGGTGATGGTGCAGCTGTTCAGCGCGCTGGCCGCACCCTGGCTGGCCACCCGCGGCAAGGACCAGCGCATCGCCGTGGTGATCGTCATGACCCTGACCCTGGCCGGCCTGCTCGGCCTGCTGTTCGCCCCGCTCTCGGGCATCTGGGGCTGGGCGGTGGTCCTGGGCCTTGGCCAGGGCGGCACCTTCAGCATCGCCCTGGCGCTGATCGTGCTGCGCTCGCCGGACTCCCATGTCGCCTCCAACCTCTCCGGCATGGCCCAGGGTGTGGGTTACACCCTGGCGGCCTGCGGGCCTTTCCTGGTCGGCGTGGTGCACGATGCCACCGGCGGCTGGGCAGCGACCGGCGTGATTTTCGTGGTGGTGACGGTGGCCGCGATCGTCTTCGGCCTGGGCGCCGGGCGGGACAAGCTGGTGCAGGTGAAGAGCGAGCATGTCTGACCTGCAAGTCCGTGGGGCGCAAACCTCGCTCGGGATTGCGCCCTACTTGTAGGAGCGAGCTTGCTCGCGAACAGCGTTCGAGGCTGACTGCGGAGCGGCCTTATTACCCTCACCCCAACCCTCTCCCGGAGGGAGAGGGAGCCGTTCGGCGCAAGAGCTGTTTGCGGCGTCAGCCGGAGACCTCCGATAGGCGCAAACCTCGCTCGGGATTGCGCCCCACTTGTAGGAGCGAGCTTGCTCGCGAACAGCGTTCGAGGCTGCCTGCGGAGCGGTCGTATTACCCTCACCCCAGCCCTCTCCCGGAGGGAGAGGGAGCCGTTCGGCGCAAGGGGCTCCTCATCGAGTCAACCGGCATACGACGAGCTGCCAAAGCGCATAGGCCGGTCCCCTCTCCCTCCGGGAGAGGGTTAGGGTGAGGGCAGCCCCGACTCCTCAAGCCACCGGCGGTGGCGGCGGTCGGTGCGAGCTCTCGACCCAGGCGCTGATCAGGTTGTACACCACCGCCAGCAGCACCGGCCCAAGGAACAGGCCGATGAAGCCGAAGCTGAGCAGCCCGCCGAGCACGCCGAGCAGCACCACCACCAGCGGCAGGTTGCCGCCGCGACTGATCAGGTAAGGCTTGAGGATATTGTCCACGCCGCTGATCACGAAGAAGCCCCAGATCGCCATGAACGCGCCGTAGCCATAGCTGCCCTGGTAGAACAGCCAGAGCGTGGCCGGCCCCCACACCAGCGGCGGCACCATCAGCAGGCTGCATGCGAAGGTCAGCAGGCCGAGCACGAAAGCCCCCGGCACGCCGGCGATGAGAAAGCCGATGGTGGCCAGCACGCCCTGGGCGGCGGCGGTGCCGATCACGCCGTTGACCACCCGCTGCACGGTTCCGGCGATGAGGTCCATGTAGTGCTGCGCGGCTTCGCCGATCAGCCGTTCCAGCATCCCGTGGGCGAATGCCTGCAAACGCAGGCCATCGCGGTAGAAGAAGAAGATCAGCACCAGGCTCAGCACCAGTTCGAAGATGCCGACACCCAGCTTGGCGCTGCGCGCCAGGGCCCAGTTACCCACTTCGCCCATGTACGGCTTGAGGGCGGAAAAAATCGCCACGCCCTGCTGGTCGACCTGATACCACCAGCCCACCAGACGGTCGCCGATCAGCGGAACACCCGCCATCCATTGAGGCGGCGGCGGCAGGCCGGACACCTGGAGGTTCTTCACCAGTTCGACGCCTTCGCGCATCCGGTCCACCAGGCCGAAACCCAGCCACACCAGCGGCAACGCCACCAGCACGATCCAGCCCACGGTCAGCAGACCCGCCGCCGCCGCTTCCCGACCACCCAGCCATTGGGTGAGCAGGCGCATCAGCGGCCAACTGGCGAAGGCCAGCACGGCGGCCCAGAACAGCGCCGACCAGAAAGGCAGCAACACCCAGATGCTGGCCCCCAGCAAGCCGAGCAGCAGCAGGCGCAGCAACAGGCGATCATTGTCGAACATCGGAACTCCGAGAGGGCTCGTGGAGCGCCCAGTGTAGGGCGCTTCTCTCTTCAGCGCAGGAAGATTCAGCGTAGGCGAATCAGCGCAGCCACGTCAGGTGCAAGCCGTCGCTCTCGTCCTTGCCCTGCTCCAGGCGTGCATCGCGCACGCCCTGGGCCGTGAGCGCCGAGCGCCAGTCACCGGCATGCTTGCCGGCCAGTTCCACGCGCACGCCGGTGTCCAGGCGCAGGGTGCGTACCAGCAGGTCGAGCCAGGCGCCGCCCGGCTCTTCCGGCACGTGGCTGAGCGTCAGCTCGCCGTTGGCCTTGAGCAGGCGCATCAGGGTCGCCGGGCTGGGCAGCAGTTCGCCCAGCTCCGTACCGCTGTCGAGCTGTTCGGCATGCAGATAGGCGCGGCGGTTGCCGCGAGTGATGGTGTAGACCGCCAGCAGGCTGTTCTCGTGGGGCGCGGCAAGGCGCACCAGCAGATAGGCCTGCTGGTCGTCCGGGCCGAACAGCTTGGAATTGCCGAACACCGAATTGGCCAACAGGTTGCTGGAGCCGCAATCGCGGCTCTCGCACCAGAACAGCGGCGTGGCGTCGGCCTTGAGCAGGTCCTTGCGCGCGGCGGCGAAGGCGCTCTGGCTGGAGTCCTCTTCGGGCAGGCGATAGGTCACGGCGGTCAGCTCGCCAATGGCGCGCACCTCGCCTTCCATGCGCAGGCGCCCGCTGATGCGGCTGATCGAACCTTGCGGGTAGATGCGTTCCTGGCTGGCCGCCTGGTTGAAATCGACGATTTCCGAGCGCGGGAAGCGCGGGAGGATGTCCAGGTCGTGGCTGTCAGGCAAATCAGCGGCGCCGGCTGCGGCACTGGCGCCGAGCAGGCCAGAGAAGATCAGGGAGTGAAGGAGCCGCGAAATCCGGGCCTTCTGCGCGTCCGCCGGAAGGGTTTTGCCGTCTTGGCGCGCGGTGGTCTGGACGTCGAGCATGCACAATCTCCCTGAAACGATCCGTGCAGACTCGCGGCAGGCCCCGCTTTAGTCAAGCTGCCCGCCGCTACAGGGTGTTGCTCAGTCCGCCAGCAGGAATGGCCGGAAGATCGCGGCGACCGCTTCGGCCCCGGCCTCGTCGTCCAGGTGCAGGTGGTGCTGGCCGGGCAGTTCGTGGACCTCGAAGGGCCGGTCTTTCAGCAGTTCGCGGGTGGCCGGCTCGACCATCATCAGCCCCTGCTGGGCCAGGACCAGGCTGGTCGGGCATTGCACGGACTGGACGAATTGTCGCGCATGGGCGCGGGTCAGGCGCAGCGGCGATGGCAGCGTCAGGCGCGAATCGGTACGCCAGGTGTAGCCACCGGGCACCGGCACCAGGCCACGGGACGCCAGCAGCTCCGCTGCCTCGCGGCTCACCGCGCCGACGCCTTTCATGCGCGCTTCCACGGCGCGGTCGATGGCCTCGTACACCGGTTTGCGCTTGTTCGGCAGCGCCAGCTGCGCGCGCAGGGCTTCGCCGAGCTTCTGCGGCGAGGTGTCCGGTTCACCGGTGTAGGGCACCAGGCCGTCGATCAGCGCCAGGCGCTCGATGCGCTCGGGCATGGCGCCGGCGAGCAGGACCGAGACGATGGCGCCCATGGAATGACCGAGCAGCGTGAAACGCTCCCAGCCCATCTGGTCGGCCACCATCAGCACGTCCAGCGCATAGTCCCACAGCAGGTAGCTGGCGCCCGGCGCACGGTGTGCCGAGTGGCCGTGGCCGGCGAAGTCCAGGGCGAGGATGCGCACGCCCTCCAGCTTCGGCGCCAGGCGAGCGAAGCTCATGGCATTGTCCAACCAGCCGTGCAGGGCGATCACCGGACGGCCATCCTCCGGGCCGAACAGGTGCGCGGCCAGTTCGATGTGCGGCAGGTTCAGGCGGATTTCCTGGACTTTGGCGGTCATGGCGATTCCTTAAGCGTTGGCGCGCTGTTGCCAGCGGGCGAAGACGGTCTTGAGCAGCGCGGCGGTGTCTTGCGGGCGCTCCAGCGGGAACATGTGGCCACCGGGCAGCGACAGGCTTTCTCCCATGGGAATGCGACCGATCAGCCGGGCATGGTGCGGAAGGACTACCCGGCTGTGGCGGCCGCGCACCATGGTCAAGGGTACGGCGAGCTGCTTCGCGCGGCCGGGGCTGGTGTGCGGCACGTTGCGGTAGATGGAGATTTCCGTGGCCGGATCGAACTTCAACCGCAGGCCCTGTGCGGCATTCGGCGCAAGGCCATGGCGTACGTAAGCTTCCAGGCAGTCGCGGTCAAAACGCTTGAACAGCGGCTTGCCGGCGAAGTATGCCAGCGCCTCGGCAACGTCATCGAAGTCTTCGCGCCGGCCCAGCGTGCGGCCAGCGGGCGTCAACCGGTCGATGAAGCCGAAGCGCTTGGCGGCGCGGATCACCAGTTGATCGGCAAAGGTCAGCAGCGGCGAATCGAGCATCACCACGCCACGGTACAGTTCGGGTTTGCGCAGCGCGGCGTGGTAATGCAGCACGCCGCCCAGGGAATGACCGACGCCCCAGACCGGTTCGTCGAGCGCCTCCAGGTGATGCAGCAGCTCTTCCACGAGGTTTTCCCAGTTGGCGTTCACCGGGAAGCGCGGGTCGTGGCCGTGCATGTCCAGCCGGTGGACCCGGTAATCCGGCTCCAGGGCGTCGAACAACTTGCCGTAGGTGCCCGAGGGGAAACCATTGGCGTGGGCGAAGAAGACCGCTTGGGACATGCTGCGCGAACTCAGGAGAATGACAGCCTGGATTTTCCGACAGCAATACGGGTGCGGCAATGACCCGCACTCCCGCGAATGACGGCACTACGGCCAAAGTCCATGGCGCTCCGGCGGATTTGCCCTGCTAACGCCCCCTCTCCCTTCAGGAAGAGGGCTGGGGAGAGGGTGTTTCCACACCTAGCCGCCCCTGGGTGCGCAACGGCAAACCTCAGACCCAATGCGCCGCGTGGTTCACCACGCTGAACAGGATGCCACCCGCCACCAGCAGGAACACCAGTCCGCAGGCGCCATCGATGACCGGAACCGCGCGCAGCAGGCGCTTCTGCCAGACCGGTCGGGTGAGCATCACGCTGAGCAGGCTGAACCAGAGAAAACCGGTGCCGAACAGCATCACGGCCACCGACACCTTGCCGGGGGTCGACATGTCGGCGGGAATCAGGCTGGTCAGCAATGCAAGGAAGAACACCAGCGCCTTGGGATTGAACAGGTTGGTCGCCAACCCACGCAGCCAGGGACCGAGCTTCGACTCGGCCAGCTCGCCATCGATCCGCCCCGCCCCGCCTGGTTTGCGCAGCGCCCGCAAGGCACCCACACCCAGCCAGCCGAGGTAAGCCGCGCCCACCAACTGCAACGCGCTGAACAATAGCGGCGAGCGACTGAGCAGCAGCGACACGCCGGTCAGCACCAGCGTGCCGTGGACCAGGATGCCGCTGGCCAGTCCCAGGGCGCTGAGCACACCGGCGCGGCGCCCCTGGTGCAAAGCGGTGCGCACCACCAGCGCGACATCCGGGCCGGGGCTGACCAGGGCGACGGCGAACACGGCGGTGAGCATGAGCAAGACGTGAACCTCCTGCATGGCAGGATTCTCCAGTGGAAAGGAAACGGAATGGGGAAGAAGGATCAGCGCTGGCGTAGTCGCGCGGGCGGCAATCCGTAGGTACGGCGGAACAGGCGGCTGAAGTGCGCCTGGTCATAGAAGCCCAGGCTCAAGGCGATCTCCGACAACGGCTGGCCCTTGAGCACCCGCGGCAAGGCGCGCTCGAGGCGCAGGTGCGTCAGCCACTGGTGCGGCGGCAATCCGCACTGGTGGCGGAAGCGACGCAGCACCTGCCAGGGGCTGAGGTCGCAGAACTCGGCGATTTCCTCCAGCGTCGGCGGCGTTTCCAGGCGGGATTCCAGCCATTCGCGGATACGCGCCCAGGTCGGCGCGTCGAAGCCCTGCCCCGGCTCACGGATGCGCAGGCTGGAGGCGCGTTCCAGCAAGGCGGCCAGCGCCTGCCACAATTGGCCTTCCTGCTCCAGCCGCTCGCCACCCAGCATCAGGGCATGGGCTTGTTGCAGTTCGGCCTGCAGCCGTGGATCGCGCAGTTGCGCGGCCGTCAGGCGTGGCGCGCCCTGGCGGCCATCGCTGAAGGCGCGGCAGGCGTCGTCCAGCCATTGCGGGTCGATGGACAGCACGCGGATGCGGTAGCCGTCGTCACCCTCGCTGGAGCCATCGTGGATGCTCTCGGGGCTCATCAGCAGGATATCGCCGTTCCCGGCCAGCGAGCGCTCACCGCGATGGGTGTAGCGCTGGCGACCGTCAAGCATCAGCCCGACGTGGTAGTCGAGATGAAAGTGCCGGGGAAAGGCGAAACGGCGGTACTCAGCGTCGATGAAACGGACGCCGGGCAGACCGCTGCTGTGGTGTTCGATGCGTTCCATGCGCCTACTTTACCGGCACGGGAATGGCGGGTCTTGGACAAAATTGCGAGTGGTGCCAGCCGGCAGTGCTCTTGTCAGGAGCGGACATCTGCTCGCTCTCATCGAATAGGGAGGTGAAGCCCTCCGACCGTCGGCCTATCGGCCGGATCGCGGACAAGGTCCGCTCCTACATAAGCTGCGCTGGGCTCACCCTGTAGGAGCGGACCTTGTCCGCGATTGGCCAAGATTCGCGCAAAAAACGCTCAACGCTCCAGCGGCACCACGGCCATGGTCAGCCGCGAAATGCAGCTCGGCTTGCCGTCATCCCCGTGCAGGCGGATTTCCCAGACATGGGTCGAGCGGCCGATGTGCACCGCCTTCGCCACCGCCGTCACCCGCCCGCTGCGCAGGCCGCGCAGATGGTTGGCGTTCACCTCCAGGCCGACGCAGTAGTACTTGCTGTTGTCTAGGCACAGGTAGCTGGCGGTAGAGCCGACGGTTTCCGCCAGCACCACCGAAGCACCGCCATGCAGCAGGCCGTAGGGCTGGTGAGTGCGCGAATCCACCACCATGCTGGCGGTCAGCGAGTCGTCGTCGAACGCCTCGAAGCGAATGTCGAGCACTTCACCGATGGTGTTCTTCAGGTTCGCGTTGAGCTTTTCCAGATCGGGCGTGGTGCGCCAGGTCATGCCATTCCCCTCAATTCATCTCATTCATGCCATTGCACCGCCTCGCGGCGCTCCGCCCATTCATTGAAGCGCTGTCCGTAGGTGCCTTCCACCACGTTGCGCTTGATCTTCAGCGTGGGCGTGAGGAAACCGTTATCCACTGTCCAGACATCCTTGACCAGCACCAGCCCGGCCAGGCGCTCGTGCTTGTCCAGCGCCTCGTTCACCTCCGTCAGCAGCGCCTGCAGGCTCTGCTCAAGCTCCATGCGCGAGCCGTTGGCGGCTTCCTGGCGGCCCACCTCGGAGAGTACGCACAGTCCCAGCGGGGCGATCAGTCCGTCGCCGACCACGCAGATCTGCTCGATCCGCGAATGCACGGCCAGGCGGTTCTCGATGGGCGCCGGGGCCACATACTTGCCCTTGGCGGTCTTGAAGATTTCCTTGATGCGCCCGGTCAGGCGCAGGTGGCCCTCGGCATTCTGCTCGCCCTTGTCGCCGGTACGCAGGAAACCGTCCTCGGTGATGGTTTCGGCGGTGCGCTCCGGGTCCTTGAAGTAGCCGACCATGGTCGCGCCACTGCGCACCTGCACCTCGCCCTCGTCGCTGATGCGCACTTCAACGCCAGGACTGTTGCGGCCGATCCAGCCGGTCTTCTGCTCACCCGGCCTGCAGACGTGGGAGTACCCACAGTTCTCGGTCATGCCGTACACCTCGAGCACGCTCAGCCCCAGGCGCTTGTACCAGTCCAGCAGCGCCTCGGGCACCGGCGCCGCACCGCACAGCGCGTAGCGCACGGCGTCCAGGCCAAGCCCGGCGAGCACCTTGCGACCGACCAGCCGGCCGACGATGGGCAAGCGCAACAGGCGATCGAGCTTCTTCGCCGGCATCTGCGCATAGACACCCATCTGGAACTTGGTCCAGATACGCGGCACGCCAAAGAACACCGTGGGCCGCGCGCGGCGCATATCGGCGACGAAGGTGTCGAGGCTTTCGGCGAAGAAGATCGTCTGCCCTGCGTAGATCGACGCCATCTGCACGAACATGCGCTCGGCCACGTGGCACAGCGGCAGGTAGGACAGCAGACGGTCCTCCTCGCCCACACCGAACAGATCGATGGCGTGACTGGCAGCGAAGGCGAAATTGCCGAAGGTGTGCATCACACCCTTGGGCGTGCCGGTGGTGCCGGAGGTGTAGATGAGGGTTGCCAGGGTGGTGGCGTCTGGGCGCGGATCGTCGCGGATCGGCGATTGCGCCTGCAGATCGCTCCACTGATGGTCGAAGCGCCCTTCCGGGTGCAGCGGCAGCGCCACCGTGGGCACGCCCTCGGGAATGCCGTCGACCATCGACGGCCAGTCGTCCAGCTTGCCGATGAAGGCCACCCGCGCTTCGGAATGGGTCATCACCTGGCGCACGGAATCGGCGGTGAGATTGGGATACAGCGGCACCGAGACGTGGCCGGCCATCCAGATGGCGATGTCGGCGACTATCCAATGCGCGCAGTTCTTCGAAATGATTGCCACCCGGCTGCCTTGCGGCAGCTCCAGGCTGCGCAGCCAGGCGGCGGCGCGGCGCGCCTGGTCGCCGACTTCGCCCCAGGTCAGGGTCTGCACGTCGCCGCCGGTGAGCGGCTGCACCAGGTAGCGTTTGTTTGGGTGGCTCTTCTCGCGCTGATAGAACAGGTCGAGTGGTAATCGGACTGCTTTAACCACGTGCCCCTCCTTTGTTCTTTTTGTCAGAGGTGTAGCTCAGGGATATAGCGATGGATCAACCAAGCACTTGCTTGGTTGAATATTCCATGCAGCGCAGCGGCAGACAAGACCGATCGTGTGAACTTTTGTAGGAAGCGTCCTGGCAATCAGACGCAACCGCTCTGCGCCGGGCTTCACACCGAAACATTCGGCCACGAAATACCGGCGCCGCCAATGAAAAGGCCCCTTTCGGGGCCCTTGGGGTGCTGCCAATCCGGCTCAGGAATGCCGCGGATGGTAAAGCGACACCAATTGCATCAAGCCCGCCACCGGTACCTCGCCTTCCAGCTCGGCCAGGGTGGCGGTACTGAAAGGCACGGCGTCGCTGCGGCTGCCGTGCACCAGCAGTCCCGCCAGTGCGCCCACCAGCGGTTGATGGGTGACTAGCAGCAGATTCCGCTCGCCCCGGCCATCGAGGAAGCGCAGTACGTCCTTCGGGTCATCGTCCGGCGTCAGCCAGGGCGCGGTGCCGACCGACCCCTCGAATCCCAACGCCTCGCGGACCAGTTCGGCGGTTTCCTGGGCGCGCACGTAAGGGCTGGCGAGGATGCCGTCCAGCGGATGGCCGGCCAGCTGGGCGGCGCTTTTCAGCGCCTCCTTGATGCCATGGGCCGTCAGCCGGCGCTCGGAGTCGCGGCGGGCCTGGGGCTCGGCTTCGCCATGGCGCAGCAGCCAGAGCTTCAAAGCTTGGGCTCCTCGTCACGCACCGGGTGCGGCGCTGGCGGCACGTCATGCGGGGTCTCACCTTCCGGGGAATGGGCGGTGGGCCAGTCGGAGAACGGCCAGGGCTTCTCTTCGGTCTGGAAAGTGCCGAAGCGGCCGATCTGCGCGAAATACTGGCTCAGGCTATCGCCAAAGCCCATCAGGCTGCCGCTGGGCGCACCGTAGATGATGCGGTAGATCAGCTGGATGATCACCACGGCGCCGAGGATCATCTCGGCGACGAACCAGACCAGCGCAAAGACCAGCATCCAGACGACGCGCAGGACCAGGGATTCCTTCTCTAGACGGTCAGCGGGCTGACGTTCAGCGGACATGGCGAAACCTCCTCAGAAACCGGTGGTGGGAATGAAGTCGACGTCGGTCTTCGGCTCACCGCTCATCAGCGCGCCGATGACCTGCTCCAGGGTGCGGCCGCCGAACAGGATGGCATTGAGGCCGGCCACCAGCGGCATATAGACCTGCAGCTCGTCGGCCTTGGCCTTGAGTACCTTGAGCGTGTTCACGCCCTCGGCAGTCTCGCCCATGCGCGCCACGGCGTCTTCCAGGGTCAGGCCCTCGCCCAGGGCGAAGCCCACCTGATAGTTACGGCTCTTGGGTGACGAACAGGTGACGATCAGGTCGCCCACACCGGCGAGGCCGAGGAAGGTCATGGGGTTGGCGCCGAGCTTGACGGCGAAGCGGGTCATTTCCGCCAGGGCGCGGGTGATCAGCATGCCCTTGGTGTTTTCGCCCATGCCCAGCGCGGCAGCCATGCCGGCAATAATGGCGTAGACATTCTTCAAGGCGCCGCCCAGCTCGACGCCGAAGCGGTCGCCGCTGGCATAGACGCGGAAAGTGCGGCCGTGCAGGGCTTTCTGCACCTGTGCGCAGATGTCCTCGTCCTCGCTGGCGACCACGGTGGCGGTCAGCTCATGCTCGGCGATCTCGCGCGCCAGGTTGGGACCGGAAATCACCGCAATCCTGGATTTCGGCGCGATTTCCTCGAGCACCTGGCTCATCAGCTTGAAGGTCTGCGCCTCGATGCCCTTGGTCAGGCTGACCAGCATCTTGCCCGCCAACTCCTCGCTACGGCCCTCGAGCACCTTGCGCAGCGCGCTGGACGGCACCGCGACAAAAATCATCTCGCATTCGGCCAGGGTCGCCGCCAGGTCGGTGGTCGGCTCCACGCCGGCATGGATGGGCACACCCTTGAGGTAATTCGGGTTCTCACGCTGGGTGCGGATCGCCTCGGCCTGTTCCTCGTCGCGCATCCACTGACGAACGCGCTGTCCGTTTTCTGCCAGCAGGTTGGCGAAGGCGGTGCCGAAACTGCCACCACCGAGGACGGCGATCGGTTGCTGCTGTGTCATGTCTGTTCCATTGGTGGCCGCCCCGCGGCGGCGATTGGGGCATTATAAGGCCGCGTCGGCGACCGGCCAGTCCGGATCGCCGGGCTGGCAATCAGCGCTGCCTCGTTTAACATCCGTCGTGTGGAAAACGTCTAGCCGTAGACATTGACCGAACCAATAAAAACCGAGAACAAGGCCGTTCCGTGCAATATCCCGTCCGCGCTCCCCTGTCGCTCTCCCTGCTTGCCGCGCTGCTGGCGGGCAAGGCCGTGGCGGGCGACCTGTTCGTGGACCGCCTGGACGTTCCTGAAGTTCTGACCGCGACGCGGCTGAAACAATCCCCCGCCGAAGTCCCCGGCAGCATGACAGTGCTCGACCGCGACCTGATCAAGGCCTCGGGCGCCCGCGACATCCCCGAGCTGATGCGCCTGGTGCCGGGCATGATGGTCGGCTACCTCTCGGGCAACCAGGCCACGGTGAACTACCACGGCACCAACGTCACCGAGGCCCGCCGCCTGCAGGTCCTGGTGGATGGGCGCTCGGTGTACCGTCCAGGCCTGGCTACGGTGGACTGGAGCGACATCCCGGTCGCCATCGAGGACATCGATCGCATCGAGGTCTTCCGTGGCCCCAACGCGGTGAGCTACGGCGCCAATGCACTGATGGGCGTGATCAACATCCTCACCCGCAACCCGGCCGACAGCCAGGGCACCCGGCTGAAATACACCGCCGGGCAGAACGGCATTCGCGACTGGTACGCCAGCCAGGGCCTGCACGACCGCTCCGGCGACTACCGGCTATCACTCTCCGGCCAGGAAGACGATGGCTTCGACCATGACCAGTTCGGCAACGACTACCGCGACAGCCGGCGCCTGAACCGCTTCAACCTGGTGGCCAGCCACAGCCTCGACCTGCGCAACAGCCTCGACTGGCAGGTCGCCGCGAAGGAAGGCAGCAACCAACGCCCCTACAGCTACGAACCGATCTTTGGCGACATCGCCGCCGGCGACGACAATTCCGACCTGACCGCCCGCGACTACGCAGGCTCGATGCGCTGGACCTTCGACGTCAATCCACAGCACAGCTTCTACGTGCAGGGCTATGCCGAGCACTGGGAACGCCTGCAGGATTTCCGCGCCTGCGAAGCGCAGATCGCCTTCAGCCCGCAACTCGCGCAACTCTGGACACTGAGCCCGGCGTACGTCGACGATCTCGCCGACTCCCTGCCAAGGATTCCCCGCGGCACCGCACAAGAGCAGGCGTTGGCCGGCCAGGTGCTGCGGCAGCTGGTCGCCGGGGCATACCTGCCGGTGTGTGGGCAGGTGAACCAGAACATCCGCGAAACCCGCTACGACCTGGAAATCCAGGACACCCTGAGCATTTCCGAGGGCGTGCGGCTGGTCAGCGGCATGAGCTACCGCCACGACCAGGCCACCTCGGAAACCTACTTCGACGGCACGGTGAACAACGACATCTGGCGCCTGTTCGGCCAGCTCGAATGGCATTTGACGCCGCACTGGCTGCTACAGGGCGGCGCGATGGTCGAAGACGACCAACTGGCCGGAAGCTCAGTCAGCCCGCGCATCGCGCTGAACTACCTGATCAACCCGCGCCACAGCCTGCGCGCGGTGTACTCCGAGGCCGTGCGCTCGCCGGACATGTACGAGAACGACGTGAACTGGAGCTACAAGGCGCGCAACATCACCCCGCTCGCCTACGGCCAGCCCAGCGCGTACTACTTCGCCCGCGCCCACGGTCCGGGCGACCTCGACCAGGAGCGGATGCGCTCGCGGGAAATCGGCTACAACGGCCAGTTCGACGAACTCGGGCTCGCCCTGGACATCAAAGCCTACTACGACGAAATCCATGGGCTGATCAGCGACCCCTTGCAGGTATCCGACTTTTACCCCACCAACGACAACGAAATCCGCTTCAGCGGCACGGAGACCCAACTGGATTGGCGCCTCTCCCGCGCGGATCGCGTGCGTCTGACGTACGCCTATGTCGACTACGATGCCAGCAGCCGCTTCGACCAGCGCCTGACCGCCCGCAACAGCGGCTCGGCAGGCTGGATGCGCGACTGGGGGCGTGGCTGGTCCAGCTCGATCTTCTATTACGGCGACGATGCGCTGAACCAGCGCCGTTTCGAACGCGTCGACCTGCGCCTGGCCAAGCGCATTCCCCTGGGTCGCACCGCCCTGGAGCTGGCCGGCGTGCTGCAACAGCGCCTCGACGACGAGCCGCTGACCTGGCCGGAGAACCGCTACGACAGCCGCCACCTGCTCTACTTCAGCGCAGAGGTGGCCTTCTAGCATGTTTGCCCGCCGCTCAAGGATGAGCCTCGGAGTCCGTCTCGCCCCCCTGCTGTTCTGGCTGGCCTGCCTGTTCGCGGGAACGGTCCAGGCGCGCGATATCCTGCTGGTCAGCAACGAAAGCAGTCCCGCACTGCAGGACTTCGCCCAGGCGCTGGCACAGCGCCGCCCCCAGGACAGCGTTCGGCTGGAATCGCCTGACAACCTGCCGCCCGCCGCCCGCCTCGACGGAGAGACGCGTCTCCTGCTGCTGGGCACCGCCGCGCTGAACTGGCGCATCGCCAGCGACCATGCGCCGCCCGCGTTGACCCTGCTGGTCAGTCGCGTCGAAGCCCGGCAGGTCCTGGGCAAGCGCGAGCCAGCCGACCTGAGCCTGCTGTGGAGCGATCCGCCGCCCGCCCGCCAATTGCAACTCGCCCTGCAGCTCACGCCCAGGCCGAAGCGCATCGGCGTGCTGCTCGGACCGACCAGCGAATTCCTCCTCGACGAGTTGGCCCGCGCCGCCGAGAAGCTTGGCGTGGAGCTGGTCAGCGCTCTTCAGGTGCGCGCCGACGACACCCGTCCCTTGCGTGAATTGCTCGGTCACAGTGACCTGTTGCTCGGACTGGACGACAAACAGCTTTACAACGCCCAGACCATCAAGGGACTCCTGCTCAGCGCCTACGCCGAGAATCACGCGCTGATCGGGCCTACCGCTGCCTTCGTCAAGGCCGGCAGCCTGGCCAGTACCTACAGCGACCAGAACGACTGGCTCGATACTCTCGATCCGCTGCTCGACCAGGCTCCGGCGCAATGGCCCCGGAGCCTCTATCCCGAACGCTTCAAGGTGCAGAGCAACCGCCAGGTGGCGCGCTCGCTCGGCATCGACCTGCCGGACGACGCGCAACTCGCGCAGCGCCTGGCCGAAGGAGAAAAACCATGAGTTCGCGCAAGAGCTGGAACATCCAGACGCGCATGCTGGCCATCAGCCTGGGGCCGGCGCTGCTCCTGACGGTATTGCTGACCGGTTACTTCACCTACTCGCGTCTGCAGGACCTGCGCCTGGAGTCCAACCATACCGGCCAGTTGATCGCCAACCAGCTCGCCCCGGCGGCGGAGTACGGGGTGATCTCCGGCAACCTGCCCGTGCTGCAGAGCCTGCTGCGGGCAACCCTGAGCACCGCCCACGTGCGCTTCATCGAAGTGCGCGACCGGGGCGACAATATCCTCGTCTACGTCGAGCATGCCGCCGATCCGGCGCAGGCCAGCACCAAGGTGGAAATCTTCCACGCCTCGATTCAGCGCGAGAACATCGCCATCCATGACGGCGAACTCGGCGCCTCCAACGACATGCTGCCGGCGGCCGCAGCGCCCAGCGGCGATTACCTGGGACGCGTGGTGGTCGGCATGGCCAGTGACGCCTTCAGCGAGCGGCAACAGGAAATCCTCCTCAAGGCCAGCCTGCTCGCGCTGTTCGCGCTGATCCTCACCTATTTGCTGGCGCGCCGCCTCGCCCGCCGCCTGGCCGCGCCGATCCGCACCATGGGCCGCGCCGTGCAGGCGATCCAGACCGGCGACTACCACACCACCCTGCCGGTACCGGACGACGGCGAAGTCGGCGACCTTGCCCGCCATATCAACAACCTCGCCCGCGGCCTGCAGCAGGCCAGCCTGGAGCAGGAGCGCAGCATCGCGCAGCTGGTGGCGGCGCGGGAGGAAGCGGAAGAAGCGAACCGCGCCAAGTCCGACTTTCTCGCCATGATGAGCCATGAACTGCGTACGCCGATGAACGGCGTACTGGGCATGCTGCAACTGCTGGAAACCACCGAGCTGAACCAGGAGCAGGCCGAATACAGCGCGCTGGCGACCGAGTCCACCGAGCACCTGCTCAAGGTGATCAACGACATCCTCGACTTCTCCCGCGTCGAGCGCGGTGCGCTGGAACTGGAACGCATCCCGTTCAACCTGCTGGAACTGATCCAGAGCTCCATCCAGGTCTTCCAGCACAGCGCGCAGCAGCGCGGCCTGGCCCTGGAGATGAACGTCCTCGATGGGCTCGACAACCTCGAGGTGCAGGGCGACCCGACTCGAATCAGGCAGATCCTGGTCAATCTGCTGGGCAACGCGCTGAAATTCACCGAAGAAGGTGGCGTGCGCCTGGAAGCCACCTGGCAGGCACTGGACGCCGAAGTGCTCTGGCTCAGTTGCTCCGTCCAGGACAGCGGCATCGGCATCTCCCGCGAGCGCCTGGAGCACATGTTCGAGGCCTTCCAGCAGGCGGACTCTTCGACCTCCCGCCGTTATGGCGGCACCGGGCTCGGCCTATCCATTGCCCGAACGCTGGCCGAGCGGATGGGCGGCACCCTGAGCGCCGTCAGCGAAGAAGGCTGCGGTTCCACCTTCACGCTGGAAATTCCCTTGCCCTTCCGGGAGCGCCAAAGTGCCGCAGAGGATGGCGCGAACGGTGCCGATACGCTTGCCACTGGTCAGTCCGTGCTGCTGGTTGAGGACAACCCGGTGAATCAAACGGTCATAGAAGCTATGTTGCGCAGCCTGGGTTATCGCGTCACGCTGGTGGGCGATGGCGTCCAGGCGGTTCGCACCTCGGAGCGCAACGAATTCGCGGCGATCCTGATGGACTGCCGCCTGCCGGTACTCAACGGCTACGAGGCCACCCGGCAGATTCGTGCCCGGCCGGGCGGCGAGCAGGTACCGATCATCGCCCTGACCGCCAACGCGCTGCAGGGTGACCGCGAGGCCTGTCTGGAGGCCGGGATGAACGACTACCTCGCCAAACCGTTCAAACGGGCCGAGCTGCAACGGATTCTGCAGCGTTGGGTTGCTCCAGGTCGTTGATCCGCAAGGGCGCTTGCCCGCAAACTGCGGGCCGGCACGGGGCCGGTGCCCCAACAGGGAAAACGTGGCAGCAAATAAAAGTGAACAAGCGTTCGCCGGCTGCTGTGACTTTCACTTAAAGGCAATAGTCTATGACTAGGCTGCCGTGTGACACCGTGACAATAACAACGGAACGCGGCGCCGCAGGCAGAAGCCAACAACGCCTGCTATCCAGGATTTTTGAGGAGCTCGCATGACCAAACAAAACGCCTTCACCCGAGAAGACCTGCTGCGCTGCAGCCGCGGCGAGCTCTTCGGCCCGGGTAATGCGCAACTGCCCGCCCCCAACATGCTGATGATCGACCGCATCACCCACATCAGCGAAGTCGGCGGCAAGTATGGCAAGGGCGAACTGGTCGCCGAGCTGGATATCAACCCTGACCTGTGGTTCTTCGCCTGCCACTTCGAAGGCGACCCCGTCATGCCGGGCTGCCTGGGCCTCGACGCCATGTGGCAGCTGGTAGGCTTCCACCTCGGCTGGCAGGGCAACCCCGGCCGCGGCCGTGCCCTGGGTTCAGGCGAAGTGAAGTTCTTCGGCCAGGTCCTGCCGACCGCCAAGAAAGTCACCTACAACATTCACATCAAGCGTACGATCAATCGTTCGCTGATCCTGGCCATCGCCGACGGCACCGTCAGCGTCGATGGCCGCGAAATCTACAGCGCCGAAGGCCTCCGCGTCGGCCTGTTCACTTCCACTGACAGCTTCTAAGGGTATCCGCATGCGTCGCGTCGTGATCACCGGTCTGGGCATTGTTTCCTGCCTGGGCAATGACAAAGACACCGTCTCCGCCAACCTGCGTGCAGGCCGTGCTGGCATCCGCCACAACCCGACCTACGCCGAGATGGGCCTGCGCAGCCACGTGTCCGGTTCGGTCAACCTGAACCTGGAAGAGCTGATCGACCGCAAGGTCTTCCGCTTCATGGGCGACGCCGCCGCATACGCCTACCTGGCGATGGAACAGGCGATCAAGGACTCCGGCCTCAGCCCCGAGCAGATCTCCAACCCGCGCACCGGCCTGATCGCCGGCTCCGGCGGCGCTTCCACCCTGAACCAGATGGAAGCCATCGACACCCTGCGCGAAAAGGGCGTCAAGCGCATCGGCCCATACCGCGTCACCCGCACCATGGGCAGCACCGTTTCCGCGTGCCTGGCCACTCCCTTCCAGATCAAGGGCGTGAACTTCTCCATCTCCTCGGCCTGCGCCACCAGCGCGCATTGCATCGGCCAGGCCATGGAACAGATCCAGCTGGGCAAGCAGGACGTCGTCTTCGCTGGCGGCGGTGAGGAAGAACATTGGAGCCAGAGCTGCCTGTTCGACGCCATGGGCGCCCTCTCCACCCAGTACAACGAAACTCCGGAAAAGGCCTCCCGCGCCTATGACGCCAAGCGTGACGGTTTCGTCATCGCCGGCGGCGGCGGCATGGTCGTGGTCGAAGAACTGGAACACGCCCTCAAGCGTGGCGCCAAGATCTACGCCGAAATCGTCGGTTACGGCGCTACCTCCGATGGCTACGACATGGTCGCTCCGAGCGGTGAAGGCGCCGTGCGCTGCATGCAGCAGGCCCTGTCGACCGTCGACACTCCGATCGACTACCTGAACACCCACGGCACCTCCACCCCGGTTGGCGACGTTGCCGAGATCCGCGGCGTGCGCGAAGTGTTCGGCGCCAATGCCCCGGCCATCAGCTCCACCAAGAGCCTGTCCGGCCACTCCCTGGGCGCCGCGGGCGTGCATGAGGCGATCTACTGCCTGCTGATGATGGAAGGCAACTTCATCGCCGGCTCCGCGAACATCGACGAACTGGACCCGGAAGTCGCTGACATGCCGATCCTGCGCGAGACCCGCGAGAACGCGAAGATCGACACCGTCATGAGCAACAGCTTCGGCTTCGGCGGCACCAACGCCACCCTGGTCCTGAAACGCCACAACGGCTGATCGGTGATTCAAACAAAAAAGGCGCCCTAGGGCGCCTTTTTTGTTGTCTGCGATTCCCGTCTACCCGCCGGCTTTCAATCAGGTCAGGATGGGCAGACTGGATAACAGGGACTATGCAGATGGATTTGGCAATTAGAAGGGCTTGTAGCGAAGACGCTGCTGCAATCAGCCAGGTAATAGTGGCGGCCGTGAGGGAGAGCAATGGTCAGGATTACCCGGCAAGCGTTATCGAGTCGGTCGTGGTGCATTTCACGCCAGAGCGCGTAATCGAGTTGGTGAAACAGCGTCTGGTCTTCGTCGCATTGCTCAGCGGCAGGATCGTCGGCACTTGCGCCCTGGATGGCAACGCCGTACGCAGCCTCTTCATAGCCCCACAGCAGCAACGCAAAGGCATCGGTCAACTCCTGATGGCCCGAATCGAGGAAGCAGCCCTGCAGCGCGGCCTGGACACCTTGATGGTGCCCTCCTCCCTCACAGCACAAGCCTTCTATGCTCGCCTCGGCTATCGCGCTGTGCGAGAACAACACTACGGCGAAGAACGCACGATCATCATGAGCAAGCCGCTGACGCTTTCGTAGAAGCGGACCTGATCCGCGAAGCCACGCTCTTTGCATGCTCCGTATGTATCGGCTAACACCGCCAGCTGCGAGACCGCCTATTTTCCAGCCCCAAAGACAAAGCCCCCGACCAGCTCTCGCTGATCAGGGGCTTTGGAATTAGAAGCTTGACGATGACCTACTCTCACATGGGGAGACCCCACACTACCATCGGCGATGCGTCGTTTCACTGCTGAGTTCGGGATGGGATCAGGTGGTTCCAACGCTCTATGGTCGTCAAGCAATTCGGTTGGATGCTCGCCTTGGCGCTCATCGGAATTCGGTTTGCTTACACTAATAAGCAAAGCCCCCGGCCAGCTTTCGCTAACCAGGGGCTTTGGGATAGGAGCTTGACGATGACCTACTCTCACATGGGGAGACCCCACACTACCATCGGCGATGCGTCGTTTCACTACTGAGTTCGGGATGGGATCAGGTGGTTCCAACGCTCTATGGTCGTCAAGCAATTCTTTCGGACGCTCGTGGCTTGCGCACACGCTCATCCAGATTCGGGTATGTGACAGGTATTTGCGGTTCACACGAACTTTCGGTTCGTTACGTCTTCACCGTCTAACACACAAATTGTTTGGGTGTTATATGGTCAAGCCTCACGGGCAATTAGTATCGGTTAGCTCAACGCCTCACAGCGCTTACACACCCGACCTATCAACGTCGTAGTCTTCGACGGCCCTTTAGGGGAATCAAGTTCCCAGTGAGATCTCATCTTGAGGCTAGTTTCCCGCTTAGATGCTTTCAGCGGTTATCTATTCCGAACATAGCTACCCGGCAATGCCACTGGCGTGACAACCGGAACACCAGAGGTTCGTCCACTCCGGTCCTCTCGTACTAGGAGCAGCCCCTCTCAAATCTCAAACGTCCACGGCAGATAGGGACCGAACTGTCTCACGACGTTCTAAACCCAGCTCGCGTACCACTTTAAATGGCGAACAGCCATACCCTTGGGACCGGCTTCAGCCCCAGGATGTGATGAGCCGACATCGAGGTGCCAAACACCGCCGTCGATATGAACTCTTGGGCGGTATCAGCCTGTTATCCCCGGAGTACCTTTTATCCGTTGAGCGATGGCCCTTCCATACAGAACCACCGGATCACTAAGACCTACTTTCGTACCTGCTCGACGTGTCTGTCTCGCAGTCAAGCGCGCTTTTGCCTTTATACTCTACGACCGATTTCCGACCGGTCTGAGCGCACCTTCGTACTCCTCCGTTACTCTTTAGGAGGAGACCGCCCCAGTCAAACTGCCCACCATACACTGTCCTCGATCCGGATAACGGACCAGAGTTAGAACCTCAAGCATGCCAGGGTGGTATTTCAAGGATGGCTCCACGCAGACTGGCGTCCACGCTTCAAAGCCTCCCACCTATCCTACACAAGCAGGCTCAAAGTCCAGTGCAAAGCTACAGTAAAGGTTCACGGGGTCTTTCCGTCTAGCCGCGGATACACTGCATCTTCACAGCGATTTCAATTTCACTGAGTCTCGGGTGGAGACAGCGCCGCCATCGTTACGCCATTCGTGCAGGTCGGAACTTACCCGACAAGGAATTTCGCTACCTTAGGACCGTTATAGTTACGGCCGCCGTTTACCGGGGCTTCGATCAAGAGCTTCGCTTTCGCTAACCCCATCAATTAACCTTCCGGCACCGGGCAGGCGTCACACCCTATACGTCCACTTTCGTGTTTGCAGAGTGCTGTGTTTTTAATAAACAGTCGCAGCGGCCTGGTATCTTCGACCGGCATGGGCTTACGGAGTAAATCCTTAACCCTCGCCGGCGCACCTTCTCCCGAAGTTACGGTGCCATTTTGCCTAGTTCCTTCACCCGAGTTCTCTCAAGCGCCTTGGTATTCTCTACCCAACCACCTGTGTCGGTTTGGGGTACGGTTCCTAGTTACCTGAAGCTTAGAAGCTTTTCCTGGAAGCATGGCATCAACCACTTCATCATCTAAAAGATGACTCGTCATCAGCTCTCGGCATTAAGACCCCGGATTTACCTAAGATCTCTGCCTACCACCTTAAACTTGGACAACCAACGCCAAGCTGGCCTAGCCTTCTCCGTCCCTCCATCGCAGTAACTAGAAGTACAGGAATATTAACCTGTTTCCCATCGACTACGCTCTTCAGCCTCGCCTTAGGGACCGACTAACCCTGCGTCGATTAACGTTGCGCAGGAACCCTTGGTCTTTCGGCGTGGGAGTTTTTCACTCCCATTGTCGTTACTCATGTCAGCATTCGCACTTCTGATACCTCCAGCAAGCTTCTCAACTCACCTTCACAGGCTTACAGAACGCTCCTCTACCGCGCATCTTGCGATGCACCCGTAGCTTCGGTGTATGGTTTGAGCCCCGTTACATCTTCCGCGCAGGCCGACTCGACTAGTGAGCTATTACGCTTTCTTTAAAGGGTGGCTGCTTCTAAGCCAACCTCCTAGCTGTCTAAGCCTTCCCACATCGTTTACCACTTAACCATAACTTTGGGACCTTAGCTGACGGTCTGGGTTGTTTCCCTTTTCACGACGGACGTTAGCACCCGCCGTGTGTCTCCCACGCTGACACTTCCAGGTATTCGGAGTTTGCATCGGTTTGGTAAGTCGGGATGACCCCCTAGCCGAAACAGTGCTCTACCCCCTGGAGTGATACGTGAGGCGCTACCTAAATAGCTTTCGAGGAGAACCAGCTATCTCCGAGCTTGATTAGCCTTTCACTCCGATCCACAAGTCATCCCCTACCTTTTCAACGGGAGTGGGTTCGGTCCTCCAGTCAGTGTTACCTAACCTTCAACCTGCTCATGGATAGATCGCCCGGTTTCGGGTCTATACCCAGCGACTAAAACGCCCTATTAAGACTCGCTTTCGCTACGCCTTCCCTATACGGTTAAGCTCGCCACTGAATATAAGTCGCTGACCCATTATACAAAAGGTACGCAGTCACCTAACAAAGTAGGCTCCCACTGCTTGTACGCATACGGTTTCAGGTTCTATTTCACTCCCCTCTCCGGGGTTCTTTTCGCCTTTCCCTCACGGTACTGGTTCACTATCGGTCAGTCAGTAGTATTTAGCCTTGGAGGATGGTCCCCCCATATTCAGACAAAGTTTCTCGTGCTCCGTCCTACTCGATTTCACTTCAAAGAACCTTTCACATACGGGGCTATCACCCACTATGGCCGCACTTTCCAGAGCGTTCTGTTAGATTCAAAGAAGCTTAAGGGCTAGTCCCCGTTCGCTCGCCACTACTAAGGGAATCTCGGTTGATTTCTTTTCCTCAGGGTACTTAGATGTTTCAGTTCCCCTGGTTCGCCTCTTACACCTATGTATTCAGTGCAAGATACCCAGGTTATCCCGGGTGGGTTTCCCCATTCAGAGATCTCCGGATCAAAGTCTGTTTGCCGACTCCCCGAAGCTTATCGCAGGCTACCACGTCTTTCATCGCCTCTGACTGCCAAGGCATCCACCGTATGCGCTTCTTCACTTGACCATATAACCCCAAGCAATCTGGTTACTGTCTCGAACGTGAAGACGACATTCGCCGAAAATTCGCGCTTGAACTCGCAAATTTTACCTTGACTTGAATAATCACCAGTGAAAGAGATTATTCAGTCTACTTCTATCACATACCCAAATTTTTAAAGAACAGTTCTGGCACAAAGACCAGACATCAATGTTCGTTCAACCTGAACATTCATGTCTGAGCTTTCGACGATTTAATGGTGGAGCCAAGGAGGATCGAACTCCTGACCTCCTGCGTGCAAAGCAGGCGCTCTCCCAGCTGAGCTATGGCCCCTTATCGGATCAGCAGCACACCACAACAATTGGTGGGTCTGGGCAGATTCGAACTGCCGACCTCACCCTTATCAGGGGTGCGCTCTAACCAACTGAGCTACAGACCCAATCGTCTAACCAGTGAATCAAGCAATTCGTGTGGGAGCTTATGAAGAAGCTGAGATCTTCGATTAAGGAGGTGATCCAGCCGCAGG